>NZ_JBKORJ010000001.1:0-1456 GCF_047314585.1 Shewanella sp. BJSY2023SW005
GGCCTAGCCTTCTCCGTCTCTCCATCGCAGTTAGCAGAAGTACGGGAATATTAACCCGTTTCCCATCGACTACGCCTTTCAGCCTCGCCTTAGGGGTCGACTCACCCTGCCCCGATTAACGTTGGACAGGAACCCTTGGTCTTTCGGCGAGGGGGTTTTTCACCCCCTTTATCGTTACTCATGTCAGCATTCGCACTTCTGATACCTCCAGCGTGGGTTACCCCTTCGCCTTCAACGGCTTACAGAACGCTCCTCTACCGCACTGATGCAAGCATCAGTACCCGTAGCTTCGGTGAATTGCTTAGCCCCGTTACATCTTCCGCGCAGGCCGACTCGACTAGTGAGCTATTACGCTTTCTTTAAATGATGGCTGCTTCTAAGCCAACATCCTAGCTGTCTAAGCCTTCCCACATCGTTTCCCACTTAGCAATTACTTTGGGACCTTAGCTGACGGTCTGGGTTGTTTCCCTTTTGACGACGGACGTTAGCACCCGCCGTCTGTCTCCCGGATAGCACTCTTTGGTATTCGGAGTTTGCAAAGGGTTGGTAAGTCGGGATGACCCCCTAGCCTTAACAGTGCTCTACCCCCAAAGGTGTTCGTCCGAGGCGCTACCTAAATAGCTTTCGAGGAGAACCAGATATCTCCCGGTTTGATTGGCCTTTCACCCCCAGCCACAAGTCATCCGCTAATTTTTCAACATTAGTCGGTTCGGTCCTCCAGTTGATGTTACTCAACCTTCAACCTGCCCATGGCTAGATCACCGGGTTTCGGGTCTACACCTAGCAACTATACGCGCAGTTAACACTCGGTTTCCCTACGGCTCCGCTATTCGCTTAACCTCGCTACTAAATGTAAGTCGCTGACCCATTATACAAAAGGTACGCAGTCACGGTCTCAAGAACCGCTTCCACTGCTTGTACGTATACGGTTTCAGGTTCTATTTCACTCCCCTCACAGGGGTTCTTTTCGCCTTTCCCTCACGGTACTGGTTCACTATCGGTCAGTCAGGAGTATTTAGCCTTGGAGGATGGTCCCCCCATATTCAGACAACATATCACGTGTGCCGCCTTACTCGATTTCATCTCTGGTTAGTTTACGTGTACGGGGCTATCACCCTGTGCCGCTGTGCTTTCCAACACATTCCACTAACACCCCAAAGACTTAAGGGCTAATCCCCGTTCGCTCGCCGCTACTTGGGGAATCTCGGTTGATTTCTTTTCCTAAGGGTACTTAGATGTTTCAGTTCCCCTCGTTCGCCTCACTAAGCTATGTATTCACTTAGTGATGACACCTTATGGTGCCGGGTTTCCCCATTCGGACATCGCTGGCTCAAATGCTTGTTACTAGCTCACCAACGCTTTTCGCAAGTTACTACGTCCTTCATCGCCTCTGACTGCCAAGGCATCCACCGTATACGCTTGGTCGCTTAACCATACAACCCGGATGAGTTTTCAT
>NZ_JBKORJ010000002.1:0-73280 GCF_047314585.1 Shewanella sp. BJSY2023SW005
AAGACTTCACCGTCACCATCGACAGTGTCAGCGGTGCCGATGCGACTATAAGTCCTACCGAGAGCAGCGCCGACACTACCATTCTCGACGCCCAGAACCCACCAAGCATAGGTAACATCACCAATGTTGCCGTATCTGAAGAGGGGCTGACCGATGGTCTGCCAGATGATGTAGGCGACACAGATACAACAGATGCAGTGATAGCCAACGGTACCATTGAGCTGCAAGATCCTGACAACGATGAGCTGGAAGTTACGCTTAGCGGCCCATCTGGTGTAACCTCCGGAGGCGTTGATGTAACCTGGAGTTGGGATGCCAGTACTCAGACCTTGACAGGCTCTGCCGGTTCTACTGTGGTGATGACCATATCGCTCTCAGCTCCTGCGGGTAACAGCAGTGGTACTTGGGGTTATGAGGTCACACTGCATGCTCCGCTGGATCATCCTGTAGCCAATGTTGAAGATGTGCTCAATTTGAACTTTGGTATTGATGTCGCAGATGGTTCAGGAGCGACAGATTCAAGTTCATTCCAAGTTACAGTCGAAGATGATGCGCCTTACATGCCTGATACAGCTCCGGTAACGGCTACGGTAACCGATATTCCGGATACTCTCATAGGCGCCTTCGATCTGACAGGTTACACAGGTAATAGAGGGGAACTGGACTTTAATGGTTTCACCATCACTGCCAGAGGTTTTACCTCATCTACCGACCACACTCTGACCTCGGCAAATATTAACGGCAGCAGTTCAGGCATAGGGGTTGCCAGTGTTGGCTCGCCATACCACAACATAGCCAACGAAGTAGATTTCCGTGAATTTGCTGATGGCACCGGCGTTTCTGAAGAAGTCATCATAGATCTGGATCCCAACACCCTGGCGTTCGGCATGAAGATAGAGTTTGCCAACATCTTCGGAGGTGAGCTTGAAAGCGGTGTGGTTGAGTTCTGGCGTGATGGCCAACTTATATCGACCCAAACCTTCAGCTCTGATGCCGGTAACGGTGACTATGCGGCTGACTTTAACGTGCAGGATGGTGGCTTTGATAGAGTTGTTATCAAGGCAACCGACAACGGCACAGCCCCCAGCCATGGAGACAACAGTGACTTCACGATTTCCTCGATAGAATTCACTGGTACAGGCAATGCCCCGGCAATCGCCTATGCTTCCGGTGAAGTAACGGCCCAATGGGGCGCTGATGGCCAAGGCAGCCTTGCATTGGCAGGTGTGACCGACACGTCCCTGGTTACCGCCAGCGGGGAAGCCGTTGAAGTGACCCTTTCAGGCAATACTTTGCTGGGCCAAACAGACTCGGGCGACTTGGTCTTTAAGCTGGAATTCACCCCTGGTACAGGCCACTGGGACTTCTATCAGTACCAGACCATGCAGGGCACCGAAGACGGCGACCTGGACTTTGCAGTAACGGTAACCGATGCCGATGGTGACTCTTACACCGGCAATATTGCGGTGGTGCCTGTATTTAACTATCAGGTCACTGAAGCGGGTCCAGGCGATCAAACGGTCAATTTGGGTAACGCCGAAGATATCGTTATCGGCGACCTGGATGGCACAGTCGTGGTTCCCGGGCAGGATTACAATATCGCCTTTATGGTCGATAGCTCGGGGAGTATCAACACCAGCACACTTAATACCATGAAGTCCCAGTTGGCACAGGTATTTGAAACTCTCAAAGACAGTGCAGGTGGTGAGCAAAGCGGCACCGTGAAAATATTCTTGGTCGATTTTGATACTCATGCCAAGGGCAGCATCAGTGTAGATCTCAATGACCCCAATGCATTGAGCACTCTTCAGAATGCCCTGAATGACATGAGCAGCGGTGGCGGCACCAACTATGAGGATGTCTTCACCACCACAGCCAACTGGTTCGCCAATGGCGATGCTCAAGATAATAGCGGTGCCACTAACCTGGCCTTCTTTATCACTGACGGCAAACCAACTTACTACAACGCCAATGCCGGTGGGAACCCGAAGATCTACGACACATGGTGGAGTGGTAATGATCGTAGCTTGTCACAAGTCATTGGCGCCGCCTACGTATTCGGCCAAGTCTATACCGTTAACGGACATGTAGTAATTGACGAAAGCGGTAACGTGTTCAGTGTAGAAGACTTTAACAACGTGAGCAGAAGCCCAGTTGGAGCCATGCGACCCGATGCCCAAGGTAACTATGATTACTATGCCTTGGCTGGTACCGGCAGCAGTACCAATTCGGACACTACGGCGAATTCCGAAGCTGGTTTTGCTCTACTCTCTGGCCTGGGTGTCACGGTTGAAGCCATAGGAATGGGCTCCAATATCGATGAGGATGACCTGCAGTCTTACGATACAGATGGCAACGTCCAGACCAACATCGATGCCGATGAACTTGCCGACGCTATTCTCGGCAATGAAATCACCAATATGCCTGGCTCAGATACCTTGGATGGCGGTGCGGGTAACGACATCATCTTCGGTGACGTGATTCGCTTTGATGGTATTCAAGGTCAGGGTTACAACGCGCTCAAAGCCTTTATTGCCGGCGAGTTGGGCCAAAGTGATGTGACCGATGCTGAAATTCACAACTATATCAGCGAGCATTCAAACCTCTTTGATAAGTCAAGCGCCAACGACAAGGGTGATATCATCCGCGGCGGTGACGGAAGCGATATTCTGTTTGGCCAAGGCGGTAATGATGAACTCTACGGCGGCAATGGTAATGACATGCTGTTCGGTGGTAATGGCAACGACCTGCTGGTTGGCGGCAATGGTGATGATTGGCTCACCGGTGGCCAAGGCGTAGATACCTTCAGCTGGAAAGCGGGTGAAACCGGCACCGACCATATCACTGACTTTGAGCTCAACAAAGATCAGCTGAACCTCAGTGATCTGCTGTTGGGTGAAGAGCACAACTCACTGGAGCAATATTTCGAATTCAGTGTTGCTGATGGCAATACCACTATCTCGATCGATGCAGATCTGGATGGTGAATTCGATCAGCACATAGTGCTCGACGGTGTCGACCTGTTTGCGACATACGGCAGTGATGAAAGCGACATTATCAATGGCTTACTGGGGAACAGTGGCGATGGTCCTCTGATTGTCGACACTCAATCGGGTAACCCTGGTTCCTCCTATGTCAGTCAAACCAGCTCCAGTGGGCTGGATGAGCAAAAAACGCTGGATTCAGTGTTTTAAAAGCTCTGTTGTTTGAATGCTAGCCCATATTGCAATTCGCAATATGGGCTAGCATGGCTGATACTAGAATTAATCATATAAAACGAAAGGATAAGTCGTTCTGTGACCGCATCCGCTTCACCTAAACCTGAGCAATGGACTATCTCGGCTTCCCAGCGAGTCACTGTGGATCCCCTGCTCGACAGTCTGGTTCTATTGACGGAATACTTTGGCAGCCCCTGTTCCAGTGAGTCTCTGGCGGCAGGCCTGCCCCTGTCTTCGGCTATTCTGTCCCCGGAACTGGTACCTCAGGCAGCTGCAAGGGCCGGCCTAACCGCCAAGCTTTCCCGTAAAGGCTTGAATCAGGTTACTGCTATTCAGCTTCCCTGTATCTTGCTTTTGAAAGACAAGAAAGCCTGCATTCTTCGCGAGCTGGATCTGGAGCAACAGCATGCCGTGATCCAATTACCTGAAACCGGCGGCGAACAACGCCTGTCCATGGAGGAGCTGGAAACTCTCTATGTAGGCTATCTGTTTCTGGTTAAACAGCAGTACCGTGGCGATATGGGGTTTGATGTTTATCATCACGACCACAGTAAACACTGGTTGCTGCAAACCATCAAAGACTCGGCCCCCATCTATCGTGATGCACTGATTGCCTCAATCCTGGTGAACTTGTTTGCCCTGGTTTCACCGCTGTTTATCATGAACGTCTACGATAAAGTGGTGCCCAACCTGGCATTCGAATCACTGTGGGTACTGGCCATCGGAGCCGGTATTGCTTATCTGTTTGATTTGGTCATGAGACAGCTGAGAAGTTACCTTATCGATGTTGCCGGTAAGAAAGTCGACATCATCGTCTCGTCGCGACTGTTCTATAAGGCAATCGGTATTCCCCTCGAAAACCGCTCGGCCAGTGTCGGCGGCATGGCGCGTCAATTAGGTGAGTTTGACAGTATCAGGGAGATCCTTACCTCGGCGACCATCACCACCTTGGTCGACCTGCCCTTCGCCCTGCTGTTTATGTTGATCATCTATCTGGTCGCCGGCGATCTGGCACTGATCCCATTAATCGCCAGCTTAATCATCATCAGCTATACCCTGATCATTCAGCCCAGGCTCAAGACTGCCATTGAGGAAAGCAATAAATTTGCCAGCCTCAAACACGGCCATCTAATCGAAAGTCTGGCCTCTCTGGAGTCCATCAAGTCATACGGCGCGGAAGGCCTGGTACAAAAAGCCTGGCAGCAGATGATAGGCCACACTGCCAACTGGCAGTTGAGATCGAAAAAGCTCTCCAACTCAGTGGCCAACGTTGCCAACTTTGTGGTGCAGTTGACCGTCGTCAGTGTAGTCATTCTCGGCGTCTACCGGGTTGCCGACAATGATATTTCCATGGGTGGGATCATTGCCGCTGTGATGCTTGCCAGCAGAGCAGTTGCACCCATGGCGCAACTGGCCGGCTTGATGACTCGAGCCAACCAGACGGCCAGCGCGCTGAGACAGCTGGATCAGATAATGACCCAGGAAGATGAGTTTGAAAACAAAGGCCACCTGGTCAGCAAACAGCGCCTGATGGGCAAGATAGAAGCCGACGACCTCAGCTTCAGTTACCCTGGTTCGGAAAAACCTGTATTGCATCCCTTCGCCTTGAGGATCCGCCCCGGCGAGCGGATAGCCATTATCGGCCGTAATGGCAGCGGTAAGAGTACCTTGGCCAAGCTGCTGGTCGGGTTATTCAAACCCAGTAACGGCAGCCTAAGATACGATGGCATAGACAGTGCCCAGATCCACCCCAGCGATCTACGCCGTAACTTCGGTTATCTGCCACAGGATGTCACCCTGTTCCACGGTTCGGTCAGAGACAATATTCTTTTCGGCACCCGTCAGGTCACCGAGCACCAGTTGATCCGAGCGGTACAGCTTTCCGGGGTCAACCTGTTTACCGATATGGAATCGGAAGGCCTGGATCAACAGGTAGGTGAAGGCGGCCACTCTCTGTCCAGGGGCCAACGGCAAACCGTGGCCTTGGCCAGAGCCATACTCAATGACCCACCCGTGCTGTTGATGGATGAACCCACAGCCAGCCTGGATGCCAGAGCCGAGAAGCAATTCATGCGCTCAATGCATAATGTCAGCCGAGACAGAACCTTGCTGATCATCACTCACAAGATGCACCTGCTGAATCTGGTGGATCGCATCATAGTGATGGATAGAGGCCACATCATTGCCGACGGTCCTAAGGATAAGGTGCTCGAAAAGCTCAACCAAGGGCTGATGGCAGGAGGCAAGTAATATGAATAAGCACCTGACTTCTGATGACTTGGAAATGGTAGACGATGTCTACGGCGCCATGATGACAGATGCTCCCACCAGCCACAGATTGATCATCTGGTCGCTGGCGATAATGATGCTCTGCTTCCTCACCTGGGCCTATTTCGCTTCTCTCGACCGAGTTACCAAGGGCACGGGTAAAGTGATCCCCTCTTCCCAGGTACAGGTCATCCAAAGTCTGGACGGCGGTATTTTGAAAGAGATGTACGTTCAAGAAGGCATGCTGGTCAAACAGGGTGAGCCCTTGGTTCGCATCGATGACACACGTTTCCGTTCCGATGCCGCCCAGCAGGAGCAAGAGGTCTACAGCCTGCAGGCCAACGTTATTCGCCTGCAGGCCGAGCTGAACAGTATCTTTATCTCAGACATGGCCAACGATTGGCGGGAACAGCTCAAGATCACCAAGATCCCGCTGGTATTTCCTGCCGAACTGGCCGAGAAGGAGCCTGAGCTGGTCAAGCGCCAACAGGATGAATACGCCGGCCGTCTGGACAACCTCAGCAACCAGGTCGAAATCCAGGCAAGGCAAATCCAGCAGCGGCAGCAGGAAACCGAAGAGTTAACCTCAAAAATCGGCACCCTGAGTACCAGTTATCGCTTGGTCAGCCGCGAGCTGGAACTGACCAAACCTCTGGCACAGAAAGGCATAGTGCCCGAGGTGGAACTCTTGAAGCTGGAACGTACAGTTAACGACATTCAAGGCGAGCTGGCGACCCTCAGAGTAATGCGCCCTAAGCTCAAAGCCAACATGGATGAGGCGATACTCAAGCGCCGGGAAGCGGTATTGGTTTACGCCGCCGATTCCCGCGCACAACTCAATGAAATGCAGGCCAAGCTGGCAAGAATGAATGAGGCCCAAGTGGGAACCAAGGATAAAGTCAGCAAAGCCGTTATCACTTCACCGGTCAACGGAACCATTAAAACAATAAATATCAATACATTGGGCGGCGTTGTTCAGCCAGGTATCGATATTATGGAGATAGTTCCTTCCGAAGACCAATTGCTAATCGAAACCCGAATTTTGCCAAAGGATATCGCCTTCCTGCATCCGGGGCTGCCCGCCATAGTTAAGGTTACCGCCTATGATTTTACCCGTTACGGCGGGTTGAAAGGCACTGTGGAACAGATAAGTGCAGACACTACTCAGGATGAAGAAGGCAACAGCTTTTATTTGGTAAAAGTGCGGACCGAAGAGTCCAGTTTAATTAAAGACGATGGCACTGAGATGCCCATTATTCCCGGCATGTTGACCTCTGTTGACGTAATTACCGGGAAAAGAACTGTCCTTGAGTACATACTTAATCCCATTCTAAGAGCCAAAGAAACAGCGTTAAGAGAACGCTAGGCTCATAGTCACAATAAACCTGGAGGGTTTAGCATGAACAAGAAAGTTACTCGGCTGGTGAAACCCAGTGCCTTGGCACTGGCGATTACCGGGCTGATGTTGCCCACGGCAGGGTTTAGTCAGACCCTGGAACAAGCCGTAGCGCAAACATTGGATACCAACCCGGAACTACGACTTGCCTTTAACCGTTTCAAAGCTCGTGAAGAGCAGGTAAACCAGGCGATAGCCGGTTACATGCCAACGGTAGATATTACCGGTGGTTATGGCTATGAATACACAGACAGTCCGGCTACCCGCCGCCGTTTGGCCGGCACCACAGATGATGAAATTGAACTCAAACGAGGCGAATTCGGCGTCAGCATCAAGCAGATGCTGTTCGACGGCTTCTTTACCAGCAGTGAAGTCGACAGATACAGCTTCGAAGCCAGTGCCGATCAATGGGCGCTGTTTGCCGCTGCCGAAGATATGGCGCTGGATGTTGCCAAGGTCTATATCAACTACATACGTACCGAGCAGGTGCTGACACTGGCAGAGAAGAACCTCAAGAGCCACCAGGATATCTACGAGCAGATCAAGCAACGTACTGATTCGGGCCTGGGTTCTACCGCGGATCTATCTCAAATCACAGGTCGTCTGGCCCGTGCCAACGCCAACGTAGTGTCGGCGCGCAATAACTTCCTCGATGCCAAGAGTCAGTTTTTCCGCATCACCCATCAGCAGCCGGAAGACCTGATAGTACCGGTTCCGGATGCCGATATGTTGCCGGCAGATATAGATGCCAGTATCAAGATGGCTCAGGAGTACCATCCTATTCTCAAGTCGGCCGCCAGTGATATTCGCGCCGCCGAGTATGAGAAGTCGTCGGCTCAGTCCAACTACTATCCCAAGATCACGCTGGAAGTAGAAGGTAACATGAACAACAACCTGGACGGTGAAGACGGCTTTAGCCGGATCGCCAGCCAAAATGTCGGAGGCCACAACAATGACATTCTTGCCATGGTGAGAGTGCGTTACAACCTGTTCGCCGGTGGCCGTGATTTAGCCCGTGAAAAAGAAGCCAGCTACAAGATAGGTGAAGCGAAGGAGATCCGTGAGCGCGCCTATCGTGAAGTGGTTGAAGGCGCCAACCTTGCCTGGAACGCATACGAGTTCCTGGGACCACAGAAGCAATATATTCGCGAGCATGTCATTGCTGCCAAAGACACTCAAGTCGCCTACTCACAGCAGTTCAACCTGGGTCAGCGCACCCTGCTCGACTTGCTGGATACCGAGAATGAGCTGTTTGAAGCCAGAAAAGACTATCTGACCGCCGAGTACGACGAAGTGATTGCCAAATACCGCGTACTCAATGCCACAGGTCAACTACTAGACTCGCTTAGAGTCACCCGCCCCGATGTATGGAAAGGGGAGCGTGAATATGAAGGAGGAGTTAAATAATGAAACTCTTTATCACCCTGCTTAGCGTCGCCATACTGGCGGGCTGCTCAATGCGTGACACGGTTTCCATGGATCAGCCGACAGCTCAGGTCAACGATCTCAATGATAATGACAGAGACGGTGTTATCGAAGCCCGTGAGCGCTGCTCAGGTACCGTTGAAGGTGCCAACATTGATAACTATGGTTGTGGTAAGATCAAGCCTATCAATGAGCGTTCCGAGTTGAAAATACTCTTTGCCAACGACTCCTTCTACATAGATCCTCAGTACTATGATCAAATTGGTGTTATTGCTGACTTTATGAAGCAATATCCCAGCACCAAGGTGACGATTGAAGGACACTGTAGCCGTACCGGCAGCTATGAGCATAACCTCGAGCTGTCACAGAATCGGGCAAACGCCGTAACCAAAGTGCTTGAAGATCAATTCGGTATCACTGCCGATAGACTGACAGCCATAGGTTACAGTTACGATAGACCAGTAGATCCAACAGATACGCAATTGGCCCACAAACGTAACCGCCGAGTGATCGCCGAAGTAACAGGCGAAGACACTATGGCCGATATGAAGTGGAACATCTACACTGTGGATCAAGAAGTGAAATAGGACCTTGATATCCCCATATGACAGGCAGGCTCAACCAGTATTCACTGCTCAGACGGGTCTGCCATTACACAGTACTGGCATCGACTCTGGCGGTGTCATGCCTGTACGCTGCTTCAACCCAACAGCTCGACCCCAACAGCATTACCAGGACTCTGGAAGCTCGTTATGGCGAGCGGGCAGGCCTCAGAGCCAGAGCCTGGTTCAAGATATTGGACGAGGCGCAAGGGTTGGACGATATGGGGAAAATCACCAAGGTAAACAACTTCTTTAACCTGTTTCGCTTTGTAGATGATATCAAGCTCTGGGGGATGGCCAACTACTGGGCCACCCCTTTAGAGTTTATCGGAGTAAATGGTGGTGACTGTGAAGACTTCTCCATCGCCAAATACTTCACTCTGCTGCAGTTGGGCATACCTGAAGACAAGATGCGCATCACCATGGTTAAGGCAACCAGTGTTAATCAGTACCATATGGTGCTGGCCTATTATGAGACGCCCTCCTCTGTTCCTCTTATTCTGGACAATCTGGATCGCGAGCTCAAACCGGCAACTCAACGCAGAGACCTGATCCCTGTGTACAGCTTTAACGGTAAGCAATTGTGGCTAAACAAAGAGAAAGGACGCGGTGTATTGGCAGGCTCATCCGCTCGCTTGGAAAAGTGGAATGACCTGAGACACAGATTAGGGGCTGATCGCTTACGTCAGCCAAAATTAAAACTGGAGTAGCTACAGCAATGACACTGTTTCGACAGATATACTCGTTACTGTTTGGGCTGTTTCTCTTGGTTGTAGCCAGTGTTGGCTATGTGCAATTCAATGAGACCCAGAACTTTCTGACCGAGCAGATGGAGTCGGACCTCAATAATGTCAGCCATTCATTGGGATTGATGTTGGTTCCATCGCTGGAGGCCGGTGATCTCGCCACCGCAGAAACCATGGTGAATGTCATCTTCGAGGGTGGCTATTACCAAGAGGTGAAACTCACCTGGTTGGTCGACGGTAAACAGCAGGTCTGGAATAACAATATCCGCATCGAAGATGTGCCCCAATGGTTTATCGATCTGGGGATCTTCACCCCGTTACGCAAGGAAAGTACCATTACTTCGGGTTGGTTGCAGCTGGCCAAGTTGGAAATTACCGCGCACCCGGGTTTCGGCTACCATGAACTGTGGCGCATTATGAGCCACACCCTGATAGCCTTTTCAATCCTGTTTTTGGTCGCCATTCTATTCGCCCGTCTGGGCCTGACCTGGATCCTCAGTCCACTGCATGCCATTGCCGAACACGCCAAGAGCATTGCCAAACGGGAATTCGGCCCGGATATGCCGCTCCCCAAAACCCTGGAACTCAGGGATGTGGTTAACGCCTTCAACAGCATGTCGGCCCAGTTGAGGAAGATCTTCAGCTCTCTGGACGAAGAAGTTACCGCACTCAGGAAGAAGAATCTGGTGGATCAAGTATCCAACCTACCCAACCGTCAATATATGATGGGCCGAATTGGTGGTTGGCTCGGTGAACCCGGCAGCGGTGCCCTGATGATGGCCAAGTTCGATTGGCTCGAAGAAGTGCATAGCAAGTATGGCTATCAGGTTAGAGACGAAACCATCAAGCTGCTCTCGGAAAAACTGCAGCATGAGCTGGGCGAAATCTGTGAATCTGTCATTGCCCGTATCGCCGCCTATGAATTTGCTTTCCTGGTCACCAATGTTGAGCGTGAACAGTTAAGTAAGTATCTACAGACGTTGATCCGCACCATCAACCAGGAAATGGTCAAGGCGGGTTGCAAACCCAATGAAGACTACGCCATAGGTATTGCCGAGCGCATAGGACAGATGAACAGCTCAGAACTGCTGGCACGCTCGGACAATGCCCTGCAAATAGCCCTCAAGGAAGGCAAGGTCTATCACTGGTTGGAGACCAATGAGCAGCAGTTGTTCAGCCGCGAACAATGGCGTGACAAGCTTACCGAAGCAATTAATCGTAAACAGTTCCGTTTCCGTTGGCAGCCAGTGCACTATCAGGACTCAGACAACGTACTGCAGCGGGAGCTTTTCTGTCAGCTGCAGATAGGTGACAAACTGGTACACGCCGGCCAGTTCATGCCTTATGTCGAGCTATTGTCCCTGGGTAGCCTGCTCGACCGCTGCCTGATTGAAAAGATCAGCGAAGATGAGTTGTTGGAGAAAAATGCCGAAGCAGTCGCGGTTAACCTCACCCATCACAGCATCAGCGATCCCAAGTTCCACGAATGGCTTAATCACTTCCTGCGTAATAGTCGCCATGCAAGCCGGTTGGCCTTTGAATTACCGGAAGCCGCCATCTATACCGATATCGATGCCTGCCAGGCGCTGTGTACCGTTATCCGCGACAATGGCGCCAGCATAGGGATAGACCACTTCGGCCGTCAGTTCGGCTCCATGTCTTATCTGCAAAGTCTGCGGCCGGCTTACGTCAAGCTGGATCAATCCTTTGCACAATATGATGAAAACCAGCACAACAGCGAACTGTGCCGGGCACTGGTGAACGTGGCCCGAGGACTGGAAATAGATGTGATAGTCACAGGTATTCAGGAGAAAGGTCAGTTGGAGCGTTTTACGCCACTCAAGACCCAAGCATACCAAGGCTTTATTTCACCGCCGGTGAATGTTGAGTAACTGATATAAGGCTCCCTTCGGGGGGCCTTTCCTTTACCAGAAGCTGCTAGAGACAGCGAAGACCCAAGACACTTAAGCATCTAGAAGATGAAAAAAGGAAGGCGTTGAGTACTAAGAAATCAACAAAAAAGCCCCTGATTTCTCAGGGGCTTAAATGTTTTGGTCGGTGATAGAGGATTCGAACCTCTGACCCTCTGCTCCACTCTGGTTTCCAAGTCAGGATACGCTACCAGACCGCGCTAATCACTGAACTCCACTTGTACCCATGAGAATATCTTTAAGGTCATCACAAGTTCGAAACTATCAAGATAAAAACAAAAAGCCCCTGATTTCTCAGGGGCTTAAGTGTTTTGGTCGGTGATAGAGGATTCGAACCTCTGACCCTCTGCTCCCAAAGCAGATGCGCTACCAGGCTGCGCTAATCACCGAAATACTTTCCAGCTTTTACCCGACTTTAAGTCAGATAAATCAAATTTGGTCGGTGATAGAGGATTCGAACCTCTGACCCTCTGCTCCCAAAGCAGATGCGCTACCAGGCTGCGCTAATCACCGAAATATTGTTTTATTGGGCACCTAGAAAGGAAGAGGGTCACCCTCTGCTCCACTCTGGTTTCCAAACCGGGAGGCGCTATCAATTGCGCTAATCACCGTAAGATTTGAAGCTGACTCGCTTCACGAAAGAAGTGGGGTGACTGATGGGACTTGAACCCACGACAACCGGAATCACAATCCGGGGCTCTACCAACTGAGCTACAATCACCACTGATATTTCTTTCACTGACTGGCACAACAGTTGAATCAAACTGGTGCGCCCAGAAGGATTCGAACCCTCGGCCTCACCCTCCGGAGGGGTGCGCTCTATCCAGCTGAGCTATGGGCGCCCGCCGTGTCAGCGCCGCATATAGTAGGAGGATTTACTCCCCGCGTCTACACCTGTTTTGCTTTTTTTCGGCTGTTTGCTCAAGTTTTGACTTAAATAGCACAACAATTATCCGACACCAGCCAAAAAATTGACTTGGATAATACCGTATTTCGTGCTATTCCTATCCTTTGATTGAAAACCACACAACAATTATATTGCAATTATTCCTTGGCGGATAACATGTTTAGGGATGAAACTCTCCATCAGCATTCGGCTCAGGAAGTCTCGAGTTTAGAAAAAAGGGTTGCCAGACTCAGACGACTGGCGGCCAAATACAAAAGAGCCGAAGCCACTCAGAATGCGCTGCTGGAGATCTCCAATATTGCCAATAAGGCAACCTCAATGGAGAGCTTCTACCAAGGCATGCACTTGCACCTTCAGCAACTGATCCCTGCCGACAACTTTTATATATCCCTGCTCGATGCCCAGAGGCAACACCTGGAACTGCCGTTTTTCTCCGATGAAAAAGACTCCCACCCTTCTGAGCTCTATCCGGAACAGGAGCTATCTGAAATTCTAATGCAGGGTCTCACCGGTTATGTGCTGCGAACGGCCAAGCCCCTGTTGTGTGATGAGCGCAAGGCTGAAGAGCTGGCAGCCGCCGGGGAAATCATGTCCCTCGGCTCCCCCTGTCATCAGTGGCTCGGCGTGCCGATAATGCAAAATGACAGAGCAATCGGTGTCTTGGTGGTACAGAGCTACAACCCTGCCAGTTCCTACGGCGAGATGGAGTTTGAGCTGATGGCCTTCATCAGCCACCACATAGCCGGAGCCATGGAGCGATTACGGCATCATGAACAACTGGAACAAGCCATCACCCAGAGAACCCAGGAGCTGAGCCAGGCCTACGATAAGCTGAAACAGGAAGTCTATGAGAGGCGCCGCGCCGAGAGACTGCAAAAGTCTCTGTTTGAAATCGCCGAACTCTCCTCCTCCAACCTGGATGACAGCGAGTTTTATACCGAGCTGCACCGGGTCCTCAGTCATCTGTTGCCCGCCAATAACTGTTACATAGCCCTGCTGGACGACACGGCAACTGAGCTGCACTTTCCCTTCTATGTTTCCCAGCTCAGTGACCAGCCCCCCAAATGCCGTCCCTTAATGGACGGACTGGTGGAATACCTGCTCAGATTGAAACGTCCCGTATTACTGGATCAGAGTGATATCCAATCTTTGGTGTGCGCCAAAGAGATATACAGCAAGGCTCCTGAGCTCAATCACACCCAGAGCATGCACCAGTGGATTGGTGTGCCACTGTTTATTCAGGACAGAATTGCCGGCGCCCTGACTATCTATAGCTTCAGCATGCACCAGAACTATCAGTTCAAGGATCTTGAGCTGCTGACCTTTGTGTCGCAGCATATAGCTACGGCCATAGAGCGTAAGCTGGCCACCGAGGCACTGAAACGCAGCAACGAAGAGTTGGAAGAAAAGATCCTGGAGCGCACCCGCGAGCTGGCCACCACCAACCAAGAGTTACAAAAAGAGATCTCCCAGCGCCGAAAGGCAGAGCAACAACTGCTGCATGATGCCAAACACGACGCCCTGACCGGCTTGCCCAATCGGCTGATGTTTATGGAGCGTTTGAGCCAGGCCGTTAAGCATAATCGCCGACACATGCAGGACAAGTTCGCTCTGCTGTTCGTCGATCTCGACCGTTTCAAGCTGATTAACGACACCCTGGGACACCTGGAAGGCGACAAGTTTCTGGTTGAGACAGCCATCCGCCTCAAGTTTTGTATTCGCGACAACGACACCCTCGCTCGTCTCGGTGGCGATGAGTTTGTGATTTTGCTGGACGGGTTACGCACGGCCGACGATGCCAAGGAAGTCGCCGAGCGGATCCTCAAAGAGCTATCGCGCCCCTACGAGTTGGCCGATAAACAGTTCAACTCAGGCGCCAGTATCGGTATAGCCGTCAGTGGTCATCACAGAGATGACACCAGCGAGTCCATTCTGCGGGATGCCGACACCGCCATGTATATGGCCAAGACCCGAGGCAAGGGTTGCTATGTGGTATTCGATGAGAAATCGCATCAGCAACTGATGCAGGATGTGAGCCTGGAAAATGAACTGAGAAACGCCCTGGATACCCAGCAAATTCGGCTCAGTTACTTCCCGGTGCAGGATCTTAAGACCGGGCAGCTACAGGCACTGGATGTACGCCTGTATTGGCCTCATCCACAACACGGCAAAATCAAACAGCAACAACTCGCCAATTTGGCAGAGCAAGCCAACTTACAGCTGGAACTGGACAGGTATGCGATAGAGGCGCTGAACAGCGAACTTCCCAAGCTGCAACTGGCCGCAGGTACCAAGTTGCATCTGGCCATCTGTAGCCAGCACCTCAAACATAAACACGCGCTGCGCAGTCTGAAAAACTGCCTGAGAAACTGCCGCTTCCCGCTTAACGACCTCTGCTTGTTTTTCAACGAGCAATCCTTGTCACGGGATCTGGAAAACCATATCAACGGCTTTGAAGTGCTCAAACGCTTGCAGGTCACTCTGGGGATCACAGGCTACGGCAGTGGTTACAGCCCCTTGATCAGCCTATCCTTCCTGCCTGTCAATGTGCTGAGACTGGATGCCAGCCTGGTGTCACATCTGCAAAGCCCCCACCACAGACGCTTGCTCAAAGCGATACGCTTGAGTGCCGGCGCGCTGGAGCTTGAATTGGTATTGGATGGCGTCAATACCCAAGAGCAGAAACAGCAACTGGCGCAAATGGGCTTTAACTCAGGCCAGGGACAAGCCTTGGGGAGTCGCTTGAGCGCCGCTGACAGCAACAACACCGAGGTCATAGATACGGCAACCCAGGTTTGTGCCTGAGTCGGGTCTTGAAGCCAAGGCTTACTTCTTGAACATATCCCGCAGGTTGGCAATATTGGCCTTGCCGGTTTCCATCCGTTGCTGCTCACTCTGCTGCGGCTTGCGGTTTTCCCAGATAAGGTCGTCCTGAGGCAGTTCCATCAAAAAGCGGCTGGGTTCGCAACGCATGGTTTCGCCGAATTGGCGCCGCTCACGGCAAAGCATAAACCACAGCTCTTTCTGGGCCCGGGTGATGCCAACATAAGCCAGACGCCGCTCTTCATCGACATTGTCTTCATCTATGCTGGTTTGATGCGGCAGAATCCGCTCTTCCACTCCCACCATAAACACATAGGGAAACTCCAGCCCCTTGGAGGCGTGCAGTGTCATCAACTGCACCTGATCGCCGCCCTCATCCTCATTGTTTCTTTCCATCATGTCCCTGAGCGTCAGCCTATTGACCACTTCGGGTAGGCTCATGGGCTCATCCAGATCGTCACCGGCCAGCATCTCTGTCACCCAGCGATACAGCTCGGAGATATTTTTCATCCGCATCTCGGCCGCCTTGGCGCTGGCACTGGTTTCGTAGAGATAGTCTTCATAGTTGATTTTGCGGATCAACTGCTTGATGGCATCAACCCCTTCACCACGCTGAGCGATTTCACCGGTATCGACAATGAAACGACCAAACTCATACAGTGAGCCCATGGCCGCCGGTGGCAGATGATGGTTCAATTCAGCGTCGAAAATCGCCTCAAACATGGAGATATGCTTCTGATTGGCAAAATTCCCCAGTTTTTCCAAAGTAGCCGGGCCAATTCCGCGCTTGGGCAGGTTGACGATACGCAAGAAGGCATTGTCGTCATCCGGGTTCACCACCAAGCGCAGATAGGCCATGATGTCCTTTATTTCGGCTCTGGCAAAGAATGAGGTACCACCACTGAGCTTGTAGGGAATACGGTTGGTCATCAGCGCCCGCTCCAACAAACGGGATTGGTGATTTCCCCGATAGAGAATGGCGTACTCGCCATAACTGGTCTTGCCCATAAACTTGTGGCGAATAATTTCGGCCACCACCCGTTCCGCTTCCTGCTCTTCGTTGGCGGCAAACAGTACCCGCAGCGGCTCGCCATAGGCCAACTCACTGAACAGCGACTTATCATACACATGGGGATTGTTGGCGATCAGAATATTGGCCGCCCGCAATATTCGCTGACTGGAGCGATAGTTTTGTTCCAGCTTAATGAGCTTGAGCTCGGGAAAGTCTTTGCCCAGCAGCACCAGGTTTTGTGGCTTGGCACCGCGCCAGGAGTAGATGGACTGGTCATCATCGCCCACCACAGTAAAACGTGCCCGCTCTCCCACCAGTAATTTAACCAGTTCATACTGGCTGGTGTTGGTATCCTGATATTCATCTACCAACAGGTAACGGATCCTCGCCTGCCAACGGGCTCTAACATCGGCGTTATGCCGCAGCAACAGGGTCGGCAGCAGGATAAGGTCGTCAAAATCCAGCGCATTGTATGCCTTCATATGCTGGGCGTAACGCTGATAAAGGAGCGCGAACAGTTGTTCCTGTTCACCCTTGGCTATCTTGCGGGCATGATCCGGGATCACCAAGCCCCCCTTCCAATTGGAGATCATGGTCGCCAGCGCCCGCAGCAGATCTTTGTCCTCCTGTAGCTCGTCCTGGGTCAGCTCTTTAAGCAGAGCCAAGGTGTCCTGATCGTCAAACAGAGAGAACCCGGCCTTTAGGCCCAAAGTCTTGTGTTCACGCTTGATGATTTCCAACCCCAGGGTATGGAAGGTAGAGATCCACAACCCCCTTGCTTCTTTACGGCCCATGGATTGAGCCACCCGCTCTTTCATCTCCCGTGCTGCCTTGTTGGTAAAAGTCACAGCGGCGATATGCTTGGCCTGATAACCACACTTCTGCACCAGATGGGCTATCTTGTTGATGATAACCCGTGTTTTGCCACTGCCGGCTCCAGCCAATACCAGGCAGGGACCGGAAACATAATGGACGGCTTCATTCTGGGCAGGATTGAGCTTCATGGGTTATCGATATCTCACACAAGGAAGGTTTAGAGGCTGAGATCATACCAGAATCAGTGCCGGAGGCAGCCCCAAAATCCCCTTAGGGAAGTGCTTCTTGCAAAGGACTAGGGCCATTTGCTGCGAACCACGCCTTGCATCCGGCCTGTAAGCCGACGCAGAGCACACATGGGACTTGTTCGCACCTTCCTTAGGTTAACCTTGGGTTCAGTACGGCCTATAAGTTACAATCAGTTAAAACCTTGCCAGTGGATTAAAGAGATGATCAACCCCAAGAAAATTGAAGAAATGGCCAAACAGCTGAGCGAAAACCTGCCTTCAGGGCTGAAGCAATTTGCCGGCGAGTTTGAAGAGCGCAGCAAGCAAGTACTGCAACACCAGTTGCTGAAACTGGATCTGGTCTCCCGGGAAGAGTTTGAAGTGCAGCAGCATGTATTGCTCAAGACCCGCGAAAAGCTGGAAGCCCTGCAAGCCAGAGTCGAGGCACTGGAAGCCAAGGCTGAACAGGCAGAGTAATACATCTCACCCCAAAATAGATAAGGCCGCTCATGAGCGGCCTTATGTTTCAACACGGCTAAATTAGAGCATATGCCGATAGCCCAGAGTAAAGGCGATATCCGTGCTGTTATCCATGTTGAGGAAGTTTTCAATCACAGTGAACTCTATGGCGCTGCGATCCAGATAATAACGGTAGCCCAGCAAGGCTTCATTTGAGGCTTCAGAGAAGTCGTCATCCGACTCGGCCATTCCCTCGTATCTGTGGTACTCCAGCATCCAGCCATGACGCCCGACACGGTATTCATAGCCCAGGCCGACCATCAAAGCGTTGGACTTATAGGGTACATCCGACAACACCTCTTCGTCCTGACGAAAGCTCAGACCAAGTGTTGAATGGAAGTTGTGCCGTCCGTTGCGATAGCTGTAATTAAGCTGCAACGCCTGTTCAAAGTTCTCATTGGCAAAAGGCCCCGAGCCCACATAGTTGTAATACAGGCTGCCCCCCACAGACAGGCCGTGGTGCTCATTTTGCAGCAGTTGATACCCCAGATAGACGTTGAAGGCGTTATTCATCGTCTTGCCGCCAAAATCACTGAGATCGATACCGTGTTGCTTGGAGTAAATCTGATTCTGGTTTCGCGGCTGATGCTCACGACCGTTCTGATCGAAACCGAAGGAATCGTGGAACCACATGGTCAGCGAATCCAAGTGGTTATTGCCACTGAAACGCCAAGTGTAATTGGCGTCCAGCATCCAACGGTCATCGATTTGCCACTTGAGACCACCAGTTAAGGAGTTGTGATAGTAATCGGCCAGATAATCGTCCGTCTCGGCCCACACACTGGCGATGTTACCGGTCAGATACCATTCTTTTTGTCCCTCAGCCATTGAAAAGCCCGAGCGCAACATGGGGGCCAGGCTACTGGATTGCAGGGGAGACTGGGCATAGACCCGCAGCGGCCCATAGTCATCAAAATCGGCCAGTTCAGCATGCAGGGGCAAACTGAAAAAAAACGGCAACCAACAGATTTTGGAAAAGTTCTTCATAGGTATCTTCACAGCAGATTGTATAGGCGGTTATTTTAAATGACTGCAGCATTGATTCACACTCATTATAGATGATTCAATCACGACCACATTGTCATAATAAATGTGACAGTAACAGCAGAATCCCTTGAGCATAACATCCAAGAAGCCAAATCAGACCGGGGCAAAAAGGGCCGTGCCATAATTTCGCCATTATTGATCAGTGACTTGTCATGATATGTCAGGTCAAATCTGTTCTAATACTGCCACTATAGGTTAAAGGAACATACCTCATGTTTGAAATTATCGTCCTGGTGGTAGCGCTGGCCTTTCTTGGTGCCATGGGTTTCGGGGCTTATCTGCTGCTGAAAAGCGTGATGAAGAAACAAAACGGCCAAGCGGCGCTGCCTCAATTCAAATCCAAATTAACGCTCAAACTCTTTGCTGTGGCCATGGTGGGCCTGTTGTCATTGATACCGCTTGGGATGATCCAGGATCTCAGCCAGGACAGAGAAAGCCTCTATCGCCAAGTGGTGCGCGAGATAGGCCACACCTGGGGCGATTCCCAAACCTTGGCCGGTCCGGTTTTGGTACTGCCGTTTCGCTATGAAGTGATCTCCGACAGCAATATCGACGGCAAACAGCATCGCAGTCGCCAGGTTTACAGCGATGAACTCTTGATCCTGCCCAAAGGCATGACACTGGATGCCGGTCTGCAGCACGAATTCCGCCATCGCGGTATCTATCAGTCACTCGTATATCTGGGACAAGTCAAGGGTCAGGCCAACTTCGAACTGCCCAAGGTCAATATCCCAGGCTTACTCGGCTTTGATTATAACCAGGCCCGGCTGGTGTTCGGCGTTTCAGCCAACCAGGCTATTGAGACTGTCAGCCGTTTTAATCTGGCTGGAGAGCAGGGCATGCCCAGCTTGATGTCAGGTACAGGCCTGGATAACACAGGCGGCCTTGGCCGCGGCTTTCATCGCACCATAGTGCTGGATCCGAGCCAAGGTGAATATCAACTGACCTTCCAGCTCAGCCTCAGGGGTTCTGAAGGCTTGGAGGTACTACCGCTGGCGGAACTGAGCCAGATAGATATCCATGCCGATTGGCCGCATCCCAGCTTCCAGGGTTACCTGCCCGCCAGCCGTAATCTCAGCACTGAAGGTTTTGATGCCAACTGGCAGATAAGCCATCTGAGTCGTAACTTCCCTCAGGTATTCCGCGCCAGTGATGGCCGGGATCTTACCGAGATCAGTGCCAGTGTTACCCTGTTCGAACCCGTGACTCACTACGGCAAGATAGAAAGGTCACTCAAGTACGGCATACTCTTTATCTTACTGACCTACATACTGCTGCTGATCTTCGAGCTGGGCAACAAGTCACGCCTCAGCGCAGTACAGTATCTGATGGTGGGTGGCGCCATGTGCCTCTTCTATCTATTGCTGCTGTCGCTGTCAGAACACCTGCTGTTTTTAACCGCTTATCTGGTGGCCGCGGCGGTTCCCCTGCTCAGCATTCCACTTTATGTCGCCAGTGCCAGTGGCAGTCGGCGCCAGGGAGCTATAGTTGCGGCCATGCTGGCGAGTCTCTACGGCGTACTCTACTCCATACTCCAGTTGGAAGATTACGCCCTCTTGATGGGAACCGGACTGTTGGTACTGATCATGCTGGTGCTAATGTACCTCACCCGTCACCAACAAATTGAAGAGTAGTATTTACTGCCAACCAACGGCTGCCACACTTGGGCAGCCGTTTTTTTACAAGTGTGCTGACAAACTGCCGCCCAAAGGGCCTACTTCGACGGAGGACGCCATTAATGCTTGCCGCGTTCCTCCCCTCTGGCACAATGGCGGTTTATCCGTTCCGATAAGGGTGTATTAATGAAATATGCAGCCGTCCCTTTGACCTCTCTGGCCATTTGTTGGCTGTTTCTGCTCAGCTTGCCGCTGGCGCTGTTTTCCCTGTCAGAGCCGCTCTTCCCTTGGCTCAATCTCGATAGCGCCGCCGCTCAGTTTTGGTACTGGTTAACCGTGTCCGGTTCGGCGCCCTGGGGCGTAAGCACCGTGTTGTTGGTGTTTGCCATCAGCTTTTTTATCCTGCCAAGGGGCAGCTGGCTGAAGATGATGTTCTGCACTTCGCTGGGCTTGGTGCTGTGTTTGCTGCTCAATGAACAGCTCAAGCTGGTATTTGCAGAATCCCGGCCCTATATCGAATGGCTGTCCCACCAGCAGCATCTGGATATCAAGGAGTTCTACAGCATAGACAAGTACGCCCGCAGGGAACTGCTGGCACAGGTTCTTCCCGGGGTATCACCGCTGGATATGCCCATCTCGGCACAGATCCAGCGCCACTGGCAGATAGAAACGGGGTTTTCCTTTCCCTCCGGCCACACCATTTTTGCCGTGACCCTGACTATGTGCAGCAGTTTCTTTCTGCTGAGGCACAACAATCTCTGGCTTCCGGCGCTGCTTATCTGCTGGGCGCTGTTGATGGGGCTGAGCCGTATGTTGCTGGGGATGCATTGGAGTGTCGATGTATTGACCTCGACCCTGCTGGGAGGAATATTGTCGGCCCTGGCTATCTATGTCGGCAGCCACAGCTATCGCCGCCTGGAACCTTGGTTCACAGGAGCTGTGAGTAAAGGCTGAAACGAAAACGCCCCGTCATTGAACGGGGCGTTTATCTATAGGATCAGTTGAGCACTTCGGCCAGGGCCCGCTGGCACAGGGCAACATTTTCCCGTCTGGCACCGTAACCCATCAGGCCGATACGCCAAGCCTTTCCGGCCAAGGCGCCGAGGCCGGCACCTATCTCCAGATTATAGTTATCCAACAGCTGCTTTCTCACGGCGCCATCATCGGCACCTTGCGGGATATAAACCGCGTTGAGTTGCGGCAAGCGGCTCTGCTCGGCCACCACAAATTCGAGCCCCATGGACTCAAGCCCCTGACGCAGCAAAAGGTGCATATCCCGGTGACGTTGCCAGGCATTTTCCAGCCCCTCTTCGGCCAGTAACCGCAGCGCTTCGTGCAGTGAGTACAAGGCATTAACAGGCGCCGTGTGGTGATAACTGCGCTTGCCATCACCGCTCCAATAACCCATCACCAGGGACTGGTCCAGGAACCAGCTCTGCACCGGGCTCTTGCGCGCCTTGAGTTTGGCCACAGCGGCCGGTGAGAAGGACACGGGAGACAACCCAGGCACACAGGAGAGGCACTTCTGACTGCCGGAATAGATGGCATCTATGCCCCAATCATCGACTCTGAGCTCGACGCCACCGAGGGAAGTTACGGCATCGACAATCGACAGACAGCCGTGCTCACGCGCCAGGGCGCACAGCGTTTTGGCGTCGGAAAGCGCGCCGGTGGAGGTTTCGGCGTGCACAAAGGCCAGGAAGGCGGCATCGGGATGCGCCTTCAGCGCGGCTTCCACCACTTCTGGGTCAACCGCTGTGCCCCATTCGAAATCCAGCATCACCGCCTCGGCGCCAATCCGCTCGACGTTCTGGCGCATTCTGTCGCCAAACACCCCGTTACGGCAGACAATCACCTTTTCGCCCGGCTCCACCAGGTTGACGAAGCAGGTCTCCATACCGGCGCTGCCCGGGGCAGATACCGCTATAGTCATCTCGTTGCGGGTTTGAAACGCATATTGAATGAGGCTCTTGAGCTCATCCATCATGGCCACAAACAGAGGATCCAGATGCCCGACCGTCGGCCGCGACTGCGCCGCCAATACCTGAGGATAGACATCCGAAGGGCCGGGGCCCATCAGGATCCGGCGGGGAGGGTTGAAAGCGCTAACCGAGGGTGCAGCAAACATCTTGGCTCTCCTTACAAGAGGTTTCAGGGTACGGATTAGAATAATAACTCAAGACCATAGCATAAAACTGACCGCCGGACTGCCCCTGCTTTTGGCGAAGACAGTCGACCTTTTCCCTTTCAGGATCTCACTGGCCTGGGCGCGCCAGAAACAGCCGGTAGGCGGGGTTATCCGTCTCGTCCTGACAGACAAACCCCAACTCATCCAGAAACTGACCAAAGGCGGCTTCATCGGCCTTGGGCACTTCAAAGCCGGCCAGCACCCGCCCAAAGGCGGCGCCATGGTTGCGATAGTGAAATAGACTAATGTTCCACTTGCTCTTCAACGTCGTGAGAAACTGCAGCAAGGCTCCGGGATGCTCCGGGAATTCAAAGCTGAGCAGTTTTTCTTCCAAAGGCTCGGGTGGCAAGCCGCCCACCATATAACGCACATGCAGTTTGGCCGCCTCATCGGCAGACAGATCCTGCACCGCAAAACCGGCACTCTCCAGAGATGAGATAATCGCCTGCAGCTCGCTGACACCTTCGCTAAGACGGATCCCGGCAAAGACCACAGCGCGATCGCGCCCGCTGAAACGGTAGTTGAACTCTGTCATCACCCGCCGCTCCAGCAGTTCACAAAAATGCAGGAAGGAACCAGGCCTTTCCGGAATGGTCACTGCCAGCACCGCCTCTTTGTGCTCGCCCAGCTCGCAGCGCTCAGACACATATCTCAGGCTGTGAAAATTGACATTGGCCCCGCTGAGAATCGCCGCCAGTTTCTCGCCCTTGCCCTTATCACCGACATACTTTTTCAGCCCGGCCAACGACAAAGCACCGGCCGGCTCGGCAATGGCGCGGGTATCTTCGAAGATATCCTTGACCGCGGCGCAGATTTCATCCGAGCTGACAGTCACCACTTCATCGACATATTCCCGCGCCAATCGAAAAGGCTCCTGACCTATACGCTTAACCGCCACCCCATCGGCAAACAAACCCACCTGCTCCAGCGTCACCGGCTCATCGGCTTCCAGCGCCGCCTTGAGACAGGCGGCATCTTCCGGCTCGACGCCGATAATCTTCACCTCAGGCATCACGGCTTTGTAGTAAGCGGCAATTCCGGCGATTAAGCCACCGCCACCCACTGGCACAAACACCACTTCAAGATCTCTTTGCTGCTGCAGCATCTCCTGGGCAACCGTGCCCTGCCCGGCGATCACCGCCTCATCATCGAAGGGTGGAATAAACACCCGCCCCTCATCCTGGGCCAGCGACATGGCATACTGATTGGCCTGATCGAACGACTGCCCATGAAGCACCACATTGCCGCCGAGGCGGCGCACCGCATCTATCTTGATGTCCGGAGTGGTGGTTGGCATCACTATCACGGCGTCGACGCCGCGACTCGAAGCCGACATGGCAACGCCCTGGGCATGATTACCGGCCGAGGCACATACCACTCCGTTTTCGCACTCAGCGGGGCTCAAGGCGGCGATACGATTATAGGCGCCGCGCAGTTTGAACGAGTGTACCGGTTGCATATCCTCGCGCTTGAGAAACACCTGGCAGCCCAGGCGGGCCGACAGCTTGTTCAGACTCGACAGCGGGGTAACCCGCGCCACATCATAGACATGGGACAAGAGGATCTTCTGCAGATAATAGTTGGCCAGCGACAGCTGACTCTTGGATGCCAGCGCCAACATACTAGCCCTCCAACTTAGTGCGATCGCGCACGGCGCCCTTGTCGGCACTGGTGGCCAACATGGCATAAGCCTTGAGCGCCAGCGACACAGGGCGCACCCGTGCCAAAGGCTTCCAGGCCAAAGGCCCCTTGGCCTGCATCGCCTCACTGCGCCGGGCGAGCTCAGCATCGCTCAGCTTAAGCGTGATGCTGCGGGCCGGGATATCGATTTCAATGGCATCGCCATTTTCAATCAAGGCGATAGTGCCCCCTGAGGCGGCTTCCGGTGACACATGGCCTATGGACAGCCCTGAGGTACCGCCGGAGAAGCGGCCATCTGTGATTAAGGCGCAGGCCTTGCCCAAACCGCGGGACTTGAGGTAACTGGTGGGATAAAGCATCTCCTGCATGCCAGGGCCACCTTTGGGGCCTTCGTAGCGAATAACCACCACATCCCCGGCGACCACTTCACCGCCGAGGATCCCGGCAACGGCCTCGTCCTGGCTCTCATATACCCTAGCCACGCCTTTAAACCTAAGGTTGGATTCATCCACCCCGGCGGTTTTCACTATGCAGCCATGCTCGGCCAAATTACCGGACAGTACCGCCAAGCCCCCTTCCTGACTGAAGGCAAACTCGCGGCTGCGGATACAACCTTCGCGGCGATCTGTATCCAGTGATGGCCAGCGGCAATCCTGGCTGAAGGCCTGGGTAGTAGGGATCCCCGCGGGACCGGCACGGAAGAAGTCTTTTACCTTCGCAGACTCGGTGCGCATCACATCATAATTGGCCAGCACAGACTCAAGCGAGCCATCATCGGAAGCCACATGGTTAACATCCGTATGCAGTAAACCGGCGCGTTCCAGCTCACCCAAGATCCCCATTACGCCCCCGGCTCTGTGGACATCTTCCATATGGTATTTAGGGGTCGAAGGTGCCACCTTGCAAAGGTGCGGCACCTTGCGGCTGAGACGGTCGATATCCGTCATGGTGAAATCCACTTCGGCTTCCTGAGCCGCCGCCAACAGGTGCAGCACAGTGTTGGAAGAACCGCCCATGGCGATATCCAAGGTCATGGCATTCTCGAACGCCTTGAAGTTGGCGATATTGCGCGGCAATACCGAGGCATCATCATCCGAGTAGTAACGCTTGGCCAGCGCCATCACTCTTCTGCCCGCCTCCAGA
This sequence comes from Shewanella sp. BJSY2023SW005, assembly GCF_047314585.1. Taxonomy (NCBI): domain Bacteria; kingdom Pseudomonadati; phylum Pseudomonadota; class Gammaproteobacteria; order Alteromonadales; family Shewanellaceae; genus Shewanella; species Shewanella sp. BJSY2023SW005. Next base: position 25,526 of record NZ_JBKORJ010000002.1, read on the forward strand.
AACAGTTCGCGTCGATCACTGTGGGTCGCCAACATGGAGCCGTTGCCCGGCAGCGACAGCCCCAACGCCTCGGTCAGGCAGTTCATCGAGTTGGCAGTAAACATGCCGGAGCAGCTGCCACAGGTTGGGCAGGCGCTGCGTTCGATTTTCTCGCTGTCAGCATCGGATACCCTGTCATCGGCCGCCGCCACCATGGCATCCACCAGATCCAGCTTGATAAGTTTATCGGACAGTTTGGTCTTGCCCGCTTCCATAGGCCCGCCGGAAACAAATACCACGGGGATATTGAGCCGCAGCGCCGCCATCAACATGCCGGGGGTGATCTTGTCGCAGTTGGAGATACACACCAGAGCATCGGCGCAGTGGGCATTGACCATATATTCGACGCTGTCGGCAATCAGTTCACGGGAAGGCAGGGAATAAAGCATGCCGCCATGACCCATGGCGATGCCGTCATCGACCGCTATGGTGTTGAACTCTTTGGCGATGCCGCCGGCCTCTTCGACGGCCGATGCCACCAGGGAGCCCATGTCTTTCAGATGCACATGACCGGGGACAAACTGAGTGAAGGAATTGGCAATGGCGATAATGGGCTTACCGAAGTCGCCTTCCTTGACCCCTGTGGCACGCCAAAGGGCTCGGGCTCCGGCCATGTTGCGGCCTTCGGTACTGGTTGCTGATCTGAGTTTGGGCATTGCTCAATTCCTTACGCTTATTCTGATGATTCTTGGTTAGCCGTTGACGGTACGGGAGAGGCTGCTTGCGGGCCGCACAGTGCAGCGGGCCACGTCTACCAGCTTAGTCAACTGACGGCTCAGCAACTCTATGGCTCTATCACTGTCGACCGCCATTGCCAGCTGCAGGCGCTGATCCTCGGCCAGTGTCATATGCATATCGCGGACGGTAAAGCCGCGGTGGCGGGTTACCCGCAATACACGCTCCAGCACTTCGGGGCGTTGTTCCAGGGTCAATTCCAGATTATGGATCATGATCGCTTCTCCGTTTGTTCCATCATTTCACAGTTGGAGGCGCCGGGGGGAACCAGCGGCCAGACATTAAAGGCATCGTCTATGGCGACGTGCAGCAGGAAGGGGCCTTTGGCACTGAGCATCTCATCCAGTGCCTGCTCAACCTCATCGGCCGAGTAGATGGTGCGTCCGGGGATATCGAAAGAGGACGCCAGGGTAACAAAGTCGGGGTTATCGGACAGGTCGGTTTCGCTGTATCTCTCTTCAAAAAACAGCTGTTGCCACTGTTTCACCATGCCCAACTTCTGGTTATCTATCAAAAGTATCTTCACCGGCAGTTTACGACGCTTGATGGTGGTCAGCTCCTGCACATTCATCATGAAAGAGCCGTCGCCGGAAACCGTGACCACAGTGGCATCCGGCCGGGCCATCTGCGCGCCTATGGCCGCCGGCAAGCCAAAGCCCATGGTGCCAAGCCCGGCACTGGAAAGATGATCTTCCGGGCGGCGAAAATGCATATGCTGGGCAACCCACATCTGGTGCTGGCCGACATCACAGCTCACCACAGAGTCGCTCGGCAGCTTGTTGGCCAGACGGCGCAACATGGCCGGCGCATAGATGAGTGAGCCTGGATGGGCGTAATCCCACTGGTGCAGCGCCCGCAGGTGCTCGACTTCAGCCTGCCAGGGCGCTATTTGCAGCGCTTGCGGCGCCAGTTGCGTCAATATGCTTCTTAAGTCCCCATCCATGGCCACATCCGGCTGACGCAGTTTGCCAAGTTCGGCGGCATCGATATCCAGGTGGATCACCTTGGCCTTGCTGGCAAAGCTCTCCAGCCTACCCGTGACCCTGTCATCGAAACGGGCACCGACCACCAGCAGCAGATCGCACTGCTGCACCGCCAGATTGGCGGCCTTGTTGCCGTGCATCCCCAGCATCCCCAGGTAACCTTGAGTGCCATGGGCTATGGCGCCCAGCCCCTTAAGCGTTGCCACCGAAGGAATACCGCTACGCTGGATAAAGGCCCGCAGCGGCTCCACTGCGCCCGCCATACCGACGCCGCCACCGACGTACAACATGGGTTGGCGCGCGGCCGCCAGCAAGGCGTTGGCTTCCGCCAAAGCCGCCTGGTCCAGCTCCGGCTCATCGGGCACCGCCTGCAACGGCGCCTTGTATTCCACTTGGGCAAGCTGGATGTCTTTGGGGATATCCACCAACACAGGACCGGGACGGCCGGAGGCGGCGATTTCGAAGGCGCGGTACAGGGTAGCAACCAGTTCCTCGGCGCGGGTCACCATAAAACTGTGTTTGGTACATGACAGGCTCATGCCCAGCACGTCCATCTCCTGAAAGGCATCTGTGCCTATCACGGAGGTGGAAACCTGGCCTGTGATGGCCACCAGCGGCACTGAGTCCAACAGCGCATCGGCCAAGGCGGTGATCAGATTGGTAGCCCCCGGACCCGAGGTGGCCAGGCAGACGCCCGTCTTGCCGCTTGAGCGGGCATAACCGACGGCGGCGAAGGCGGCGCCCTGTTCATGACGGGAGAGCAGATGTTCGACCTGGCTGTCGTAGAGAGCATCGTAGATAGGCATGATGGCGCCGCCGGGATAACCAAAAACCGTGTTCACCCCATGGGCGGCCAATACCTTGATAACTGCTTCACTGCCGCTGATCTTCTGCCCTTGTTCCATCTTGTTATCTCGCCTATTTTTGCTGCTGTTTAAGTTTTCAATGGCCCTGAAACGACAAACCCCCCGGTCCTTTCGGAGCGGGGGGTTTGTTTGCAATTTCTGACCCTATCTGGTCTGTCGTCGCGCCACGAGCCGCCCCCGCTGTGATGGAATAATCACGACGGTAATAATCACGAGGAGGAGCTTGGCGCTTAAGTTAAACATTTCTCAGACAGTTTCCTGTATTCAATTTATCTGCTTGGCGAGCCCTTTGGCAGCGCACTTATTAACCATTACCATAAAGTGTTTTCAGAACACAACAAAAAAATTCACAACCTGAAAATCTTCCAACTTGGCCTGGCTATGGCACCCTCGGCAATGGCTCGCCTAAACAGCTTAATTGCCGCCGGCGGCAATTAAGCTAACGTTTACGTCAATCTTGCAGGTTTATCCTTTTCATTTCAGTCATGTAACCGCGAAGTTCGGCACCGACATATTCGACGGCCGTATGGCGAATCGCTTCGTTGACCTCGATCAGACGCAGATTATCGACCCCATTGCCCGAATCCTTGAGACCGGCGCCCAGGACCTCGGGAGAGAGGGCGTTAACATAGTCACGCAGCAGCGGCACGGCGGCATGGTTGAACAAGTAACAGCCATATTCGGCGGTATCCGAGATCACTACGTTCATCTCATAGAGGCGTTTGCGGGCTATGGTGTTGGCAATCAGCGGCGTCTCGTGCAGCGACTCGTAATAGGCCGACTCTTCGATGATCCCGGCATCCACCATGGTATCGAACGCCAGTTCCACCCCGGCCTTGATCATGGCCACCAGGAAGATCCCCTTGTCGAAATAGGTCTGCTCATCTATCTGCTCGGCGCAGGTCGGCGCCTTTTCAAAGCCGGTGTTATTGGTCTCTTCACGCCAGCGCAGCAAATTGGCGTCGTCATTGGCCCAGTCGGCCATCATAGTGGCGGAAAACTCGCCGCTGATGATGTCGTCCATATGTTTTTCAAACAGCGGAGTCAGCAACACCTTAAGCTCTTCGGCAATCTCAAACGCCTTGATCTTGGCCGGGTTGGACAGGCGATCCATCATATTGGTGATACCGCCATGCTTGAGCGCCTCTGTGATGGTTTCCCAGCCCTGCTGGATAAGCTTGGCGGCATAACCCGGCTCAACGCCATCGGCCACCATCTTGTCATAACCCAGAATCGCTCCCGTCTGCAGCATGCCGCAGAGAATGGTCTGCTCGCCCATCAGATCCGACTTCACCTCGGCGATAAACGAGGAGTGCAGCACGCCGGCGCGATCGCCGCCGGTAGCACTGGCATAGGCCTTGGCTATCTCCAGGCCGTCGCCATTGGGATCATTCTCAGGATGCACGGCGATCAGTGTCGGTACCCCAAAGCCACGCTTGTATTCCTCACGCACTTCAGTACCGGGGCACTTGGGCGCCACCATGATGACAGTAACGTCCGGGCGCACCTGCATCCCCTCTTCCACTATGTTGAAACCGTGGGAATAGGACAGGGTCGCACCTTGCTTCATCAAGGGCATTACCGCATTGACCACAGGAGTGTGCTGCTTGTCAGGAGTCAGGTTCAGTACCAGATCGGCCCCGGGGATCAGCTCTTCGAAGGTGCCTACCTTGAAACCGTTTTCGGTGGCTCGCTGCCAGGAGGCGCGTTTCTCGGCTATGGCTTCGCTGCGCAGGGCATAGGCGATGTTCAGCCCTGAGTCACGCATGTTCAACCCCTGATTCAGGCCCTGGGCACCACAGCCAAGGATGACAATATTCCAGTCCTTGATATAGTCACAGCCGTTTTCAAACTCGCTGCGCTCCATAAAACGGCACTGGCTCAACTGTGCCAACTGTTGCCGCAGATTCAGGGTATTGAAGTAATTTGCCATCTTAGCCACCTGTTTAACCGAATTCCTGGGACCAAGCCGAAACGGCTCAGTGATGCAAATCACTATAGCCCATGGTTTAAATTGCTTGAAATGATATATTCGGCATGTCATGTTGCACAAAACGCAACAAAAAGAGAGGCAAAACGGCATGGATATTCGGGCGATAAAACTCTATCTGGATCTCTGCGACACCCTGCATTTTTCCCGCACCGCCACCCGGATGCATGTCAGCCCTTCAACCTTAAGCCGCACCTTGCAAAGGCTGGAAGATGAAGTGGGCTGCAAGCTGCTGGAGCGGGACAACCGCAGCGTTACCCTGACCCACGCAGGCGAAGCCTTTCGCCGCTTCGCCAGCCAGACATTGAATCAGTGGCAGGAGCTGCGCCGCGAGCTGGATCCGCAGCAAAAGCTGCTGAGGGGCACATTGCAACTCTATTGCTCAGTCACAGCCGCCTACAGCCACCTGCCGGCCCTATTGGATAAGTTTCGCCGCCAGCAGCCCCTGGTCGATATCAAACTCACCACGGGTGATGCCGCCGATGCGGTGCAGGAAATTCAGCAGCAGAGGGCGGATATCGCCATCGCCGCTCTGCCGCAGGACTTTCCGCCGAGTCTGCACTTTGCCCCCATAGGAGAGGTGCCACTGTCGATTATCGCGCCCACCATCAACTGTCAGTTGCAGTCGCTGCTGGCGCAAAATCCTATTCCCTGGGAGCAACTGCCCTTTATCGTGCCAGACCACGGCCCCGGGCGTTTACGGGCCGAGCGCTGGTTCAAGGCGATGGGGATCAAGGCCAATATCTATGCCCAGGTATCGGGCCACGAGGCGATAGTGCCCATGGTGGCTCTGGGCTGCGGTGTCAGCATCACTCCGGATGTAGTGGTAGCCAACAGTCCACTGGGCGAGAGGATAAAAACCCTGGCCTCACCGGCCGAGATAGCCCCCTTTGAACTGGGGTGCTGCTGCAAGGCCAAGCGGCGCCAGGATCCCTTGGTGAGTGCGTTTCTGGAAGTGATTTAGCTAAGGAAGGTGCAAACAAGTCCCATGCGTGCTCTGCGTCGGCTTACAGGCCTGGATACAAGGCGTGGTTCGCAGCAAATGGCCCTAGTCCTTTGCAAGAAGCACAACACCGCAGGCAGGCTTGTAAGCCACGCCCTTCGAGCTTACCTTAAATATCGAGTGACTCTTCATCCTTGGGCAGTTGATCTTCCTGAGGCAAGAGGCGGGTAACCAGCAACTGGTCTACCTTGTAGGCATCTATGTCCACCACCTCAAACTTATAACCTGCGTAGTTGACCGAATCGGTGCGCTTGGGGATCTTGCGTAATGTGTACATCATAAAACCGGCGATGGTTTCATAGTTTTGGTTTTGCGGAAACTCCTCAATACCAAAGGCACGCATCACATCGGTTATCGGCGTCACCCCGTCCACCAGCCAGGAATTGGCATCGCGGGGCACTATCTGCTCTTCACTTTCATGCAGCGACCAGGCGCCCATTACCGCACTTTGCAGATCGTCAGTAGTCACTATCCCCACCACCAGGGCGTATTCATTCATCACCACGGCAAAGTCGGCCCTGTGATGACGGAAGTACTCCATGGCTTCCGACAGGCTCAGGGTGTCGGGAATGATCAGGCTGCTGCGCACTAACGAGGTATCTTTCAAATCTATCTTGCGACCGTTGATCACCCGGATCAGCAGCTCCTTGGCGTCTACCACCCCTTTAATATTGTCCAGCTGACCATCACAGACCAAAAACTTGTTGTGCGGATCTTCGGCGATTTTTTTCTTGATAGTGTCTTCGTCATCCTGCAGCAGAAAATACACCAGGCTCTCACGGGCGGTCATCGCAGAGGTAACACTGACAGATTGCATCTCGAACACATTCTCTATCATCTGCTGTTCGCCCTTATCCAACACACCGGCCTCGGCACCGGCATCCATGATGGCGTAGATATCGTCCGGGGTGATCTCATCATTGCGGGCAGTGGGGATCTGCAATAGCTTGAAGATACCGTTGGCCATGCCGTTGAAGATCCACACAAAGGGGCGCAGTAGGGTGATGCATATCAGCATGGGGTTCACCAAGTTAACCGCCACTTTCTCCGGTAAGGCCATGGCGACCCGTTTGGGCATCAGGTCGGCAATCAGAATAAACAGGCTGGTCACCAGCACGAAGGACAACACAAAGCTTAGCTGTCCGACCCAAGCCTGAGGGATCACATGGGCCAAAGCCGCTGCGAAGTAAGGGGTAAAAGCAGACTCACCGACAATCCCCCCCATGATGGCGACGGCATTGAGACCAATCTGCACTACGGTGAAAAAACTGCCCGGAGTGGTTTGCAACGCCAATACTTTTTCGGCGCGCAAGTCTCCCTCCTCGGCCATCTGCCGTAAACGGATTTTACGGGATGCGGCCAGAGCAATTTCGGACATGGAAAAAAAGCAGCTGGTTCCGATCAGGCAAAAGATAATCACCAAATTATCGAATAAACTCATACAACACCTTAGGTTAGTTACAAAGCGCTTCTATGCCGTGCCCTTATCCAGGCCTGAAAATGGAATGACTGGGAGGTCAGAAAGGCGAACTGGTTACCGGTATGGACAATTACATGGCGAATTGAGTGGCTTTGCTATACTCCAAGAAACCCATTGCAGGCCTCTTTTACCGGAATGAAGTTCACATTATATCCGTTTGCGGCATTTTTGACAGTGATGCTTATCTCACCGGTTTCAATGGCTGAAGAAGACTCTAACGGCATTAAGTTAAGGATATGTGTCGAAGAGTCTGAATTTCCCCCCTTCAATTACTTTTCCAGAGTCGATGGTTACAAGACCCACGATAGTGACGGCTATGACATTCAGCTGCTTTATCGGCTGTTTACGCCACCACGCTGGCAGCTGCAAATCATCACCCTTCCCTGGCCAAGGTGCATGCTGGAAGTGGAACAGGGCAAGATAGACGCTGCCATGAGCGCCTCGGCCAATCCCGAGCGACGGCGAAAGTTCCTGCTGTCGCGCTCCTATTACTATCTCACCCCGGGGGTGGTCTTTCTCAAGCGTCGTTTCCCGCAGGGCTTGAGGTTCAACTCACTGGCCGAGCTGGCACAGCTGGGCACAGTTTGCGGCATTCGTGGTTTCAATTATCGTAACTTCGGTTGGGACAACTCTCAGCCATTGTCCCTGAGTAAAGATCTGCCGTTGATCCCCGAATTATTGATCCGGGGCCGGTGTGACTTCTTTCTGGCACGACTGGAGATTTTCAGCGGCACCTTAAAGCTGATGGATCGCGACCCACAGGTCATAGGGCTGGCAACGCAAGCCATTCCCAACACTCGGCCAGAACCCTTCTATATGCTGGTTTCCAGGCAAAGCCCACACAAGATGGCGCTGCTGGAAGAGTTCAATACCGGTGTAACCCAATTGGAAAAAAGCGGCGAACTGCAGCTGTTACTGCAAACATTCACCGGCCACTGATCCCCGCGTTACTCCGTCAGAAACCAAGTGTTATTCCGCCAGAAACCAAGTGTTGCGTCCCAGATGCTTGGCCTGATAAAGCGCCTTGTCTGCCACTCGAATGACCTCACTCAAATCCTGTTCATCCCGGGGCAGAAGTGCCAGCCCAAGACTTATGGTGACTATGCCTGCTGGCGATGCTGCGTGAGAGATCTGCAACGCCCTGACTCGATTCAACAGAATTTCGGCCAAATCCTTGGCTTGCCGGCGGCCGACTCCCGGCAAGACCAAAGCAAATTCCTCGCCGCCGACCCTGGCCAACAAGGCTGATTCAGGAAGCGCTTTTTGCATGGTCTGCGCCAGGCGCTGCAGCACACTGTCACCGGCCGGATGACCGAAACTGTCGTTGAAGGCCTTGAAGTGATCCACATCCAGCATGATCAGTGCACCGGCTTCTTCCGAGGCCAGCAGCCGCGCCAGGGATTCGGTAAAGGGGCGGCGATTGGCCAACCCGGTAAGTTCATCGGTTTCCGACAGCTGCTTGAGCTTGTGATTCAGCCCCAACAGTTCCCGCTGCAGCCCCAGCATCTGCAAGTCCCTGCGCTCCCTGACCAAGAGTTCATTGAGCGCAGCGGCAAACTGGGTCAGCATGGCACGGCGGGACTGTGGCCACGGCTGAGGTGATTGACCATTACTCAGCGACAATACCCCCAACAGATCGTGACCATCGGTAATGGCAAACAGTGCCAGGGAACGTAACTGCAACTGCTTGAGCAGACGATATTCCGCATCCGCCTCTGGCCTCAGGGTTTCCACATCTTCCACCACCATCATCTGGCGGGAGTTGAGCTGCTCTGAAAAACGATTCAACTCACTGATATCTATGTAGCGTGAAGCCTGAGGGTCACCCCGGCGGCTCCAGACACTGCGGTAGCAGAGTTGCTGCTCCTTTATCTCCAACAAGGCGACCCGTTCGACGGCAAACAATTCGGCAATCTGACGGCCAACATCGGCCAGGGCCTGATTGACTTCTCCCGGCTGCAACTTCAAAAATTGTAATGACAGATCCGCCAACAACTCATTGGCTCTGGCCTGCCAAGCCAGCTCCTTATGGCTTAGCTCTACCAACTCAGACAACTGCCTTTGCCCCCGGGCCAGATGTCTCTGTTGCCAACGTTTGCGGGCAAAATCGGTTCTAATACGTCGATACATCTGCTCTATGGCGCGGGCGACACTGCCAATTTCATCCTGATTCTCCGCACCAACCGCATCGGGCAACGGCACTTTTCGCGGTTGCCCCAAATCTATGCGGTTGACGTATGCGGCCAGTGCCGCCAATCTTCCGGTAACCAGGCTACGTACCAGCGTCAGGATCACATAGATCATCAGCAGGGTTTTCAAGCCATTACCCACGACTATCAGAATCATCTGCCGCCACAACTCATAATAGAGTTGGTTGCGGCTGCGCTGAACCTTGAGCTCACCTATCTGTTGCTGACGGTAGATGATTGGAAACAGAAAGGTCTCATTATCCTGGGCCTGATTATTTCCCACCTGCAGGGCAATCCCGTCGGCACTGGACAAAGACGCGCCGGAAACATAGGGCTGCATGCCTATGCCAATCAGTATGTCCCGCAGCAGCTTATGGTCCACATCCCAAATGGCCTGCGCCATGCCGGGCAGATTTGCCTCGACATATTCATGTAACCTGCGATTGCTGCCTTCAACGCCATCCTGATAGTTCCAGAACAGCTGGGCCGCCATGGTCACCAAGGCAAAAAATGAACTGACACCTATGATAACCAGGGTCATCTTGTGACTGATGACGGAGCTTTGTTTCAATGCGTTACTTCCGATGTCTGTTGGTACCAGGCGAGCAGTGCCCGCCAATTTCGTTGCTCGAGCATATTGAAAGGCTCAGTGCCCGGCACCAGAAGCCTGAACATTGGGGGAACCTTCTCATTCCATGGCCTGGCCTCGCTGTCGTCACGGATGCGCATGAGCGCCTCTGCCCCCGCCAGCAAATGACCGCCGCCCAAGACACTGATGTGCCCCTGACTACGCCAATCAAGTACCTTGGAGGAAGTGTTGATACTGGCGATGAAAATATCCTCTCCAGGTCTGAGCCCCTTGTCCTCCAATGCCGCAATGGCACCAAAGGCCATATGATCGTTGGCGGTCCAAATCCCTTCCAGCCCGGGGTAACGATTCAGCAACACCTGAGTCTGCGCCCTGGCTCTCTGTTCTTGCCAGTGACCATAGACGAGTTGCAGCGGTTCTATCCCCGCCTGCCGAAAACCGTTTAAAGCTCCTTGAGTCCGTTCGATAGACGCCGGTGTCCCCTTGTCACCTGAGATCAATAATACCTTGCCCTGCCGCTTATTCCCCATTTGCATTAACAGCGCCTGGGCGGTCAGAAAACCTATTCGTTCATTGTCCGGAACCAATGGTGGCAGCAAATGCTGCTGCCAATAAGGCTCCTGCAACAATGAATGACGCGCCTTGGGCTCAATATCATTGAGCAGCAGTAGCGTTTTAAAGGGGAGCCCTTCAAAGGCTGCCAGCATTTTTGCGGCAACATTTTTTTCATTGACCAAAATGACATACCGGGGCAATTGCTCGCGAGCCGCCAACTCTTGTGCCAGGGCTATCATCCTGAAATGATCCCTGTTGGCATGCAGTATTTCCAACTCAATGTTGAGCTCGGCCGCCGCCACCAACATCAGCTTATCTATATCGCCCCAGAAACTCTCCTGAGCAGAGCCTGGATTAATAAAGCTAACCCGTAACGGCTGAGCTTGAGCCAATACCTTGGTCGGGTAGTTTAGAAAAACCATCAGCAAAAGCAGAAAAAGGGAAAGGAGTTTACGTGGTGGAGTGAATAAATCACCCCACCACGTATTAAATAGACTCAACAGCAAGGCATCCATCCCCCAGCAAACAATGCATATCGTATACCGGAGAATTAAAACACAGATGGGCTGCCCTTGTGGAGATTAATTAACCTCTGGCAAACTTTCCAGAAGCTGATAACCCATTTCGTTGAGTTGATCATTAACGCAGGTCAGCAGATATTCCTGACGTTCTTCGGCTGGCACCGCGTCTTCATCGGCCATTTGCAAACAGGCTTGCTGCAGTTGTTGAATATCGGTTTCACTGGCTTGAGGCAGGGCGTTTTCTTCATCGGCTGCCAGGGCAGCACCACTGAGTAACATACCGGCCAGCAGCAGAGTTAAGCTTTTCATCTTGTTTCCTTGTGTGAGTAAAGTGCCATCCCATGGGGCAGCACAGAGAAGTCTCACACAATCTACCAGTAGATTTTACATTCAGATAACGAGAAATTTTTGCCGTGACAGTGACCTTTTTTATCCGTTAAACAAGTGAATTAGCGCCTGCGATGTCACCCAAAGGCATGCTGGTGCAACTCTATTTGCGCCAGCTTTTCCGGCTGGGAAAACAGGTATCCCTGCAAACCATCATAGGGTACCAACTCCATCACCAAAAATTGCTCCAGCGTCTCTACCTTTTCAACAATCACCTTAACCTGAGCCTGATTTTTTAATTGATATATATAGTCAATAAAATCCAGCCTGACTTTTTCTGATTTTTCAAAACCGCGGGGAAGGATCAATTTGATATAATCGACGCAAGCAGTATTAATCCAATGCCGTCTCAAATCACCTTTAGGCTCAAAGTCATCCAAAGCAAATTTAACACCAAAATCATGTAACTTGGCGATACTGGCAAAAGCAGTTGTAGCAATCTTGGCTGACAAACGTTCCGTAATTTCAACAACCAACTCCACATCTTGTTTTTTCAATGTTTCTTTTAGCCAAACCAATTCAGCCTCTAAAGAGGAGATGATTCTAGTTTCTATATTGATAAACAGCCGTGCAATTTTGTGGCCAGCCAGGGCCAAAACATCGAGATGCCTGTAATCAATAGCCGCCAATTGATGCAACTGCTCCAGAGATAAATTCAATAGCTCTTTTTGATGCAGATTGGCATAGAAACCTTCCACACTTAAGCATAGCTTTCCAGGCCTGAATAATACTTCATAAGCCACCTCTTGGGCACAGCCGCTTATTTTTCTGGCAACTATCTCCTGAAAATGGGCTTCAGTTAATGGTGCGTTATTGTACTCATTAAACAGCTTGCTTATGCTGCCCGACTCATTGCCGGAATCCGTATTGTCACATCTCTGCTGCGTAAGCATGTTTCCCCCTTGATAGCACTGAACAGCAACAACCCGACAAACAGATCAGCATTCGGTTAACACTATGCATTTTGCGGGATCAAGGCAGAGATTCTCACCAGTGGAGTTAATCCCGCAGTTATAAAAACTAATAAATGGAGTCTAAGGGATACCCACTATTGACAACACAAGCATTGAGCTCAAGAATCAATAACTTGCAAAATTAACACTCTATTGATTAATGAAACATTATCTCAACAACAGGATTTTTTATTACTTATTATTAGGGCGTAAAACATGTAGAAACTTAAATTAAAAACAAAAACAATAGGAATAAAAATGGACATCACTAAAGGTAGGAAAACAATCACAGCTCGCCAAAACAACGACAACCCAATTATCAAAACAGACACCAAAGGATATAAATGTTCAATTCCAGAATTTTATATATTAAAAGAGCTATACCTCAGTCGAGGCCAAGCAGTAAGCAGAGATAAACTCTTGGATGCCGGCTGGCATGGAAGAATTGTTTCCCCCAATTCCATTCCAGTTGCCATTGCCAATCTTAGAAGAATATTCAGAGAGATTTCAGGCAACAACATTATATTCACCAAGAAAGGTTTTGGTTACGGCCTTGATACACTTCAGGGCAATATCCAGCTGGAGTTCATCAATGACAACATCAATCCCGTTTATACCGAAACGGTAACGCCTCCCCCACAAAAGACCAACTTCAGCTTAAGACGAATTCTGTATATCAAAAGCATATCATTGGCATTATTCTTTGTACCATTCGCAATAACAAAAGCGCTGACACACACACCACCCAGAATAAAAATATACACCAACGGAATAAATAAGATAATTACTATATCAAGGATCAAGAACACAATAGACAAGCAAGCCATAAACTCAGTCATTGAAGAACTAAACTATCAACTCATTGGCACTGTAGACTTCTATGAAATTGGGAGAACAATAAAGGATAACAGAGACACTATTATCTTGAGCCATAGATCAGGTTTATTTTCGATCGACTGCATTAATAAATCGCATAACAGTATTAATACCTATGTCAGTTATGCAGATGCCTCAATACTCAATAAGCTGAAGGATGGAACTGTATGCCAAAGTTAAAGAAACTGCTGCCAATCACCATCCCTCTAGCCCTCTTGCTGAGTTCCATCATCATTAACCTTCTATATGACTATCACGAGGTTCAGGACATAGATGGCATGTATCAGATGATCAAGGAAGTAGAAGGCCCTGATAAGCAGGTCAAGCGCATCACTTTTTCCCTCTACATAGATATTGATTCAGAAAGCTTCTGGGGGCTGTTGCAACTGAGTGACAACAAAGAAAAAACGGATGGGAAAATACTCTTTTCCGGCAAGGTCTCCAGGCTGGTACTGCACGACAATGCAGTTCAGGTCGAACAGGTTAAAGTCTACCCTGTCTCAGCCGATTCGCTGGAAGTCTTGTTTGCCAACCCTGCACTGTCACTGTTGAAGCTCTTGCTGGCGACTGACTATAAAGTGGTGTGGCACTACACTTTGGTCGACCAAATTTTCTGCTTCTCCAATGAAACAGACACCAGTCTAAGGTGTATGAAGAAAGTCATCTAATCCCGCCTTCCAGGGTGATAGCTATTGGTGCCGTCCATTCCCGGGTTCTGGAAACCTCTGTCGATAAGGCCAGAACCGCTATTCCCTCAAGCCACTGTAAATCCAGGCAACTGCTACACTCTACTGAATCAGGGAAGCGCACTACAAAGGAACTGTTATGCCCATAGCCAGAGTTGCCACCCGAGCCGCCAAAGGTGTGGAGGCGCCTCAGGTACTGGTCGAAGCTCACCTCTCCAACGGCCTGCCGGCCTTCAATCTGGTGGGGTTGCCGGAAGCTTCGGTCAAGGAAGCCAGAGAAAGAGTCCGCAGCGCCATAATCAATGCGGGTTTTGAATTCCCCATGCGCAGGATAACCATCAATCTGGCACCGGCCGATCTGCCCAAGCAAGGTGGACGTTACGACCTTCCTATTGCCATTGGTATTCTAGCAGCATCCGGGCAGCTGCCACTGAAATCTCTGGACGATCATGAATTTGTTGGTGAGCTTGGGCTGTCCGGTGAGGTCAGGCACTGCACTGGTATCCTGCCGGTAATTATCGCCGCCCGTCAAAGAGGCATCAAACTGGTATTGCCACAGGATAACCGCAGTGAGGCGGATTTGGTGGGCTATCAACAGTGTTGCCTGGCCCAGCACCTGCAACATATCGCCGCCTATCTGCACGGGCAGCAAACCCTGCCGGGGATAGTGCCGGGAACCGAATGGCTGGAACAATCCAAGCCCCACTCGAGTGACTGCCTGTCGGACGTCATAGGCCAATATCAAGCCAAACAAGCACTGGAAATCGCTGCCGCCGGCGGGCATAACCTGCTAATGCTGGGGCCACCTGGCACAGGCAAAACCATGCTGGCCAGCCGGATAATCTCACTCCTGCCCCCCATGAGTTATGAAGAGGCGCTGGAAGTGGCTGCGATTCATTCAGTGGCCGGCATGGCCACTGAGCCGGGGGAGTTTTATCGCCGCCCGTTTCGCGCTCCGCACCACACCAGCTCCGCCATCTCTTTGGTGGGTGGCGGCTCGATTCCCAAACCCGGCGAGATTTCACTGGCTCACCTGGGAGTGCTGTTTCTCGATGAAATTGCCGAGTTTCCCCGCAAGGTACTCGACTGTTTGCGTGAACCCATGGAAACCGGCCATGTCGTCATCTCCCGCGCCGCAGCCAAACTGCGCTTCGATGCCCGTTTTCAACTCATCGCCGCCATGAATCCCAGCCCCTGTGGTGATGCCGGCCCGGGAAGCCGCGCCAGCCCAGAGCAGATCCGCCGTTACCTGGCCCGGCTGTCAGGCCCTTTCATTGACAGATTCGACCTCACCATTGAAGTGCCCAAACTCCCGCCAGGCGCCTTGACCTCAGAGGCGGCGCAGGGTGAAACCAGTGAGCAGATAGCCGCCAGAGTAGCGGCAGCGCGGGAGCTGCAACTCAGCCGCGCCGGCGTACTCAATAGTCAGTTGGGCAGTAAGGCATTGAAGCAGGCAGGTTTCAAACCCGGCGATCTGGCGTTTCTCGAACAGAGTGTCAATCAGCTGGGATTATCGGTGCGCAGCTTTCATCGGCTGCAACGAGTGGCGCGCACCATAGCCGATCTGCAGCTCAGCCCCATGGTCGAGCGGCGCCATCTGGCCCAGGCCCTGGGTTATCGGGCGATGGACCGTTTGCTGGCCAGCCTGCAACAGCTTTGATGACCCATGTAGATTGATGCCTGCATGTTCGGCGAGTCAACTAAAGGGGCCAATGGCCATAAACCAAGCGCCCAGAAAAAATAAAGCAAAACAGCTGAAAGCACCTTGGCTTCAGACTAGGTACAGGCCGCCTTTGTTACAGTAAAACGCCATTTCACTGACAAGGAGCCCAAGATGAAACCACTGATGCGTTCCCTTTCCATCAGCTCCATGCTGACATTAACCGCCTTAATCTGGGGTTGCAGCGATGTCATCAGCGAACAATACCCCACCGAGGCCGAAGCACGGGCTGAAGGAGTATTCGAGCGAGGCTGGCTGCCACCGATATTGCCGCCCTCGGCCACGGAGATAAAGGTCAACAATGATCTGGACAACAACAGCTCCAGCGGCAGTTTCCGCCTGCCCGCGTCGGCGATGAGCGAGTTCACTTCTCAGTTAAAAGCCGAAGAAGGTCTGGCCAACAGCTGGTATTACCGCGAAGGCGACTCCCTGTGGATCTTCCGCCTGACCCAGGACGGAGTTATCCAGTACCAACTGCAGTAAGGCTTCAGCTAGGTAACGGTTGCAACTTGGCCAACAGGAAGGCCAACTCGGCCACATTGTGGGCGGTATCTGTCTTTACCTAAAGACTAGACATACTCCCGGAGCACTTCCCGACCCAGCGTCAGCACCTGCATCTCTTCCGAGCCGCCGGAAACTCTGTCGACCCGCAGATCGCGCCAGAAACGGCTGATGCGATGCTCGCCGGTGATCCCCTGGCCGCCAAACACCTGCATGGCATTGTCAACCACATCGAAAGCCGCCTTGGAGCAGTAGAGCTTACACTTGGCGGCATCGCCCGGGGTCATCTGGCCGTTGTCGGCCTTCCAGGCGGTGTGATAAATCATGTTCTTCATGTTGGTGAGCTGCACCGACATATAGGCAAACTTTTCCTGGATTAGCTGTGTCTTGGCGATCGGCAAGTCAAACTGTACCCGCTTGTTGGCGTAACGGGCGGCATCTTCGAAGGCGCAATAGGCGCAACCATAGTTGCTGCAGGCAATGAGGAAACGCTCCAGATCAAACTCCTTCTTCACCCTGGCAAACCCGTTGCCTTCGGTACCGAAAAAGTCCTTTTCCTCCAGCTCTACATTGTCGAACTCCACCACACAGCAACTGTCCATCTTCAGTCCCAGCTTGGGCAAGTGGCTGACAGAGATCCCCGGTTTACTCATATCGACAAAAAACTCGGAGAAAATTGGTTCGAAGCTGGCGGAATCTTTGGCCATCACCACCAGGTAAGGGGTCTCGGCGGCACTGGTGATATAACATTTGGTGCCATTGAGGTAGACCTTGCCCTTCTTTCGGGTATAAGTGGTCTGTAGGCTGCGAACATCCGAGCCGGCATCCGGCTCGGTGACCGCCGAGTTCCACACCTGTTTGCCGGTACCTATATAGGCCATGATCTTGTCGATCTGCTCCTGGGTGCCTTCCTGCAATATAGTGGGAAAACCCGCCATCTGATAAAGCACATAGGTTGGCGCACCGAGACGGCCCAACTCTTCCCAGATCAAGGCCAGAGTCACCAGACCGGCATCGCTGCCACCGTATTCTTCCGGAAGCAGCAAACTGTCCAGCCCCAGCTTGGCCAGCTCTTTGACAAAACGTTCAGGATATTCATTGTTGTCGTCGCAGGCGGAGAAATAGCGCTCCCAGTCCTCCTGTGACATCAGGTCTCTTACTCCTGCAATAAATGCTTCTTGTTCGTTTGTCAGTCGATAGTTCATCGATACCTCAGCAAGTTTTCATCAGTAAGCAGGATGCCTGTCTAAACTCTGCGACAGGTACCTACGGCAGTATAACCCCAGGCATATTCGAGTCAATCCAGATAGAAATGCTGGAACATGGTCAATATTATAGAAATTAGCCCGCAATCCCTTTGAGCCATTTCACAATAATCCAAGTGAAATAGATTATTGAACAATAAGGTATAAATTTAAAGCCTGAAACAATCCATTTAATTAATTTAAATATAAAATCACAGAAAATAATTTTTGATTTATTGAGCAATATCAACCAATAGAATCCATCGACAAGTAAACTCAACTTATCGTTATATAATTGTGGAGATATAAATGACTCAAAATGTAAACTTCAAAATTATTCCTGTAACTCATTACAAACAAAATGCCTGTATTGTTTGGCAAGATGGTTGCAACAAGGCTGCTGTAATAGATCCAGGTGGTGAAGTAGAGAAGATAACAAGTTTTATTGAAGACAATAAACTGGAGCTGGATAAGATACTCCTGACCCATGGCCATATCGATCATATCGGCGCGGCCAGATTATTGGCCAAGAGTTCATCTGCCGAAATACTCGGCCCTCATAAGGATGATACTTTTCTGTTTGATATGTTGCCGGAGGAATGTCGTCTATATCAATTTCCCCACTGTGATGTCTTTTATCCAGACCGCTTTCTTGAGCAGGATGACACTATTTGGGTCGGCGAGTTACAACTTCAGGTGATTCATTGCCCGGGCCATACACCAGGCCACCTGGTATTCTTTGCCCCAGCGGCCAAGTTGGCCTGGGTTGGCGATGTGCTGTTCAGGCACTCCATAGGCCGCTGCGATTTTCCCGGCGGGAATCACGCGGCGCTGCTGGATTCCATCAAGAACAAACTCTGGCCGCTGGGGGGAGATACCTGCTTTATTCCCGGTCATGGCCCCATGTCCACTTTTGCTGAAGAGCGGCGCCACAACCCTTATGTCGCCGACCGTTGAAGCTATTGCCGCCTCCCATGAGGCGGCGATTTCTCAGTATTTGATAACTAGCGAAAGATGATTAGTATTTTATAATCAGTGCTTTACAAATCCTGCAACACTGGTGTCCGCCAGGGTCATGCCACGGGTTTCCGGTGCCAGCAAGATGGAAACCACCAGGCCCAACAGTGAAATACCGGCACCGGCCATCATGGTCCAGGAAACGCCATAAGCGTTCATAAACACAGGCAAGGCATAGGTCGAGAGTATGGTGCCTATACGGCTGAAAGACATCACGGCACCCACGGCCGAAGCGCGGATATCGGTAGGGAACAGCTCATTGGGGTAGAGCCACTGCAAGATCCCAGGGCCTCCGGAGCAGAAGGCGTACATGCCAAAGGCCGCAATCACTACCCAGATACCAGGCGAGGAAACTAGTCCCAGCATGGCCAGCGACAAGGTCATCATGGCAAAGCTGATGATAAGCAGTGGTCGACGGCCCATGGAATCCAGCCAATACATGGCCGGAATACAACCTATGATAAAGAAGGTACTGATAATAATGTTGCCAAGCGCCGAGTCTTTGCCATCGTAAAAACCCAAGGCCCCGACTATCTGCGGCCCAAAGGTGTAGATGGCAAACATGGGAATGATCTGGCAGGTCCAAATTGTGCCGATAAAGATGATCATGGTGAAGTTGCGTTTTTCGAACAGTTTACGATACTGGGTATCGATCTTCTCTTCCGCTTCAATATGAATATTGCCGCCAAAGTACTGTTGCATAACTTGTTTGTACTCGGCGATACGGCCCTTGCGCAGCAGCCAGCGTGGCGACTCGGGTAGATGGAAACGCCCAAGCAGGATTACCAGACAAGGTATCAGGCCGCTGCCGAGCATCCAGCGCCAGCCCCCTTCAACGTCATAAAGCAGATAACCTACCGCATTGGCCGCAGTAGCGCCCACATACCACATCAAGGCTATGAAGCCCATGGTAAAGGCCCGCTTCTTGGTTGGGGAAAACTCGGCCACCATGGAGGTGGCAATGGGGTAATCGGCCCCTATCACTACCCCGATAAGGAAGCGCATCACCACTAACTCTATCGGCGATGAAACGAACATAGTGGCGACAGATAACACGGCTATCGCTATGATATCTATTAGAAACATTAACTTACGACCGAATAGGTCGGCGATGTAACCAAAGAGTGCGGTACCGACAAATAGGCCCACCAGGGTAGATGCCCCAACCAGGCCTATCCAGTTGGCATCCAGCTGCATTTCAGGGATCAGTTGCTCAAGCGCCAGGCCAATAATGACCAGAATATAACCGTCGAGGAAGGGACCACCACTGCCCCAAAACATGATTTTCTTATGTAATGGCGTAAACTCCATTTCATCGAACTTTTTAGCTTTCATATGCTAATCTCTTATATTAAACCAATAAACATGGTTGATTTATTCGTTCACAAAATGTGCCATTAATCTTCAGCCTGATTTCTCAGTCGAGAAATACTGAATAATAAATGGGACTAAAACAAATCTGAAGCTCAAAAGTGAGAAAACGGTTACAGTTAGCAAACTACATAAGTCGCAGACAAATCTTTAAACAGGTTAAAAGTTAAAACAAATAAGAGCACAGCGCTTCAAGTTAAGCATTATCAAAATCTGTTTATTCAACAGGGCTAATAACATTAAAAGTGTATGCTCTCATTTTGCACAATCGAGCTCGTTAGAAAACTAACTTAAGTTCAGATTTAAGGTTTTCAAGCGGCACTAGCCATAACGATATTCAATACCGAATGTACCTCTGGGATATTCCCATTTCTTGATAATGGTTTCACCGCAAAGCATTTTACAGGTGCCACATTCCAAACAACCGGCAGAGTCAAATTTAAGGCTGCCGTCGTCCTGAATTTTATAGAGTCCTGCTGGGCAGGCGTTAACCAACTTACGGAATTCATTGATATCCGGGTTTTCAACAAGCTCAATATGTGGATGTCCCTCATCAACATAGAACTTGTTCACCCCCAATTTCACATCAACATTGACTGGCTCGCTCATATCGCTGTCATCCCCTTAATACCATCTTTAATCAGATTCATATAACCCACTTCTTTGGCATGCTTCATCAGGGTCTTGCGCAGAGGTTGCGAGGCGCTGCCATCTATGGTGAACATCTCCTGCATAATGTCGGCGACCAGCTTGGGATACTGATTGAAGATCCTTGGGTTCTCCATAAAGGCGGGTAATTTCTGGTACAGCTTGAGATCTTTCATGATGAAGCTGTTGTCCAGCAGTGTTTGATAGGCACCGAGTCCGGCGGCACTGAAATCATTCTTGGCCTTGGCGGCAAGTACGGCTCTGGCGGCGGCCTCACCGGATGCGATAGCCAAGTCCATTCCGCGGACCGTATAGCCCACGTTGAGACAGAAGCCTGCCGCATCCCCGGCAATCAAGACACCGTCATCCACCAGCTTGGGCAGCATGTTCAGTCCGGCCTCGGGAACCACGTGGCCTGAGTACTCAAGCAACTTGCCGCCTTCAATCAAAGGCTTGATCGCCGGATGATTCTTGAAGTCTTCCAACATCTGCGGCACTGTCTTGGAAGAGGTTTCTATGTGGTGCAAGCCACAAACAATCCCCAAAGAAACAGTGTCTTTATTGGTGTAAAGGAAGCCCCCGCCCAAGAGACCATTGGAGGGGGAACCGGCAAACAGCCAGGCAACGCCTTCATCACCGCTGACATTAAAGCGATCCCGTATCTGCTGCTCTGACAGGGCGATAAGCTCCTTGGCTCCGACCGCCATGGCACTGGATTGCACCTTGGGCTTAACCATGCCGAGCTGTTCCCCCAGAAGA
This sequence comes from Shewanella sp. BJSY2023SW005, assembly GCF_047314585.1. Classification (NCBI taxonomy): domain Bacteria; kingdom Pseudomonadati; phylum Pseudomonadota; class Gammaproteobacteria; order Alteromonadales; family Shewanellaceae; genus Shewanella; species Shewanella sp. BJSY2023SW005. The sequence continues at coordinate 46,638 of NZ_JBKORJ010000002.1, forward strand.
GGGTTGACCCCTTCAGCCAGAATCACTGTCTTGGCCAGCAGTGAGTCGCCATCGGCCTCCACCCCTATGACCTTACCGTCTTCCTTGAGGATTTTTTCAACCCGAATACCGGTAATAAACTGAGCCCCGGCTTCCTCGGCCTGTTCGGCCAGCCACTGATCGAAAGTGCCTCTGAGCAGAGTATAAGATTCCTCTACCGGCTCCTGACCACGGCCGTTGTGATAGTCCAGGGTTACTGCAGTATCATCAGTGAGAAACGATACTTTTTCCTTGGTAACCTTACGCTCCAGCGGCGCCCGTTTGGCAAAATCGGGCATAATCTTTTCCAGGCTATGGGCGTAGAGTCTACCACCAGTCATATTCTTGGCCCCGGCATAGTTGCCACGTTCAATCACCAGAACATCGGCGCCCTGACTGGCCAGGACATAGGCAGCAACGCAGCCGGCGAGCCCGCCTCCCACTATGATTGCGTCAAATGCATCTTCTGACATGCTGATCCTCTCTTGAATTCGAGACTACCGGCCCCTTGAGCCGGTAGCCGGGCCAGATAGTTAGCCTTTGAAGCTGTTCAGCAGAGCTGGAACTATCTTGTTGATATCACCGACAATGCCGTAATCCGCATACTGGAAGATGGGGGCATTCTTGTCTTTGTTGACAGCAATAATGGTCAGGGAGTCGTTGACGCCAACCATGTGCTGGATCTGACCGGAAATCCCTATGGCCATATAGACATCAGGCTTAATCATCACACCTGAAACCCCAATGTAGCGCTCACGCTCCATCCACTTTTCAGTTTCGGCAATCGGACGGCTGCAGCCCAGTTCGGCACCAACCTTGGCGGCCAGCTGTTCAATCAGCTTCAGGTTATCCTGCGAACCTATGCCATTGCCCACACCGATAACGCGCTTGGCCTTACCCAGGTCGATATTGGATTTTTCCTTTGGCCGACGTGCCAGGCAGCGAATGCCATTGGCTGGGGCAACAAATTCCAGAGTGATAGTTTCGGCGCTGCGGCCCGCTTCTTCGGCTGGCAACTCCTTGAAGGCGCCGGCGGCCAGAGTCACCACAGCAATTTGAGAGGTGATCTTCTCTTCGCCGATGGCCAGGCCACCGTAGACCAGGTGCTTGGCACCGACATGGCCTTCGCCGTCGATTGTGAGTTCGGCGGCATCATTGAAAACCCCGGCACTCAGGCGCACACCCAGCTTGGCGGCCAACGCCTTGCCGCGGCGGCTGGCTGGCAGCAAGACCAGGGACGCCTGCGCTTCGGCTTCAATCGCCTTGGCCATGGTCAAGGCGTACTCTTCCACTATGCGGCTTGAGTCCTTCTCGCCCAGGTGATACACCTTGCTTGCGCCCAATGCTGCAGCCCTGGCAACCTCATCGGCACCGCCCAAGACGAATACAGAGACACTGTCACCCAGTTGCAGACCGGCGGCCATTACTTCGGGCAGACGAGCAGCCTCGCTGCTGAAAACCCAAACATTTGCTAGCTTGTTCATTCATCCCCCTCAATTCAACACATTGCCAATATGGCCGACAAACTCGGCAACCTGGCCTTCATCATCACCCTCGATAATGATCTGCTTGCGGGCCTTCTGTTCAGGCGCAGTAATAGACACCAGCTCCACCAGCTGCGGGATCTCTTCCAGCGCCAGTTCGGCATAAGCCAGCTTGTTGACCGGCTTTTTGCCCGCCGCCAGAATGGCTTTCATTGAAGGGATTTGAGGTTCGTTGATATCGGCAGAAACGGCCAACACGGCAGGGAGCGACAACTCCAGCTCTTCAACTTCGTCGTCCAGCTCGCGCTCAACCCTGACCATACCGTTGGCGACTTCCAGAATTTTGCTGACACCATTGATGCAAGGTACTTGCAGCAATTCACCAAGCAGCAAACCTACCTGCTGGGCGTAGAGGTCACCCGAACCGTCACCGCAGAGGATCAGCTCAAACCCTTCCTGCTTGGCAGCAGCAGCCAAGACTCGGGCAGTTTGATGGGGCAGCGCCTGCTCCAGCTTGGGATCGCAAACCAGGGTCAGCGCGTCCGGGCCTCTTGAGAGGATATCTTTGCAGGCTTTGGGGGCGGCCAGTGCATCTGCGCCTATACTCAACGCCGTAATGCTGCAATCGCTCTGGGTTGCCTTGATTTGTACCGCAGCTTCAACGGCACACAGATCGAATTGGCCTATCTTTTTGTTTACATTACTTGTATCTACAGGAAGGTTGGGAATGACTTTGATATCCTGCTCTTCCGGGACAAGCTTATAACATGCAATGATCTTCATCTTATCTCCAGTCTAAGTATCACTATAAACATTCGTCTCTACTGGTTTACATTCCTCAACATTGGTGATCGGAAACCCATAATTAATAAAATTTCAGGCTTGCATCACACAAAGTCGCACCCTCCTGGGTAACGAAAGGGAATAAAAGTCCACACCCATTTAGATATCAACATGGATAATAGATTAGTTCACCTTAACCAAATTTAGAGTTGCTTAATTGATTATCAGATTAATTAAATAAACCTCTCACAATCCATCAGCGTCATTTTATTAATACAAGCTATTTTCGATTAAGACCAAACAAATTCGTTTGTTGAGCCACTTTTTGTGAGCAATATCCAATTTTTCAACCAAATTAAACAAAACCTGATTATATAACGACCTTCAATGGTTCATTTTTACCGTTTTTATTGATTTACATCACACATTTTCGAGCAAGGTAACAATCCATTGACCAAAAGTGTGATGCGGGAATGTTTTTTTATTCATGACCGAAACCATAATCGGTTCAAATTAAAAACGGAGGGTGGTTAATGAATAAGTTTAAGCTAAAAAATCTAAGCTTGATGTTATTAGGATTAACGCTTAGCGCGCCAAGTTTGGCGGTGGACATCAGTGGTTCAATAAGAGCGAACTACAGCATTAAAGATTTTAATGACGCTTCAAAAGCTACGGGTGGTGATTTCGATTTCAACACCTTGGGAATAAAACTCTCCCAGGATTTTGAAAACTATGGTTTTGTCGCCGAATATCGCTTTGCCGATGGTTACGACTATCTTAAAAACGGTTATGCCTATTGGAATGCCAATGAAGATCTGACCCTGCAGCTCGGTGTGGTCAGCAAGGCATTCGGTAACAAGAACTTTGCTTCCCATAACTGGTGGTACAGTCTCAACTACTACCTTGGCTTCGAAGATGACTATGGTGTTGGATTCAATATCAACCATAAATTCAATAACTTCGAAACAGACTTTTCCTTCATCCAGAGCTCTCTCTACAAGGGCAGCGACTATCGTAACTTCGCTGGTACCATAGGTTCGGGCACCATAGACGGCACAACCTATAACAACAAGGAATACAACACAGTCAGCTTGCGCGAAAGCTACAGATGGGAAAATGACAACTGGCAAGTGCTCTTGGGAGCCTCCGTTGAATACGGCCAACTTTATAATCCGGTGGCCGATGAATCAGGAGACAATCTCAACTATGCCGTACACCTGGATGCAAAATATCGTGGTTGGGGTGTACAACTTCAATATTTGAAGTATGACTTTGATCAATATGATGATGGCCAAATAGATACTTCAAAAATTGGTGTTGGCGCAGTTAATGGCTTCTATGAAGTGGCAGCCAAAGGCGACATCATGACATTCAACCTGTCAAAAGTGGTCGATACCCAATGGGGTGGCCAATTCACCTTCTACAACGACTTCAGTATTTTGACAGCAGATGAATCCAACTTTGACGACTCAGTACTGAATAGCACTGGGGTTTCTCTTTCATACAAACAATTCTTTGTGTACGTCGATTATTATCATGCCAAAAACGTTGTGTGGCTGGGTGACAATAGTCTGGGCCTGAAAGACATCGATAAGGAGTGGAATGGTCGATTCAACATTCACTTGCAGTATTGGTTTTAATAACTGAGCTATTTAGCCAGTAGCTCAAACCCAAATCATTTTTTATTAATCTGGGGTTTTTAATTAAACCTCACGGGCTCACCTTTCCTGAAAATCAGTTAAAGACTTTTGGGTATGGAGAATTTTGATGAGTGAAAATAAAAAGATCAAAAAGGCCGGTATTGAAGCGAAGATATTTTTCCCTTCACTATTGGTAGTGATCCTTCTCTCCTACTTTACTGTGAGAGACCTTGATGCCGCCAATGAAGTAATCAGTGCAGTCTTCCATTACTTAACCCACAGCTGGGGTTGGGCATTTGAATGGTACATGATAGTCATGTTGGCCGGCTGGCTCTGGTTACTGTTTGGTCCTTATGCCAACAACCGCCTCGGTAATGAAGAACCTGAATTCAGTACCGGAAGCTGGATCTTCCTGATGTTTGCCTCCTGTACCTCAGCCGCAGTGCTGTTCTGGGGCTCGTTGGAGATCTACTACTATGTCAGCTATCCCCCATTTGAACTGGAACCTTTGTCGGTACAGGCCAAAGAACTTGGACTGGCTTACAGTCTGTTCCACTGGGGACCGCTGCCATGGGCCGGTTACGCCTTCTTTTCCGTGGCTCTGGGTTACTTCCTGTTCGTGAAGAAGATGGACGTGGTACGCCCAAGCGGCACCCTCTATCCCATCATGGGCAAGAAGTGTGAAGGCATCATAGGCACCATAATAGACAACATCTATGTCGTCGCGCTGATCCTGGCCATGGGTACCAGTCTGGGTCTGGCGACACCTCTGGTTACCGAATGTATTCAGTATCTGTTCGGTATTCCGCGCACCATAGAAGTGGATGCCACCATTATTTCAGCCTGGATCATCTTCAACGCCATTTGTGTGGCCTTTGGTCTGCAAAAAGGGATCAAGATTGCCAGTGACCTGCGTAGCTACCTGAGCATCATCATCCTCGCCTGGGTACTCATCATTGGTGCCACCACGTTCACAGTGAACTACTTCACCGATTCCATCGGGGTATTGCTGATGAACATGGGCCGCATGCTGTTCTACACAGCCTCTGTCAGTGACAGCAGCTTCCCTCAGGACTGGACAGTGTTCTACTGGGCCTGGTGGGTAGTTTACGGCATCCAGATGTGTATCTTCCTGGCCAAGATCTCCCGCGGTAGAACCGTGCGTCAACTGTGTCTGGCCATGGTAGGTGGTCTGACAGCTTCTACCTGGTTGCTGTGGACCATACTCGGCAGTAACACACTTAATTTGATGAACGAAAATATCGTCAATATGCCTGCCCTGATTGAACAGTATGGTGCCGCCAGGGCCATTATTGAAACCTGGGCCGCTTTACCTATGAGCACCATTACCATGTGGATGTTCTTTATTCTGTGTTTCCTGGCAACAGTGACATTAATTAACGCCTGTTCTTACACCTTGGCCATGTCTACCTGTAAAGGGGTTGATGCGGATAATGAACCACCGGTTTGGGTTCGTGTAGGTTGGTCTGTATTGGTCGGTGTTATCGGTATTGTTTTGTTGGCTTTGGGCGGATTAAAACCACTGCAAACAGCCATTATTGCCGGCGGTGCGCCTCTCGTTTTCGTGAACATAATGATCATTATCTCATTCTTGAAAGATTCACGAAAAAATAACTGGAAGAGTTGATCGGATTATAGATTCACCTCACACCTTACTTTGAACAAATGTATTTATATAGGGGACTTTTCATGGATTATCGTTTAACTGATGAGCAGGAATTATTTGTTAAAGGTGTTCGTGACTTAATGGAGAGAGAAAACTGGGAACAATATTTCTCCGAGTGTGACGAAAATAGTCAATATCCAGAAAAATTTGTAAAAGAACTGGCAGAAATGGGCATAGATAGTCTGTTATTGCCGGAAGAGTTTGGTGGCTTCGAAGCCGGACTGATGACCCTGGCGGTTATCTGGGAAGAGCTGGGCCGCCTCGGTGCCCCCACCTATGTCCTGTTCCAACTGGCCGGCTTTACCACAGTGCTGAAACACGGCACCCAAGAGCAGATCGACAAGATCATGGCTTTCCTGGGTACTGGTAAACAGATGTGGAACTCTGCCATCACCGAGCCCTCAGCCGGTTCCGATGTTGGCAGCCTGCAAACCACCTATACCCGCCGCGACGGCAAGATTTATCTCAATGGTACCAAGTGCTTTATCACCAGTGCCGCCGGTTGCCCCTTCCTGGTGGTGATGGCCAAAGACTCAGCTTCCGAGAAACCTGTGTTCTCCGAGTTCTTTGTCGACATGACCAAACCTGGCATCAAGGTCAGCAAGCTTCCCAAACTCGGCCTGAAGATGGACAGCTGCTGCGAAGTGCAATTCATCGATGTTGAGCTGGAAGAGAAAGACTTCTTCGGCACCGAAGGCAACGGTTTCCTGCGGGTGAAAGAAGAATTCGATGACGAACGTTTCCTGGTGGCCTGCACCAACTATGGCACGGCTTACTGCGCCTTCGAAGATGCCGCCAAGTACGCCAACCAAAGGGTACAGTTCGGCGAGGCCATCGGCCGTACCCAGCTGATCCAGGAGAAGTTTGCCCATATGGCCATCGAGCTGAACAACATGCGCAACATGATCTATCACACCGCCTGGAAAGCCGACAACGGCATCATGACTTCAGGTGACGCAGCCATGTGTAAATACTACTGCGCCAATGCCGCCTTCCGGGTAGTTGACCATGCCATGCAGGTCTTCGGGGGTTACGCCATTGCCGGTGAGCACCGCATCAGCCGCTTCTGGCGCGATCTGCGGGTAGACCGAGTTTCCGGCGGTTCAGACGAGATGCAGATCCTGACTCTGGGTCGTGCTGTGCTGAAAGAGTATCGCAACAGGTAGTTGCCCATGAGTACCGGCCGGGTTCGCCTAATCTCCCTGCTCCCGGTGAAACCGGCCGGTCGGTATGGCGCAGCACAATCTGCGCCATCAATGCCAAGAATCGATAGAAGGAACAGATCATGTCACATCATTTAGCTATGCCAACATTTGGCCCTCTCTCGGGTGTCAGAGTCGTGTTCTCCGGCATAGAGATTGCCGGCCCATTTGCCGGGCAGCTGTTTGCCGAATGGGGCGCCGAAGTTATCTGGATTGAAAACGTGGCTTACACAGACACTATCCGGGTGCAACCCAACTATCCTGAGCTGTCACGCCGTAACCTGCATGCCTTGTCGCTGAATATCTTCAAGGATGAAGGGCGCGAAGCCTTCCTCAAGCTGATGGAAACCACTGACATCTTTATCGAAGCCAGCAAGGGCCCGGCCTTCGCCCGTCGTGGCATCACGGATGAAGTCTTGTGGGAACGCAACAAAAAGTTAGTTATCGCTCACTTATCAGGCTTTGGTCAGTACGGCACAGAGGAATACACTCACCTGGCCGCGTATAACACCATAGCCCAGGCCTTCAGTGGCTATCTGATGCAAAACGGTGATGTCGACCAACCCATGGCGGCCTTCCCTTATACAGCTGATTATTTTTCAGGTATGACAGTAACCACATCTGCGTTGGCAGCCCTTTACAAGGCGCAGCAAACGGGTGTTGGCGAAAGTATCGACGTGGCCATGTATGAAGTTATGTTACGCATGGGCCAGTACTTCATGATGGACTACTTCAACGGCGGCAAGATGGCACCACGCCAGTACAAGGGCCGTGACCCTTACTACGCCGGTTGTGGTCTGTACAAGTGTGAAGACGGCTACATAGTGATGGAAATGGTCGGTGTCACCCAGATTGAAGAGCTGTTCAAAGACATAGGCCTTGGCCACCTGCTGCACACGGAAACGGTACCGGAAGGCACCCAGCTTATCCACCGCATCGAATGCCCACATGGACAGGAAATTGAAGATGCACTGGAGCGTTACATAGGCCAACGCACCATAGAACAGGTGCGCGAGCGCTTCGCCGAGCTGAAAATTGCCTGTGCCAAGGTACTCAGCGCCGAAGATCTCGAGTCCAATCCTCAGTACATCGCCCGAGAGTCTATCACCCAGTGGCAAACCATGGACGGCCGTACCTGCAAGGGTCCCAATGTGATGCCCAAATTCAAAAACAACCCAGGCCAGATCTGGCGCGGCATGCCAAGCCACGGCATGGATACCGATGCCATTCTCAAAGATATCGGTTATGACGAAGCTGCTATCCAGGAGTTGGTGAATAAAGGGCTGGCCAAAATCAAGGGAGAAAAATAACTCCTGAAGTCGTGCGAAGGCCGGTATTTACAGGCCTTCGCTGCATAACCCGTTTTATTGAGCAAGGTGTCAAATGGATATAATAGCTGGACAAGATTTACGTCAGACCTGGGATGATCTGGCCCTCAACTATGGAGAGAAAACGGCACTTATCGTCGAAAACCTTCAAGGGCTGGCCCAGGAATACAGTTATGCCGGGCTCAATAAAGAGATCAACCGCACCGCCAACCTGTTTCATTCGCTGGGCGTCGCCAAGGGCGACAAGGTGGCGCTGCATATCAACAACTGTGCCGAATTCATCTTCTGTTGGTTCGGTCTGGCCAAGATAGGCGCCATCATGGTGCCGATAAACACCCATCTGCTGCAGGAAGAAACCGCCTATATTCTGGACAAGTGCGCTATCTCTCTGGTGGTTACCAGCAGTGAGTATCAATCACTCTATAGCTGTTTGCAGCAAGATCCCGGCTCTCCACTACAGCAGATCCTGCTGATTGCCGACGAGTCGGCCACTGCACCGGCCAGTATTCTCAATTTCCACCGCCTAAGGCTGGCACAACCCGATGAACTGCAACACAGAGTGCCATTGAGCAGCGGCGATGTCGCCGAAATCCTGTTTACCTCGGGTACCACTTCCCGTCCCAAGGGGGTGGTAATTACCCACTACAACCTCAGATTCGCCGGTTACTACACCGCCTGGCAATGTGCCCTCAGGGACGATGATATCTACCTGACTCCCATGCCCGCCTATCATATCGACTGCCAGTGCACCGCAGCCATGGCGGCCTTTTCGGCGGGAGCCACCTTTGTGATGCTGGAAAAATTCAGCGCCCGCGCCTTCTGGGGTCAGATTTGTAAGTATCGTGCCACTGTCACTGAGTGTATCCCGCTGATGATCCGCACCCTGATGATGCAGCCTACAATGCCTTGGGAGAAACAGCATTGCCTGCGTGAAGTGTTGTTCTACCTCAATCTGTCAGATCAGGAAAAAGACGCCTTCGTCGAGCGCTTTAACGTGCGTCTGTTTACCTCATACGGCATGACAGAGACCATAGTCGGCGTCATAGGCGACCGCCCAGGTGACAAGCGGCGCTGGCCCTCCATCGGCCGGGTCGGCATGGGCTATCAAGTGGAAATCCGCGATCAACAGGGGCGCCCCCTACCTACCGGCGAGACCGGGGAGATCTGTATCAAGGGCGAACCGGGTAAGACACTGTTTCGTGAATACTACAAATTGCCGGAAGAGACCGCCAAGACACTCTCGGCCGACGGTTGGCTGCACACGGGTGACTCAGGCTACGTCGATGAGGAAGGTTTCTTCTATTTTATCGATCGCAGCTGCAACATGATCAAACGCTGCGGCGAAAATATCTCCTGTGTCGAACTGGAAAACATTATTTCAGAGCACCCCAAAATTGCCGATGTCGCCATTATTGGGGTGAAAGACTCTATTCGAGATCAAGCCATCAAGGCCTTTATTGTCTTGCATGAAAACCAGACAATTACCGAGGAAGAGTTCTTCGAATATTGTGAAGAACATATGGCTAAATTCAAGGTACCTTCTTTCCTTGAGATCAGAAAAAGCTTACCGAGAACTTGTTCAGGGAAAATAAAAAAGAAGAGTCTTTGCTGATAAATAGTTAATCGAACCATCAAGTTTTAAATTTAAGCCTTCGAAATATCGAAGGCTTAAAAAGTAAACCGTAAAAACCAAGAGAGTAATTGGTAATGTCATTATTACCAAAATTGTCGTAGCTGGGTAATATCTGCTTAAGCCATAAATAGTTATGGCCTTAGGCTGGCGATAAGCGTTAACTGTATTTCGCACATACTCAGTGATATTTTAATTTTTATCCAGATGGAGTATTAGCATGAACGAATCGTTACACATACGCCGCAATGGCCATATTCTGGAAATCACCCTGGATCGCCCCAAGGCCAACGCCATAGATGCCAAGACCAGTTTTGCCATGGGTGAAGCCTTTATCGCTTTCCGTGACGATCCGGAACTGCGGGTAGCAATTATCACAGGGGCCGGTGAGCGCTTCTTCTCTGCCGGCTGGGACCTGAAAGCCGCCGCCGAGGGTGAAGCCCCGGATGCCGACTTTGGTCCAGGCGGTTTTGCCGGTCTAACCGAGCTGTTCGATCTGGACAAGCCAGTTATCGCCGCCGTCAATGGTTATGCCTTCGGTGGTGGTTTCGAGCTGGCCCTGGCCGCCGACATGATAGTCTGCAGCGACAACGCCAGCTTCGCCCTGCCGGAAGCCAAACTGGGCATAGTACCGGACAGCGGCGGCATGCTGCGCCTGCCCAAGCTGATCCCGCCTGCGATCGTCAACGAAATGATGATGACAGGCCGCCGCATGGATGCCCAGGAAGCGCTGCGCTGGGGCATAGTCAACCGGGTAGTGGACAACAGCCAACTGATGGAAACCGCCCGAGAGTTGGCACAGGAGATCACCCAGAGTGCCCCTCTGGCCATCGCCGCCCTGAAAGAGGTGTATCGCACCACCAGCGAAATGCCGGTGGAAGAAGCCTATCGCTTTATCCGCAGCGGCCAACTGAAACACTATCCATCCGTATTGCACTCAGAAGACGCGCTGGAAGGGCCACAAGCCTTTGCCGAAAAACGCGATCCTGTCTGGAAAGGCAAATGATTTAAGGAAAGCACGCCAACCGGGACAAGGATGTCCCACCCTCAAGCCAAACAGGAAAATGCCATGAGCTGTTATGCATTTGAAGGTCTGATCCCTGTTGTCGACCCCAGCGCCTTTGTTCACCCCAGTGCCGTACTGATAGGCGATGTGATAGTCGGCGCCAATGTCTACGTTGGCCCTCACGCTTCCCTTCGCGGTGATTATGGTCGGCTGATCCTCAAGGCCGGCAGCAATCTGCAGGATGGCTGCATCATGCACGGCTATTGCGATCAAGACACCATAGTCGCCGAAGATGGCCATATCGGCCATGGCGCCGTGCTGCACGGCTGCATCATAGGCCGCAATGCCCTGATAGGCATGAACAGCGTGATCATGGATGGCGCCGAGATAGGGCCAGACAGCATAGTCGGCGCCATGAGCTTTATCAAAGCCGGCTTTCAGGGGCAACCGCGGCAGTTACTGGCAGGCTCTCCCGCCCGATATATCCGCGATGTCACAGAGCAAGATCTGCACTGGAAACGCCTCAATACCCTGGAATATCAGGCGCTGGTGCCGCGCTGCCACAACGCCCTTCGGGAAGTGAGACCGCTGACACAAGCCGAAGCCAACCGTCCCAGGCTCAAAGGAGTCACAGAGGTGACCTACAAGGCCTGATCCACTTGCTGAATGGAGTACCCGTATGCCACTCAATCCCCAGGTTGAAACCTTCCTGCAGCAAACCTATGCCGCAGGCTTTACGCCCTATGAAGATCTGGCGCCCGACGCCGGTCGCCATCAGGAACACAGCGATATTCCCCCGACCAGGCCACCGGAAGAGATGGCCGCCGTTGAACACAGATTTATTCCCGGCCCTACCGCCGACCTGCCGGTTAGGATTTACCGCCCCAAACACAGCGAGCAACCCCAACCGGCGCTGATCTACTTTCACGGCAGCGGCTGGATGGTGTCGAACATAGAGATCAACGACCCCTTCAGCCGGGCACTGGCCAAGAATTGCGGCGTGGTGGTGATTGCCGTCAATTATCAAAAGGCGCCGGAGCACAAGTTCCCCATCCCCATGGATGACTGTTACGCGGCGACCCTGTGGGTATTCAAACACGCCGAGAGACTGGGACTGGATCCCAAGCGAATCGGTCTCTTCGGCGACAGCGCCGGTGCCAATCTCGCCGCGGCGGTGGCATTGAGGTGCCGCGATGAAGACTCGGCGGATCTCGCCTGCCAGGTGCTGGTTTACCCGCCGGTGCAGTACGGCTGGCACACGGCCTCGGCCGAGAAATACGCCACAGGTTTTTTGCTGCACAAGGACAGCATGAAGTACTACTGGAACCACTATCTGCGCAGCCCGGCCGATGCCATTCACCCCTATTGCTCCCCTTTGCTGGCAACCGACCACAGCAAGCTGCCCACTACCTTGCTCTACTGCGCCGAATGCGATCCCCTATGCGACGACAGCCGCCTGTACGCCGACAAGTTGGCAACTTCCGGCGTAGCCGTGCACTATCAGCGCTACCCGGGCACGATTCACGGCTTTATCAAGATGTTGGGAGTGTTCGATCAGGCCGATGAGTTCCAGCGCGATGTCGGCGCCCAAGTAAGAGAGTTGCTGGCGGTCAAGGATTAACAACCCAAGCGCCTGATTTTGGCCCCCCTGAAATTGGGCACCCAAACAGCCGCCAGAAATCACCACCTCCATGGGAGAGGTTTATGATTGACAAAAAAATGCCCGGCTCGATGCCGGGCATTTTTATCTCGATGGGGTCAGGTTTGAATTTGGCTCACTCAAGCCGCCGGACAGAGCTGCGCCTGCAGTTCGGCTTCCCCGGTCAAACCACGATAGCCCTTAATCAGCCTGCCCTTGCTGTCCAGCAATAACAGGATAGGTGTTGCCGGAATGCCGCCCATGTCCCTTACCAACTCCATTGGCGCTCTATAGGCCTCAAACGGAAAGTTGAGGCGGAACAGCGCCCGTTTCAGGGCCAGTTGATTGCCGTTGACGCCGAGCGCCACCGGCTGCAGATGACCAGGGCACAGCTGATGTAACTTTTTCAGCACCGCCGCCTGCTTGACACACCAGGGGCATTCGGGCTCGAAAAACATCAGCACAGCACTCTGGCCCTCGAGATGTGCCAGCGTCTGTTGCTCCTGCCCGCGAAGGGGCTGGAACAGATAGTCGCGGGTCAGCTGTGAGGCCTGCAACGGCATGGCACACAGCAGCAATAATCCCAGAGCCAGGCGCTTCATAATCAGAACACCAGTTTCATGCCGGCATAGATCTCTCTGCCACGCAGCGGGCCATAGATGTAACCCACATCGAAGGCGCCTTCGGCGTCATAGAACAAGGGGCTTTCCTCGTCACCGGCCTGGGTATAGTCAAACAGGTTGCTGACCCCGGTATAGAAGGACAGGTTGTCGTTGAACTGATAGCTGGCACGCAAGTCCAGGGTAAAGTAGGACGGCGCATCGGTACGCTTCTTCGAGTCGGGATCCACCTTACCGTTGGCATCCAGGCGGTTATAACCTTCATAACCGTACTGCGACAGATCGCGGCCGCCAATCCACACCAGGTTGGCGAAAAATTCCCAGTCGTTGATGTCCCAATCCACGCTCAGGGTCACCCGTTCCTCGACCGGTGCCACGGCATAGGAAGACTTGAATACCGAGTCATAGTCGAAGTGCTCACCTGTGAGGTTTACCGTCAGGTCATCGGTCAGGCGATAGCCCAGGGCGATATCTGTGGTCACCACGCTGGCCTTCTCATCCAGCTGGGTCAGCAGCGGGATCCCATGGTCGTTGGTGGTCAGCGCCGCCAGATGCTCGACTTCGGTCCAGGCCACAGAGGCGGTGGAGGTGAGTCTGTCACCCTCGTAGCTCAGGGCATAGTTCACCGAGTTGGAACGTTCCAGCTCGTCGATGTCGATATCAAACCCCAATGAGCCATCCAGAATGCCGTGATCAGTCTCGAAGAATGACAACGGCGCCCGATAGCCACGGCCGGCAGACAGACGCGAGGTCCACAGCTCATTGTGACGCAGGCGGATATCCACTCTGGGCGAGAGTATCGACTCGTCCAACTCTGTGCCCGGCTTGCTGGGGTCGGTAAAGTCGGCAGTGATGCTGTCGTAACGCAGCGCCATGGCGACTTCGAGGGCATCTGTCACCTGCCAGGTATCCTGCAGGTACAAGCCCTTGACGTCATAGTCAAAAGAGTCGGAGACATAGTCAGGGTTGGCGCTGCCGGCGCGGGAGTGGGAGCGCATCTCTTCGGTACGCAGATCGGCGCCGAAGGTCAACAAATGGCTGTCGTTGAGCAGGTAGTTGAATCTGGCGTCGAAGAACCACATCTTGTCATCGGCGGTATAATCGAACCCCTCGTAGAAGGAATCCTGCTTGTGCTCGGCATAGCTTACCGCCAGGTGCATGTTCCAGTCGTCACTGAACTCCTTCAGCCAGGCAAGCGATGCCTCGTTGCGCTCTGTCTTGATCCATTCGGTAGTTTCCCAGGCCTTGCCCTTGTAGCGCTTGCGGATATCACCGTCTTCAAACAGCTGCTGCGGCTCACTGGGCTTATCATCAAAGCCTGAGAGTACACTGCCTATGCTGGAAGCTGTGCCATCGGCAAAGTTGCTGCCCAGCATGGGGCCACCGAAGATCTCCGACTGGATATTGGCAATTCGCAGCACCAGGTTGTCAAAGTCGCCGATATCCTGGGAAATTCTGGCGGTTACGCTGCGGTTTTCCTGCAATGGCGCCTCGTTGACCTTGTTGTCATCGGCGTCGAACTGATCTCTGTCGTCATACTGAGCCACCAGCGTCGCCCGGGTGCGACCATCTTCACTGACGCCCTTGCCAAGGAAGCCCACTTTGCGATAGCCATTTTCACCGGCGGCGATATCCAACTCGGCACCATTTTCGGTCGGCTCATAGCTGATGATGTTGATGGTGCCGCCAATCGCCTCAGGGGCAATAAGTGAAGCCCCGGCGCCGCGGGCCACTTCGATGCGTTCAATCCCTGTGGTAGGAATGGCATCGACGGCGTAATAACCGGAAATCATGGTATGCACCGGCAAACCATCCACCAGAATCGTGGTTTGCTCCCCTTTCATGCCGTTGAGCATGATGCGTTTCACACCACACATGGAGCATTCGTTGGAGACTTTTACCCCGGGAGAGTTATCTATAGCTTCCGACAGGTTAACAGCATTCTTGTTTTCTATGATGCTGGCGTCTATCACCTCTGTCTTCATTATGGTGTTGGCCAGGGTGCCGGCTTGCTCCAGCCGCTGCCTAACCCCTACCACACTCAAGCGCTCCATGTTTTCTGCAGCCGGCTCCTGCGCTTCTTCTGCTTCTGCCGCCATCAACTGCGGGCTCAACAGGGCCGCCAATACAACTGCCAGATAAGTCGGTTTCACTCAGATATCTCCCCAAATCAACAAAGTTGCGTAATATTATACGAATGAGAACAATTATCAATTGACTTGGGTCATGTTTTTAACAGCCGCTCTAAAGGTGTATCAGCATCCCCTAAAGGTATTAACTGGTGGACGGCGGTTTTTCTCGGCAGTGCAGAAATGCCCAAGGCCCGCATAATGGCGGGCCTTGGGTTTAAAAATGCTTTAAGTAAGATGCGGATCAGCTACAGAGTTGCCTTTGCAGTTCACTCAGTGAACGCACCTCGATATGGGGCTTAATCCCTTCGGGTGCCGCCTCTCCCTTAACGTTGAGCCAACAGGTATCCAGACCGGCTTGAAGGCCGCCGAGAATATCCGAATGGGGGTTGTCACCCACCATCAATACCCGCTTACGCTCGGGTTGCTGCATCTTGGCCAGCGCATGCTCGAAGATACCCGGATCCGGCTTGGCCAAGCCGACCTCTTCTGAAATAACCAACAGATCAAAGTGTTCGGCAAAGCCGGTCTTTTGCAACCGCACCTGCTGCAGCTCGGTAAAACCATTGGTGATAATCCCCAAGCGGGCACGGCCCTTGAGGTTATCAAGCAGCTCGGCAGCACCGGGAAGCGGCTCACAGATATCGGCCATTGCCGTCATAAAGGCGCTGTTGAGTTCAAAAGGTGTGCGCCCGAGACGTTTGGCCCAATGGCTGAAACGGGTCAGCTGCAACTCGCTGGCGCTGATCTTGCCGTCCTGGTAGGCCACCCACAGCGGCGCATTGGTTTGCTGATACTCGGCATAATCGGCATCGCTGAAATCCACCCCCTGACGGGAAAACATCAGCTTGAGCCCCCGCGGCGCATCGAACTGAAACAGGGTTTCATCGGCATCAAACAATACCCACTGGTAAGCCTGACTATTAGAGTACGGCATTCTTCTCTCCTGTTTCCCCATTCTTCTTTAAACCAAAAGCCATAGCCCGAAAACATAGCGTTATACAGGACACAAGTTGCGAATTTTACGCCTTGACGTCGGCGGCGTCCAACCCGCTGCCGACTCGACGGGTTTGCGCCTTGGCCGCCAGGCGCTGCAGTATCACACCAGCCAGGATCAGCGCCGCCCCAAGCCAGGCCTGCCAGCTCAACTCACGGGAAAGGCTGTCGAGCCAGACACCGGTCAGCATCTGTCCGGAAATCACCAACAGGGCACAGGCCATGGCGCCAAGCCTGGCCAGAGCCCAGCTGCTGGTCGCAACAAACAAGGCGCCTATCACGCCGCCGAGCCAAGTGTAAGCCGGCGTAGCCTGCAGTTGCCATACTGCGCCGCCCTGAAACAGGGTATAAACCGCCAATACCAAGGTCAGCAGTAAAAAACCCAATAGGTGGTTCAGCAACGATGCCTGCAGCGAGCCTTTATTTGCCGCCAGTGCACCGTTAAAACTGCGGCTCAGGCTGACCATGACGCCGTTGGCCAGCGCCAACAACAAAAACAGTGACAACATCATCTTCTCCCCAGGTAAAAATTAAGCGTGAGCGGAAAATATCAGCAACAGCGCCCCGGCCAGTACCAGCAGTAATGCCGGCCACTCGAGTGGATGCAGTTGCCGCTTTGGCAACAACCACCAGCCCCGAGTATCACTGATGGCGCCGAACAGTAACTGCCCCAGCAGCAGGAGTGCCAGGGTTCCGCCCAGCCCCAGGGGAGAGTTGACGCAGATGGCCGCCAGAATCACAGTCATGGCGCCGGGCAGACCGCCAAGCCAGGCCCAAAGTGGCAAGGTGCGCTTTGGCTGCTTATTCTGCTCAGGCACCCCTGGCGAAGGGGCTGTCTTTCGCCTTCCCATAAATAGCCATAACAACAGGGCGGTCAACGCCCCGGTACCATGGGCTATCCAGGAAGCCAGCAGGGGTGAGCCGGCCGAGGCCAGCTGGCTGTTAAGCTGGATCATCAGCGCCAGTAAGCCACCGGCAATGAATGCCACCAGGGCGGCTCCCCAGGATAGCGGCATATTGGATTCTCGGTTGCGGCTGCCTTGCATCTCTCTTCTCCGGCGTGTGCGAATCAATCTTGGCCAGCCAATGGCGGGCATTATTGGGGCTCGGCAGGGCGTCTGTCGCCGCCCTTCAAGCAGACGCCACTCTACATTGTTTTGCTATTTAGGATAATTACCGATAATGTCGCAATACAGTTTCCAAAAACTCAACTATCAAGATGGATCACTTCAATGCCCTGCCGGTGTTTGTCGCTGTGGTGGAGTCCGGCAGCTTCTCGGCCGCTGCCAAGCAGCTCGGCAGCAGTAAGTCGGCGATCAGCAAGCGGATAAGCCAGCTCGAAACGCGCCTCGGGGTGCAACTCCTGTACCGCACCACACGTTCGCTCAGCCTGACGGAAGCAGGCGAGTGCTACTATGACTCTGTGCGCCATGCGGTGCGCTTCGCCAGGGAGGCGGAAGATGCCATAGGCGAGCTGCAGCACAGCCCCAAGGGGTTGCTGAGGATGTCTGTGCCCATGGTGTACGGCCGCCGTTATGTCGCGCCGCTGATGGCTGAATTTCTGCAGCGTTTTCCTGATATTCGCCTGCAACTTGAGTTGAGCGACAGCCATACCGATCTGATTGCCGAAGGTTTTGATCTGGCGCTGCGCATTGGTGAACTGGCAGATTCCAGCCTGGTCGCCAAGCGCATCGCACCATGCGAGAGTTTCCTGGTGGCCGCCCCCGAGTACCTAAAGCGCTACGGCACGCCGCAAACGCCGGAGCAGCTCGGCCAACACAACTGTTTGTTCTATTCGCTGTTTCGCGGTGGCAGCGAATGGCGCTTTCAAGGCCCCCAGCAGCAATCGGGCGGCGAAGTCAGAATTGAGCCCAAAGGCAACTTCGAGGTCAATAACAGCGATGCGATTCACAGCGCGATTCTCCAAGGCCTGGGGATAGCCAACATGCCGGACTTTATTGTAAGAGGCGATATCGCCAAGGGCCGCCTGGTCGTCCTGATGCCCGAGTATCGGCTGCCCCAACACGCTATTTACTGCGTCTACCCCAGACGCAAGCACCTGCCGGCCAAGGTCAGCGCCATGATAGATTTTTTAACCGCGAAGCTACCGTGATGGCAGCATGAAAGACAGTGGCCTTATCCGAGGCGCAGGTGACGGATTCACGAGCAGCGCCCAGCGTGCCCTTGGCTGTGATGTGAGATAAGGGAAAGCTTCGGCCTGAACCTTTGGATTAAAAAAGCAGGCATCAGCCTGCTTCTTCATGGTATTACTCAGTCGCTCTAACCGTGGCTATGCCGGCGTCTGCCGCCCATTGCAGCACATCCTCCCTTTTTAACGCCGTTGCCATCAACTCGGGAAATTTGTCCGGCGTACAGGCAAACACCGGGCTGCCGATTGCGGCAAAATCCGCGGCCATTTGGTTGTCATAAGCCGGACGCCCATCGTCGCTCAACGCCAACAGGGTGATCACATTCACTTCACGGCGCAGCAGTTCAGCGACCCGAGCCTTAAGCTCCTTTTCATTGCCCCCTTCATAGAGATCCGTGATCAGGACAAGGTGAGTCTTGGAGGGGCGCTCAATTTTGTCGGCGCAGTAAGCTACCGCTTGGTTAATATCTGTGCCACCACCCAGTTGCACGCCAAACAACACTTGCACCGGATCGGCCAATTCATCAGTAAGGTCCACTACCGCAGTATCAAAACACACCAACCGGGTTTTCACCGCTGGAATGGAGGCCATCACAGCCGCAAAAATGGAACTGTACACCACAGATGTCGCCATGGATCCGGACTGGTCAACGCAAAGGATCACCTCGTCCAGATCCACCTGTCGCCGCTGCTTGCGGGTATAGCCCACCAGTTTTTCCGGCATCACAGTGCCAAGTTCAGGTTGATAGTGGCGTAAATTGGCACTGATGGTTCTGTGCCAGTCGATGTCGGCATGACGGGGACGAAAACTGCGTTTGCTTTTATCCACGGCACCACGAATGGCCTCGGCAGTTTTTTGTTCCAGCCTGGCCAGGAGTTCATCTACCACCTTACGAATGACCTGCCGCGCCGTTTCCATGGTTTGCGCCGGCATCATGCCCCCGAGGCTGACGAGATCCGCAACCAAGTGCACATCGGCCTCCATAGCTTGCAGGAACTCGGGCTCCATCAGCATCTGTTTCAGGCCCAAGCGCTCGAAGGCATCCCGCTGCACCAACTGCACCACAGATGCCGGGAAAAATTCGCGAATATCTCCAAGCCAACGCGCCACCCTGGGTGCTGAGCCGCCCAAACCCCCGCGACGTGTCTCTGAATGTTTGCCGTCACCATAGAGTGCCGACAACGCCTCATTCAAACGTTTGTCGCTGCCATTGAGGGGCGCCTGTTCCAATTCTGCGCCAAGGGCCAGTTGCCAGCGACGCTGTCTCATCAATTCATCCATTGATTGTCTCCTGCAAGCAACTTGCCCAGCCCTTCCAGATGGACAGACCAGAGCGGTACCAAGGCATCATTCACGGAATACTCAGTACCTTTTGCCACAGCTTTGGCATTGAGACTATCCAGCAGTCGGCGACGCTCCATGGCATCCAACTCGGCAAATACCCGCCGCAGCAACGGCAGACTCTCGACAAACGCCTCTTCCTCAAGCGATAGCAGCCAATTGTCCACCGACTGTCGCAACCTGGGGTCGTAAAGCAAGCGTTCGGCAGCCCCGCTGAAGAAGCCCTCGAAGAACCCCTTGGCTTCGGCAATCGGATTGGCCGGTGACAACATTTTCGCCATCAATTGCGCCAGGTAATCTTCATCCAGGCGTTTGGCCTGATACAGCAGGCGACAGCACAGCCCGCGGACTCCCGCATCACATAGGCCAGTATTGACCACTTCGATTAGCGCCTGCCACCAGCCCTCCATGACAGAATCTGCCACTTGTGCCAACTCCAGCTGGGCATGTGCTCTGCCTACGGCCAGCCGATAATGATTACTTTCGTCCTCATTTAACTGGCGAACAGCAATGGGCAAGGATAAAGATGCCTGCACCGCCAAGCGTTCAATCAACTCATTGACATGCGCCAGCGATAGGTTTCTCGAGGTACCGTAGCGGCTGATATCCACCAGAGGAGGCAAACAATCCAGCAGATCCAAGCCCTCGGCTGTATGTGCTGCACGCTCGGCCAACAGTTCGAAGCCCAGCTCTACCGCTCGGGGCAATTCAGCCTCCAAGGCCTCCAACACCAGGTTTGCCAGCTCACCCAGTTGTCTTTGCTCCCGCATGCGCTGGATAGTACGTTCGGCTGCCGCCTGTACCAGTGAACTGCCATAGATTTGATTTTCAACCAGTTGCACCGCAAACTCAGGTTGCCAGGCTATCACCCAACGCTCACGGAAAGTTCCTCGGCTGGCGCCGGCACTGCCCTGCTCGCCCCAAGGCACATCGAGCAGCCTCAGGCGATGCAAAAACCAGGATTTCAGCTGGCCCGACTCACTGCGCAAGTCGAGAGAAAGCTCCCGCGGCAAAGCCTCGCTCTTGAGACGGGTTTTCTTTTGCCAACGCTGCAAGTCATCCAAGAGGGGGGCCAAAGGCACATCTGCGGGTATTTCACCGACCCGGGATCCGAGCAGGAGTTGCTGCGAAATCTGTTGCCACCACCTGGCTTCTCCGCCGCACATAGTGGCTATAGATGCATCCCGCGCCTCTTCGAATCCAGGACTGGGACGAGCGCGAATGGCCGCCAGACTATGACACAGGCGCAGGGTCTCAATTACAGCGGCGGTTGAAACCATTAGCCCGGCCGCTCTCAACATGTCGGCAACCTGGGTTAGCCAACGAGTCAAAGATACCTCGTCATAACCGTGTTGCCACAGGTGGCTATACCACATGGGCGCGGCCACCCCGGCCCCATAGCCAGACTCACTGGCGAGCCTTGGGCTGGTCCAGGGGATCCAGGTTGAACTCACCCGCTTGGGCGCCAGTTTTGCCGGGAGGCTTTTCAATTGTGCCTTATCTTCTTTCTGGCTAACCTTGGTCTTCAGCCCCGGCAGATGCCAGGCACCGCAAACCACAGCGATTGGTCCCGCGTTTTGTTTGGCCGCCTCGGCAATTTGCAGCCGCATAAAGGCTTCTCGCTGGGCTTCTCTCAAGCTGTCGTTGGGCATGGCACTCCTGAGCTCGGCCATGGCCTGGGCCAACGCATCAAATAGCTCAGGATCGTCATCACTGCCCTGTTCTATTATATGATTCCACCAACTTTCACCGTCCTCATAACCGGCAAGCAAGGCCAGTGCTGAGACAGGATCCTGACGGAGCCGCCCCTCGTAAGGCGCGGGGGAATCTTCAGGAAGAGAGGCTAAATCTGTATCGTCAGCCTCTGTCGCTGTATCGTCGTCACCTTCCGGCTCAGGCTCAATATCCTGCAGCCTGGATGCCAACTGCACGGATACAGGCAAATCAATAAAACGTACCTCGGTATTGGTGTTCAATGCCCAGAGGCACGCCTGATACTCGGGCGAGTATTCGGCAAAGGGATAATAGAGGCTGTGGCCTGTTTCATCGGTGACAAAGGACAAGAGAGCCACCGGCGGTTTCATCTCGTCACTGGCCAAAAATGGCACCAGTTCACTGCAATCAGCCGGTCCTTCTATCAGAACCAACGCCGGGTTCAACCGCTCCAGCGCCGCCACCAGCCGCCGGGCCGAGCCCGGACCATGGTGGCGAATGCCAAAATAATGGATATTCTTCATGGGCAAGTGTTCTCTGGCGGTCACGGCTCACAGCAGTTCATTGATGCTGTGGTAATAGGAGCTGTAATCACTGCGTTTTTTCAGCACAGTCTCGAGATACTCCTCGAGTACCAACTTGTCCTGCACAGGGTCTTTCACTATGGCGCCCACCAGGTTGGCTCCCACGTCAGCAGCCCCCAGTTGACCATCGCCGAACCAGGCTGCCTGACTCAAGCCGCCAACCATCACGGCAATAGCCTCGGCAGTGGACAGATTCCCCGAAGGCACCTTGAGCGCCATCTTGCCATCCAAGGTAGCGCCGCTTCTCAGTTCGCGGAAGATAGTTACCACTTTCTCAATTTCACTGCTGGCACTGGCGGGCACCGGCAGTGACAGGCTTTGACCCATCTCGACCACCCGGCGACGAATGATCTCTACTTCTTGCTCCATATCATCGGGTAGCGGCAACACTACTACGTTGAAGCGCCGCTTGAGTGCCGAAGACAGCTCATTCACACCTTTATCGCGGTTATTGGCGGTAGCTATGATATTGAAACCTCGCTTGGCAAACACAGCATCGTTCAGCTCGGGCACCGGCAACATTTTTTCAGACAATACGGTTATCAGGGTATCCTGGACGTCCGACCCCATGCGGGTCAATTCCTCCAGACGGCACAAGGTACCAGACTCCATGGCCCGGAACAGTGGTGTCGGCACCAAGGCGTCCTTACTGGGGCCTTTGGCAAGCAGCTGTGCATAGTTCCAACCGTAACGAATTTGGTTTTCATCTGTGCCTGCGGTGCATTGGATCACCTGGGTACTGTTGCCCGAAATAGCCGCAGCCAGATGCTCGGACACCCAGGACTTGGCAGTACCCGGTACCCCAAGGAGCAACAGCGCCCTGTCAGTGGCCAAAGTCGCAACTGCTGTTTCGATAAGGCGACGATTGCCTATGTATTTGGGGCTGATAGACACCCCGGAATCCGTAGTGCCACCGAGTAGATACTTGACCACACTTTTAGGCGTCAGTTGCCAATTCTCGGGTTTTTGGCCATGATCTTCTTCTTTCAGAGCATCCAGCTCGGCTTGATAAATGACTTCCGCCGGTTGCCTTAATACGTCACTCATCTTTTCATCCTTCTCGTTGCAAACTTACGTTAAATTTCAAATAGTCGAGTATTGGGTGCATGGGCGATATCCCCAGCGTCTTTGTCTCGGCCAGCAGCCACTGAGCACACTCGAGGTTCAGGCACAAACCCAATTGCTGCATCACCCAAGCGAGTTGCCTTTCCATCTCGTCCGCATCCTTGGCTTGCACCAGGGTTTTAAGTTGTTTAAGCAGTTCAGCCGTGGCTTTGCAACGGCTGAACTCAGCGACACTCAGCCAGTGCCATTCACTGCTAAATAGTGCGTACGGAGCATTGGGGAGCAGATCGCCGGGAGCCTTGGACAGTAGCGTCTGAGCCAGGTTGACCTTGGCTTGCTCGTTTAACCTGGATACCAATAAACCCAGTTCAGCCATGGGATTTTCATTTTCCTCAACGGCCCAATCGAGCAGCCGATTGGCCACCAACAACACCTGTTCCTCGGGTAAGCTGGCAGCAACATTCAGCAGCAAAGCCTGATTGGGGCTATTGAGCCCCTTACCGGCGTTGTCGGCAAAGGACCACTGGCACAAAAGCTGCTCCAGACTCATGCCCAGCCCAGTTGCCAGCAAAGGCAAGGAAATGCTCTTCAGTGCGGCGCAGCGGTCACGATTCTGGACACTGTTTTTCAGCACAGGAGCAAGCAGCACAGTTTCGCGCCGTAGCAGCCCCCGAGGTTTCAGTGACAGCCAAGTTACCAGCTCTGTGAGTGTCTCATCTTCCGCTTGCTGGTTGCCCTGACCTAAGCGCATCTGCAATTGATTGGCCAGCTCCTTCACTTTCTGGGATCTGTCTTTTTCCAGAGATACCAATAAGGGCAAGTCTGCCGAGCTCAGTCCATCTGCCAATACCTGATAGAGATTCAGGCGTTTATCGGCGGCTTCCGAGGCGGCCATGCTTGCCAGCAAATCACGAGCGGCATCCGGCGACCGGCGCCGCAGCAGCTTAAGCGCAGCCAGCCTCTGTGCCGGGCTTTTATCGGGCCAGCTCTCTTCGGTAAGCGGTTCATCCCTGGCATCGGTAACCCAGCAAACCCAAGGTTCAAACTCAGGCGGCAGCTCTGCATCCTGTCGACCGGGCAGCCAGTCTTCGGGATGAGGGGAAAAACCACGACTCACCAGCAGCGCCAACAGCGCCTGATATTGACTGCCGGATGTGGTGGTCAGCGCCAGTAACTGCCTGAATGCCGGGCGACATTGGCCGGGTAATAGGGACAGACTCAGTTGCGGCAAGCCGGGCAGGGTTTTAAGCGCCCCGGGGGGATGGGGTTGTTGCAGCAGGGGATACTGGCTGCAATAAGCCAGCGCCATCAGGGTGCGCTCGTCATCGTCGGCATCGGCGGGCACGGTCCAATGCTCAGGAAGCAAAATCGGCGCGCCGCCATCACCTATCAACCAACGCTGCTTGAGTTCGTCAATCTGCGCCAGATCCTGTTGTAGGGTTTCAGCATTTAGCATGAGATCATCCCCCAGGCACTGGTACAAACAGACAGAAGTTCGGCTCCATCACCACGCCAGCAAACAAAGGCCCCTTGCAAGTCTCCCTGTGCCAAGGGTGGCAAGTCTCTGCCCTTCACCGGAATTAGCTGCTCCTCGACACTGAGCCAATAACCGCCGTCCTCTGCCTGCTGCAAACTGCATGGGCCCAACACCAAGGGCACTGAAGTTTCCCATGGCAAGGTGCGCCGCAGCGTAAACAAGGCTTGCTCTGGTGTCATAGCCGAGGCTGCGGGCCAGGATACGGCTTCTGGTGCCAGAATCTGGTACCGGGTCAATATGGCGCGCTGCGGCGCCCTGGAGGGATAAAAGACCAGTTCCCCTTCAATCAAGGTACCGGCCCTGAGGCTGGCCTCACGTTTGCCTGCCGTGGCTGGATAATAGTCGAGCAACATGGCGCCTGAGCTACACTGGCCATCCAGTGGCCAAAGCCAGGTCGCATGGCTAACCAAACCGTCCCGTCGGGTTTCGATACGCTCACCAAGGCATAACCAGCGGCCACTGACCCCGGTTGCGACATTGGCCAGCAGCTGTTCTCGATTTTCCGCCCCAACCAGCGCCCGCCGAACATCGGGATCCTGCGGATTGATTCGCCAGGCCCGGGAAAGCAAGACCCAGATCCCCAGTTCTTCTATCAACCGGGCCAGTTGCCGCTCAAACGGCAGTCCAGCCAACAAGGACGGTAATTCATCGACTCGGGATGCCAAGGCACTCGCTTTTGCATCCACCAACCTTGCGGCAATGCGTCGAACCCTGGGGCGTAAATCCTTAAGCAGTCCGGAAAGACCGGTTCGCTGTTGATCGCGGATCCACAGCTCAAGCTCAGCCAACCCTTCGCGTATGCTTTGCTCGCTGGCTTGCTGCGCCGCCAAAGCCCGCTTTTGCTTTTGCGCGGCATTCTTGGCGAGTTGCTCCGGGCTGAGCATTGGCTCTTCATCACCGGCGGTGGCGATATTCTTCGCCACCGAGGGCTTGTTATCCTCAGTTGCGGTGGCAGAACTGCGACGACGACGGGACAACCATTCCCCAACCCAATCGGGCGGGGTTGACTCATTGAAGCTGTCTTGGCTTTCACTGAAGATCCACATCAATGCAAGCACATGTTTACACGGGAATTTTCTAGATGGGCAGGTACACTTGTAGCCATGGTCGACCACATCTGCCATGGTGAGGTAGGGATTGGCACCCGATCCCTGGCACTGCCCCCAAATACTATTGAGTTCAGAGGCTACGCCCAACATGGGCCACTTGGATGTATTGAGCAGCTTTTTGGCAGCCCCCAGAGATGACTGATCCGGGGCCAGGTCCTGCACTACCTGTAATGGGAGTTCCATTTCCAGTCCTTGTTCTCTTGCCCGCCGCCAACGAATGAGGGGCAGACAAAGACGTCCTATCCTATTGGGCTAAAGACAAAAGCCCTTCAAATTCAAGTGCGAGATTCTGCCTGAATTAGACTGGAAAAGAAATTGCCTTTACCCGAATGGCAAGAGTTTTAGATAAGCATTTGATCTTAAGCACAGCGAAGGAAAGTGCCTTGCCTCCCGGCTGTAACAAGCTGAGATAGGCAGTAGACAAGTTCGATAACCGGGAAAAATCAATTTTCTAATTGATTTTAAAGGGATACTGTCCATACTGGCAGCATCTCTAGGAGGGCTTATGGCAAATCAACGTAGGTGGGAACGGGATGAACTACTGGTGGCTTTTTATCTTTATAGCCACACGCCCTTTGGCAGAATAAGCCAGCGTAACCCAGAAATAATCCAGATAGCCGAACTCATGCAAAGGTCGGCCTCATCGCTATCGATGAAGATGGCTAATATTGCCAGCTGTGACCCCAGCATCACCTCTACAGGTCGCAAGGGACTCCCTGGTGCTTCTAGAGCCGACAAAGCCATGTGGCAAGAGATGACCCAGGACTGGGAAACCTTCTATCTCAAAGCTTATGCTGCCCACCAGCAGTTAACACAATCCTCTGAGCCACAAAATGTAAAGTCCGCAGGAACAGACGATTTTCACGGCAGGGAAAGAGAGACGCTGACTAAGGAAGGTGCGAACAAGTCCCATGTGTGCTCTGCGTCGGCTTACAGGCCTGGATGCAAGGCGTGGTTCGCAGCAAATGGCCCTAGTCCTTTG
>NZ_JBKORJ010000003.1:0-55706 GCF_047314585.1 Shewanella sp. BJSY2023SW005
GTGCGGGAAGACAAGCGTGGCTTTATTGCCTCTTCCAGACCCAAACTACTGCTTGAGCTTGGTATCAGTGACGATGCCTGGATAACTTCCGCCAAAGAGTTTCGCCGTCAGTACAGTGGCATGAGTGGCCGATGGGATGCGATGTGTGCCATGAAGGCCAAATGTGGCGGTAAATGGTGCCGGGGTAAGCAACAAAGCCAAGCAATACATCCCCATTAACCTTAAACCGTTGGTGATTTTGCAGAAACAGGCTTAAGCCTGCTGCAGGCATGCCTGGCAACCGCAGTTTTTGTATGAAGCACGCAGATTACTCGTCTCAGAGAATTTACTTCGAATAATTCATCTTCACTTATAAGCGATTGAGACCGAATGATGTGCTTCCTGTATGCCTCTTAGGTTTTTTATTGGCCGTCATCTGTGGATCAATCACTGAAAATACTGACACAGTTGCGGCCGGAAACCTTGGCCTGGTAGAGGGCCTGATCGGCATTGGCCAGCCATTGATCGCTGTTTTCCACCTCATCACTCAGATCGCAGATCCCCAGGCTGATGGTAAAGGGCACCGGCTGACCATTGAAACTGAAGCGGCTGCTTTCCACCTGAGAGCGCAGCCGCTCGGCAAAGGAGCGGGCATCCTCGGCGCTGGTGTGGGACAAGACCACAGCAAACTCTTCGCCCCCGTAGCGCCCGGCGCAATCGGTTTCCCTGAGGTTTTGGCTGAGAATATGGGACAGATGCTGAATAACCCTGTCTCCGGCGATATGCCCCAGGCTGTCGTTGATCCGCTTAAAGTGATCTATATCGAACATCACCAGACTGGCAGGATCGCCATAGCGGGAATGGCGATCAAATTCCCGCTGCATGCATAGTTGCCAGTGTCTGCGGTTATGCAGTTGGGTCAGGCCATCGGTTTGGCTCAGGTGTTCCAGGCGCTCGTTGGCACTCTTGAGCTGCAGCTTGTTGATGGCAATATCCGTCACATCATAGATGATGATGCTGATATGGGAGATCTGTCCGGTCAGAGAGGCCAGCGGCAACAGGGTGACATTCTGGAACATGAACTCGGCGCGGCCTGTGATGGGCCGGTAGTTCTTGAATTTGAATACATAGGGCCTCTGCTCCCAACTGATGAAGGCGCGGTTCTTCAGCAGAAACACAGACTCCATCTTCTGCTTGAGCCAGCTGGCCGGCAGATCAGGGAAACGTTCAAACAGGTTGTCGCCCTTGATATCGTTGGGAGAAACGCCGCTGTGGTTCTCCATAAAGCCGTTCCACAGCTGAATATTGTACTCTCTGTCCAGCACCACCAGGCCGACCTCTATGGTTTGTACCATATCGATCAGCCAGTGCAGTTCATTCATTGCATCCAAATCCTTTGCCATGGCAAACCTGTTTTTGTCAGTTCATCAGATAGCCGAGCTTGAAATTCAGCGTCGGCAAGGAGTCTTCGGTAAAGAGCAGCAAGAGATCGCACTGCACATTGTGATCTTCGATACGATAATTGATCTCCATCGCCAGCGTGCGTTGCCAGCGATCTGAGTTATCGTGGATCAGATCGTTTACTGTGCAATGTCGACCGAGCACCACAGGGTGCGCCTGGCTGAATTGCATGTCCAGTTGCTCCGAGATACCGCTGAGGAAGGCGCCGATCAACACGTTGGCTGTGTCGATCATCACCTCGATTTCTGTGTTGGCATCTTCGGGATCCGACAGGCCCATCAACTTGGCCATATCCTTAAAGCTGGAGTCGTGAAACAGCAGCAGAGCCTCACCGGCAATCCCGGCACCGATAAAGCCTTGGCACAGCGCCGAAATTTTGGGGCTTTCCTCTGTGGCCTTGAGTGCCATGGTCAATTCGCTGACCTCCAGCACATTGACGTTGGGAATAGGCAAGAGCACAAACACATCCAACAGCTTGGCCAGCAGATCGGCGGCGCGGCCCATGGCAACGTTGGCAACCTCCTGGCAGGCATCGCGCATATCCACCTGGATCATTGGCTCTTCATTGCTTTCGCCGCCTTCGGCCAACTGCAAAATGCCATATTCCTGCAGTATGCTGCTGATGGCGTCTGCGCTGACGGGTTTTTGAATAAAATCCAGCGCGCCCAAGGCCTTGACTCGCTGATGAGCCTTAATTTGTATATCGCCCGAGACGACTATCACCATGGCCGGCAGGTCTTGCTGCTGAATCGTTTGCAGCACTTCGTAGCCGTCCATGACCGGCATGTTGAGATCCAAAAAGACAATCTCGCCCTTGCCGGCGCGAATTGCCTCCAGTCCTTCGGCGCCATTGGCGGCAAAGCTGATGTCTACCTCCCAATCTTTGGGAAGAGTACGGGCCATCTGCTTTCGAGCCAGCGCAGAGTCGTCGCATATGAGTACCGGAATCGCCATAGAGATTTCCTGTTCTACTGCATTACTTGAAGATAACACCTACAGCGGCATTTTTGTGATTATCCTCTGATTATGCCGCTGGATCAGTGAGGACTGGGCCGATAGTCAGTTATCGGCGAGCTCGGGCTTGATGCCCGTTTCTCATACATTTGGCAGGAGAAAATCTTATTATAGTGCAATGGCTTGCCTGTTGAGGGTCGATATTGTGAACACTTGTTGTCACTAAGTCAAAGCTAATGTCAGATTGTTGACGTTAGTCAAAATTTAGACTGCTCTGTGTTGTTGAAACGGGACGCTTTTTGCTCTGGCCTGACCAGTGTGATGGTGATACCGTTAACATAACTTCAACTTTCAAGGACCTGCAGATGCAGTGGCAGACACTCAGCCTGGAATGGCAACAACAGCTGGCTATCGTTAGCTTGAACCGGCCGGATAAGCTCAATGCCATTAATTACACCATGTTCAGTGAACTCAAGGCGATGGCGCGTCATTTGCACCGTCAACGACATTTGCGGGCGGTGATCCTCAGAGGTGAGGGCGGCCAATTCAGTTCAGGCCTGGATATCAAGAGTGTGGCCAACTCTCCCTGGCAAGCGCTGAAACTGCTGTTCAAGCTGTTACCGGGCAATGCCAATCTGGCGCAGCAGGTGTCTGTCGCCTGGCGTGAGTTGCCGGTTCCTGTCATTGCCGTCTTGGATGGCCGTTGTTATGGCGGCGGTTTGCAAATTGCTCTCGGCGCCGATTTTCGCATTGCCGCCAATGACGCCGAGTTGTCAATAATGGAAGCCAAGTGGGGCCTGGTTCCCGACATGGGCGGCCTGGTGAGTTTGCGGGAAATTCTGGCAAAAGATCAGGCATTGAAACTCAGCATGACGGCGGAATTAATCCCGGCTTCCAAGGCATTGGATCTTGGGCTGGTGACCGAGTGCTGCAGTGATCCCCTGGCCCGGGCAAAAGAACTGGCAGCTGAGCTCAATGAGCGCTCTCCCGATGCGTTGGCGGCGATAAAGCTGAGTATTAACCGCAGCTGGAACGGTTCCCGTAGGCGGCTGCTGGCGCGTGAGTCCTGGAGCCAGGTGCGTCTGCTTTTGGGGCGCAACAGAGCCATTGCCGCCGTGCGTCAGAGCAAGGATCCCGAGCGGGCCTTTGAACCGCGGCGAAACTGGTGAGATACCTATCACGTATGATGGGATAATAACTTGACCTCAATGGCAAAACTGCCTGAAAATCCGTCACTTTATTTTTAGACGGAAATTGGGATGCGGATTTTTTTTGAACGCCTGCTCTGGGGCAGTCGCTTGTCTGTCATGGTCGGAGTCTTCTCCTGTGTGCTGGCGGCCTTGGTCACTTTTGTCATGGGAGTCAAGGACGTGCTGCATATGTTTGCCCTGCTGTGGGAATACCTGCTCAGTGGCAGCTATGATGTGCGTAACGATCTTGTGATGGTACTGGTGGAGATACTGGATACCTTCCTGCTGGGGGCTGTGCTGCTGATCTTTGCTTTCGGCCTCTATGAGCTCTTTATCCGTAACCTGGAGCCGGCCGGTAACTCGGATACCGGCGGCAAGATATTGATCATCTCCAGCATAGATGCGCTCAAGAGCAAGTTGGGCAAAGTGATATTGATGATGCTGATCATCAAGGTGTTTTCCTTCTTTGCAGATATCAAACCCAGCTCGGCATTGGACTTGCTGTTCATGGGCGGCACTGTGGTGCTCATCTCCCTGGCGTTGATGTTCTCCAAGGGCGGCAAGAAAGAGTAATCGCACTGCCGATATTTGCTCTACGGGAAGCTTGGTCTGCCGGCCAGTTTTGGCAGCAACTTCTGCAATTAGGCGGTCACTGATGGGTTTCAGTGGCCGCCTTCTCGTTTGGCGCCTGCTGTTTCAGCACCTTTCTGGCCATGCCTTCTATCATCAGCAAGGTGTTTTCAAAGGCAACATCCTGGCGTAGATCCAGCGCCAGCAACTGCTGCCGATATTGATTGTCCAGCTTGCTTGAAGCCAGGGTTTTGCGACTTTCCACTGTAGCCTGCGAGGCCTGGTGACCGTCGGGAGATTGGATATCGAGTATCGCCAACTCCAACCCGGCCAGTTTCTTTGGCAGTGCCAAATTGGCATAGGGATCGTCGAGGTAGGGATTGATCACCACCAGCAAGTCCGGCTTGGCCAACTCCTGCGCCGCCAACAACTCAATCACCAAGGCGGCGGACTGATCCTGGGCTATCAGCAAGCGCTTGCCGGGAAAGGGCTCACCCAAGGCGTCCAATTGCGCCAGACTCTTTTGGATAAAGGTCTGTTGCTGCTTTCTGAGTTTCTGCCACTCCTCCGCCTCTCTGCGGCTTGTTGCCTGATTACTCTTGCCCTGCACTTTGCCATCGCCGGCCTTGCTTATTTCCTGGGCCTCTGTGGTGAAGTTGGGCTGCTCAGGAAAGGGAGGTGGTGTCATGCTGAGACTGGCCCAGCCTGCCGGATTGATGCTGCGGCGCAAGAAGGCGTTGAGCCCGGGGGCATCGGCATGGGTGCCGGGGGGCGGCAGCAACAGCGCTGCGCCCAATTGTTTCGGGCCACTCCAGGGGCGCACCAGAACGGTTTGCTCCTCGCCATCTACTTGGATCTTTTGCTGTTCTGAGGCGGCGACATGCTCCAACGCCCGGCTATTGTCTCTGGGTTTCATAGGGGCTGTTTCAGGTGTTTGCTTGGCAGGCTTCTGCACCGGTTGCGGTTGAGTCTGCTCCTGGTTGGCCATGTCTTTGTTGGCTGGTTCGTCGGCTGCCAGTGCTATCAAGGGGAAAAAGCACAGCATAGCTATCGTCCTGGATATCAGCGCCAAGTGAACTCCTTAAACTTTTCATAGGCTGGAATAGCATGATTCTGCAGCCTTTATTGACTCAATGCCAAAATTATAAGCCGCAAATTTGTGCACTAGTAGCTGTTGTATCGAAAGTTTGTGTGTCGATCCAATGCTTGAAGGCGTGGTGCACCAGGGCTTCTGAAATTTAGCGCAAAAAACAAGACCCGCAGTTAGCGGGTCTTGGGGGATGATATTTGAGTGGATTATCAGGCGTGGCTGACCAGCACCAGGCGCACGGCATC
Source organism: Shewanella sp. BJSY2023SW005 (assembly GCF_047314585.1). Classification (NCBI taxonomy): domain Bacteria; kingdom Pseudomonadati; phylum Pseudomonadota; class Gammaproteobacteria; order Alteromonadales; family Shewanellaceae; genus Shewanella; species Shewanella sp. BJSY2023SW005. The sequence goes on from NZ_JBKORJ010000003.1 coordinate 5,490, forward strand.
GAGCTGCAGCTGGCATTGATCCAAATAGCCGCGTAGTTCGGCTATCTGATTTTGCAGATACTCAAGCTCGGCATCGCGGATATTGGGGTTCACCGCCTTGAGGGCTTCCAGACGTTCCAGCTCGGCGCCCAATTGGCGCTCCATCTGCTGCTGGGCTTCTGCCTGCAGGTTGGACATAGCCTCTATGGCGTGGGCTTCGCCCTTGGCCAGCAGTGGATGCAGTATCGCCTGCGAGGCGTTGACCAGCTTGCTGCCGATATGGCGGTTAACCGCGCTGAGCTGGCGATCGAAGTGCTCGTAACTCACCTTGTCAGACAGATTGTTGCCATCCTTATCCAGCAGAATGCGCAGCGGTGTCGGCGGCAGATAGCGATACAGCTGGCTAGACTTGGGCGCCGAGGCCTGTGCCAGGTAGATAAGCTCCAGGAATACGGTACCTGCCGGTAGCGCCTTATTCTTGAGGATGGCAACACTTGTGGTGCCTGTCTCAGAACCTGTGATCAGATCCAGACCGGTTTGCACCAGCGGATGCTCCTGGGTTATCAGGGCGATATCATCGCGGGACAGGGCGGTATCCCGGTCGAAGGTCACGGTAATGCCATCTTCCGGCAGACCGGGATAAGTGGGGAACATCATGTGCTCACTCGGGCGCAGCACTATGGTGTTTTCGCCTCTATCGTCTTGATCCAGACCTATGATGTCCCACAGACGGATCACTGAGCCGATAAGCTGGGTGTCGTTATCCATCTGCGCCAGTCTCTCGGCCAATGCCAATGACCTGTCGCCACCGTGGGAGTTGAGTTCCAGCAGCTTGTCGCGGCCCTGCTCCATTGCCTGCTTGAGCTCTTTATATCGGCTGCGGGTATCGCGCAGCAGCTTGGCCATCTCTTCTTCGTTTTCTTCCACCAGCAGTGGCAGCAACTGGGCGCCAAACTCCTTGAACAGAATATGGCCGCTAGGGCAGGTGAGTTCGAAGGCATTGAGGCCTTCATGGTACCAGGCCAACAGACGCTCCTGCGCCGTGTCGGTGAGGAAGGGCAGGTGGATCTCTACATCATGGTTCTGACCTATGCGATCCAGGCGACCTATGCGCTGCTCCAGCAGATCCGGGTTCAGCGGCAGATCGAACAGCACCAACTGGCTGGCGAACTGGAAGTTACGCCCTTCGGAACCGATTTCCGAGCAGATCAGCGCCTGGGCACCACCTTCTTCCTGGGCGAAGAAGGCCCCGGCCTTGTCACGTTCTATGATGGACATGCCCTCATGGAACACAGTGGCGAGGATCCCTTCACGGGTACGCAGTGCTTCTTCCAGACTCAGCGCCGTGGCGGCCTGACTGGCGATGATCAGCACTTTCTTGCTGCGGTTTTGCTTGAGGAAGTCGATGAGCCAGTCGACCCTGGGGTCGAACTTCCACCAGGCGGCGGAGTTTTCATCAAACTCCTGATACATTTTTTCCGGCGCCAGCGCGTAGGCGGCCTTCATTTCCAGGGTGCGGTGACCATTCATCATGGCACTGACTCGGGCCGCAGTGAGGTACTGCTCCGGCATGGCCTGTGGATAGGCGTTGAAAATGCGTTTCGGGAAGCCTTTGACCGAGGCGCGGCTGTTGCGGTACAGCACCCGACCCGTGCCGTGCCTATCGAGCAGCTCCTGCAGCAGCTCGTCACGGGCGGCTTGCTGCTGCTCGGCATCGACGCCGTCAGCCTGGATAAGGCGAATGGCGGGGGCGATATCTTTCTCAGACAAGAGCTCGGTCAGGCTGTTGATGGCATTGTCGGGCAGCTTGTTGCCACTGGCCAACGCCTCGGCGGCGAGGGCCACCTCTTTGTAGCCTTCTTCCTCTTTGATAAAGGCTTGATAGTCGTAGAAACGATCCGGATCCAGCAGTCGCAGTCGGGCAAAGTGGCTCTCATGGCCCAGTTGATCCGGGGTCGCGGTCAGCAGCAGTACGCCGGGCACCACTTCCGCTAAAGCTTCAACCACTTGATAGGCCCGGCTCGGAGCCTCTTCGGTCCACTCCAGGTGATGGGCCTCATCGACCACCATAAGATCCCAGTCGGCATCCAGCGCCTGGTCGAGACGGCGCTTCTTGCGCAGCAGCTCCAGCGAGCAGATCACCAACTGTTCGGTGTAGAAGGGGTTGTCATGGTCGGCAAAGGCCTCGATGCAGCGGTCTTCATCGAATACGGCAAACCGCAGGTTAAAGCGGCGCAGCATCTCCACCAACCATTGGTGGCGCAGAGTATCGGGCACTATCACAAGTACCCGCTCGGCGCGGCCTGTCATCAACTGTTGATGAATGATGAGGCCGGCTTCTATGGTCTTGCCCAGGCCCACTTCATCGGCCAGCAGTACCCGTGGCGCATAGCGGCGCCCGACTTCATGGGCAATCCACAGCTGATGCGGAATAAGGCCAACTCTGGGACCCTGCAGCCCCAGCAGATCTGAGGTGGCCAGGTTGTGGCGTAGCTGCTGGGCGGCATAGCGCACCCCGAATCTGTCCAGTCTGTCTATTTGGCCAGCGAAGAGTCTGTCCTGCGGCTTGTTGAAGCGAATATTGTGGTCCAGCAGGGTTTCCCTCAGCTGCACTTCTTCACCGGTTTCGCTGTGAATGCCGGTGTAGATCACCAGCCCGTCTTTTTCATCCAAAGAGTTGATGGTCAGTGTCCAGTCTTCATGGCTCTTGACCTGATCACCTGGGTTATAAATCACCCGGGTTAACGGGGCGTCGTTGCGGGAGAACATGCGGTTCTCTCCGGTGGCGGGGAACAGCAGTGAGACCATGCGGCCTTCCAGTTGTACTACTGTACCCAAACCAAGCTCTGATTCGGTATCACTGATCCAGCGTTGACCTAAGGCGAAGGGCATCTTTAACTCTCATCTCCGGGCGGATTCTCAAAGGGCGCGTATGTTATACCAATCCGAGTATAATACCAATCCTGCCCCCTCTTATGACGCAGGCCTTTTCGCCCGCTTGTCATCCAATCGTCATCTTTAGCATCCTACACTCAAAAACGGATACCGCGCAGTGGCCATTGAACAGACTGCAAAGGGTATTTGTCATCCGCTGCTAAAGGTGCCAGTATTAGTTTAAGCCATGCCACAGTGGTGAAACCTACCCGCCATCTGTCAGAAACAGGAGTGCCATATACCCCAACCCCAGGCCTGCGCTGGCCCATGACAACAAAGCTGTGAGTAGCTCATTGACGCAAATGGAGGCGCCATGGAACAAGACGACAGAAAGTTGTTTGTACTTGATACCAATGTGTTATTACATGAACCCTTAGCGATTTACTCCTTTAAAGAACATGATGTTGTGGTCCCAATGACGGTACTGGAGGAATTGGACCAGATAAAAGACAGAAAGCGGGATGTCAGCCGCGATGCCAGGGTCGCCATTCGGGCACTGGAAGATATCCTCGGCGGCAAGACCACTCCGGAACAGATAATCAAAGGGGTTCCCCTTCCAAGCCGCGAAGGGCACACAGATGCCACAGGTACTCTGGCCATCTTCCCCGACCACCAGATTGAATTCACCATAGGCTCGCTGCCCGGCGACAACAACGACAACCGCATCATCAACACAGCCCTGCATCTGCAAAATCAATACGAGCCCCGTACCGTGGTGCTGGTCACCAAAGACATCAATATGCGTCTCAAGGCCAAAGGTGCCGGGATACTCCTGGTAGAAGACTACCGCACAGATCAGCTGATCGATGACATACGTTTTCTATCCAAGGGTTTTCATCAATTTGAAGGCAACTTCTGGGAGCATCTGCACAAGGTAGCCACCGAGCGTCATGGCCGTCATACTGTGCATGATGTGCCGCTCAAGGACCTGGGCGACGATCTCTTTTACATCAACCAATATCTGCTGGATGAGGAATCCGAGTTTTGTGGCCGGGTGGTCGGCCGCAGCGAAACCAGTCTCAATGTGCTGGATCTCGGTCGCGAGCGCCTGATGAATATGGAGGCCTGGGGCGTGAGGCCGAAGAACATCTATCAGGGCATGGCGCTGCAGGCCTTGATGGATCCCGATATCGATTTGGTTATTCTCACCGGCCCAGCGGGGTGCGGTAAGACCTTGCTGGCGATGGCGGCGGCACTGGAGCTGGTGGTGGAGCGTAATCTCTACGATAAGGTGATAGTCACCCGAAATACTCCGGAAATCGCCGAATCGATAGGCTTCCTGCCGGGCACGGAAGAGGAGAAGATGGCCCCTTGGTTGGCGGCAATTACCGATACCCTGGAGGTGCTGCACAAGCATGACGTTAATCCCAGTGGTTCACTCAACTACATAATGGAAAAGGCCAATATCCAGTTTAAGTCGATCAATTTCATGCGTGGGCGTTCGATTCAGAACTCAGTGGTATTGCTGGATGAGTGTCAAAACCTGACCGCCTCACAGCTGAAAACCATGATCACCCGTATGGGAGAAGGCACCAAGCTTATCTGCTGCGGCAACCTGGCGCAGATAGACTCCAACTATCTGACCGCGGTCACCTCGGGTTTGACCTATATGGTTGAACGCTTTAAAAATTTTGAGGGCAGCGCCAACATTTACCTCAACGGTGTAGTGCGCTCACGGCTGGCGGAGTTTGCCGAAGAGCAGCTCTGATAACCCCTGCTACTGAAAAAGGCCCCATTTCGGGGCCTTTGCTTTGTGCGGGGTACTGCATATTCGACCAAATTAAGTATATGATATTGGCTTTGTTCTTCTTCCTTCCCGCCGCTTGGGGATGGGACGTGATGCAAGGGTAATGGATGAAATCGAGTGAGCCGGATCTGCAGCTGAAATCTCCGATCCAGAAAAATTACAACCGCGCAGTGTTTTATACCTATATGGGGGTAATTGTACTGGCGTTGCTCACCGCCTGGGTGTTTTTTGAGCGCCAGAAGACCCAACAGATGGAGCTCAGAGAAGAACAGGTCGATCGCCATGTGATGCAGATTGACCTCTTGCTGGAATCCAGTATCCGTGCGGTCAAGAGCCTGCGGAATGTGGCCGTGGACCACTTGCGCCTGGCCGAGCAGGTACGCAAGGACAGGCTGCCCCAGTACGAGAAATTCAACGAAAGCGGTCAGTTCTTTACCCTGGAGCCCAATTACGCCAAGAGTGGTGAGCCATTCACCAACATGGGGCGGATAACCGGTTCCGGTTCTCTCGATGGCCGCAGCGACAAGTTCTATCAGGAACTGGAGATGCTGTTCGAGCTGTCGTTGTCGTTCCCGGTCGCCAAGGAAGCCGCACCCAAGGCCTCGGCCATCTATTACCTGTCCAAGCGGCGAATGATGTCCTATTACCCCTGGCCTTCGGACGAGCAGCGTTTTCGCGATGAACTGCTGAACAAGAAACAGTTTCAACTGGCGACGCCGGCGATGAACCCACAGCGCAGTGTGTTCTGGAGTGAGGCCTATGTGGACTCGGCCGGCAATGGTCTTTTGACTACGCTCGGGGTGCCTATCTATCTCGAAGATGAGTTTATCGGTTCCATTAATCTGGACATGACACTGGCATCGCTCGCCAAACAGATACGTCTCTATTTCAAGATGCCGGGCACAGTGATTTTGCTGGATCAAGGCAACAATATTCTCTCCCACAGCGATTTTGATACCTCCAGCATTAACCGGGTCTACCACATCAGTCAGCGGATCCCATCCGAGCTGCATTCACTGCCGGAGTCCGAGCTGTTCGATGCCCACGAGGGGATGATCCGTAACGGCTATTACATCCACTCAGTGGCGCTGCACAACGCCCCCTGGCGCCTGCTTTATCTGCAGGATGTCGATGACCTGTTTCTGGACTCGTTCGAGAAGCTGCAGCTGACCTTTATTCTTGTGGTACTGGCGCTGTCCGTGCTGGTGACCATAGTGCACTGGCAGACTCGTCGCTCTTTCGTCAGCCCGGCCTCGCGCCTGCTTTCGCACCTGGAAGACTGTTCCCGTGAGCCGATTCGGCCGCCGGAGAAGATCACCCAGGGCTGGGAGCCCTGGTTCCAGTTGGTCAGCCGCATTTTTGAAGAGAACCAGCAATATACCCGTCACCTGGCGGAGCAGAACAAGCGGCTGGATAAACTGGTGGCCCGGCGCACCGAACGGCTGAAAGAAACCACAGAGCGACGTGAGCGGGAATATGCCCTGCTGCGCTCTCTGCTGGACTCGATTCCTGAAGCCATTGTCTTCAAAGATAAAGAAGGCAAGTACCTCGGCTGCAACAAGTCGGCCGAGCGGGTGCTTGGCTACACAGAAGCCGAGATGATAGGCCTGAATTCAGACACACTTACCAGCCCGGAACAGGCCGCCAGAATTCGCGCCGAGGATGAACAGGTACTCAAAGACAGAGCACCGCTGCGTTATCAGGAAAAGGTCGAGCTGGCCGGCAAGCCCGTGCTGCTCGATACCCTCAAGCTGCCGTTTTATAACCGCCGCGGCGAGATGCTGGGCTTGATTGCCGTTTGGCGTGATGTGACCCGCGAATATGAATCGGCCGAACAGCTGCGATTGTCGGAAGAACGTTATCACCTGGCGATGGACGCGGTGGAAGATGGCCTGTGGGACTGGTATCTGGATTCGGAACAGATCATCTGCAACCCAGCTTATTACACTATGCTGGGCTACAAGACCAATGAGTTTCCGGCGCTGCTGTCGACCATAGACGAGTTGATCCATCCGGATGACAGGATCCGGGTCGAAGAGTACCGCGAGCAGTATCTGGCCGATCCTATTGGAGCCTACGAGATAGAGTTCAGGATGCGCGGCAAGAGTGGTCAGTATCACTGGTTGCTGTCCCGTGGCCGGGTGGTGGAATTTACCGCCAACAATGAGCCCAGGCGTATGCTGGGTACCCACAAAGACATTACCCGCAGCAAGAGCAATGAAGTGGCCTTGCTGGAGGCCAAGAAAGATGCCGAACTGGCCAACCTCTACAAGAGTGAATTCCTGGCCAATATGAGTCATGAGATCCGCACGCCGATGAATGCCATCATAGGCATGCTGCAGCTGGCGCAGCGCACCAACCTGACGGTGCAGCAGAAAGATTATCTGGAGAAGGCCGGCTTCTCGGCTCAGTCACTGCTGCGGATCATCAACGATATTCTCGACTTCTCCAAGATTGAAGCCGGTAAGCTGGAACTGGAGCGGGTCTCCTTCCCGCTGGATAAGGTGCTGGAGCACGCCCTGGATATCAACTCACTCAAGGCACAGGAGAAAGGGGTCGAGCTGTTGTTGTATGCCCCTGTGACCGCCGGGCTGATCCTCAAGGGCGATCCGCTGCGTCTCGGCCAGGTGCTGGTGAATCTGTTGTCCAATGCGGTTAAGTTTACCTCCCAGGGGGAGATTGAACTCGGCTGTGAAGATGTCGGCGAACGCGATCATCGCATTACCCTCAAATTCTGGGTTCGGGACACCGGCATAGGTATCAGCAAGGAGCAACAGGAGATACTGTTTGACGCCTTTGCCCAGGCGGATGGCTCCACCACCCGCAAATATGGCGGCACCGGCCTTGGCTTGTCCATCAGTAAGCATCTGGTGTCCATGATGGGCGGCAAGATGCAAGTGCAGAGTGAGCCGGGTGTCGGCAGTGTGTTCAGCTTTACCATCAGCTTTGAGATCGCCGAAGAGGCCAAGATTGAACCTCTGGTGATGCCGGAGCAGCTCAACAGCCTGCGGGCGCTGGTGGTGGACGATAACTCCACGGCGCTGCAGATTTACTCCACCCTGATGCGCGACTTCCACTTCGAGGTGGACACCGCCGCCAGCGGTGCCGAAGCCCTCTATAAGCTGGGCAAACAGGAAACCGACCTGCTGCTTATCGACTGGATGATGCCGGAAATGGATGGCCGCGAGGTGATCCGTACCCTGGACGAGATGGTGGCCGATGGCAGAATAAGCAAGCGCCCCGTGGTGATCATGATGACGGCCTATGCCGCCGAACCGCTGGCACAGGAGGTGGAAGACGCCAATGTGTTTGCGTTGCTGCAAAAGCCCTTCAAGGCCTCGACTCTGTTTGATGAGATAATCTCTGCCTTTGCCGAGAAACCCCATCCGGCGACCGTGGCTGAAATTACCGACAATCAGAGCGGTGGTCATAAAGGCTTGGTGCTGCTGGTAGAAGATAACCTGATCAACCAGCAGGTGGCCTCTGAACTGCTGCGCAGCGCCGGTTATGAGGTAGATCTGGCAGACAATGGTCAAATTGCTCTTGAGATGGTGGAGCAGCGTCAATACGACGCGGTATTGATGGATATTCAGATGCCCGTGATGGATGGCCTGACGGCGACCCGGGAACTGCGCAAGAAATACGACAGGGAGACCTTGCCGATTATCGCCATGACGGCCCACGCTATGTCAGGCGATCGTGAGAAGAGCCTGGCGGCGGGAATGAACGCCCATATCACCAAGCCCATTATGCTCAATGAACTCTTTGATACCTTGAGTGAATGGGTGGGCAGGACTTGAGATAAACCGGCCGATCCCTTAACTTGAATGGCAACTTACAGATAACAATCAGGAGATGGGATGAAACCTCAAAGTTGGACCTTGTTGCTGGCGCTGATCGCGGTACCCGGATTGGCGCAGGCGGCACAGGAGAGGGAGGCCGCCGACGTCATCAGCGAAAGCACTCAGGCCGAAGGTTTTATCAATCTCTTTTATGATGCCAAAGCCGGGCAGCTGTATCTGGAACCGAGCAGACTCAACCAGCCTATGCTACTGCTATCCAGCTTGCCCCACGGCGCCGGTTCCAATGATATTGGGCTTGACCGTGGGCAACTGGGGCATACCCGCATGGTGCAGTTTGAGCGTCAGGGGCCCTATATTCTGCTCAAACAGCTCAATACCCGTTTTCGAGCCGATACCGACGACCAGGCCGAGCAAAGAGCCGTGCATGAAGCCTTTGCCGAATCTGTGCTCTGGCGCGGCAAACTCCTGCCGGGAAAACGTCTGCTGGTGCCGGTCAATGACTTGATGTTGCAGGACCTGCACGGCATCAGCCAACAGTTGGCGGCCAGGGGCCAAGGGCATTATCCTCTGGACACCAGCCGCTCTGTGGTGTTGCCAGCCTCGGTCAAGTCGTTCGAGCGTAACTCAGATGTGGATGTGCAACTGACTTTCGCCAGTGATAAGGCCGGCGCCAGAGTCGCCGAGGTGACCCCGGATGGCCAGACCCTGTCTCTGAGACTGCGCTATTCCTTTATCGCCTTGCCCGAGCCGGGTTATCAGGCGCGTCGTTATCATCCCATGAGTGGTTATCTGTCCGATGAATACAAGGACTATGCCACCGCCATAGATCAGGATATCAACCAGCGCTTCTTGCTGCGCCACCGGCTGCAGAAGGTTAATCCCGGCCCTGAGCCAAGCGAAGTGGTTGAGCCCATTACCTATTATCTGGATCCCGGTGTACCCGAGCCTATCCGTGGTGCCTTGCTTGAAGGCGGCCGCTGGTGGGAGCAGGCCTTCAATGAGGCGGGGTTTATCAACGGTTTTAAGTTGGAGCTATTGCCGGAAGGCGCCGACCCTCAGGATGTGCGCTACAACGTGATCCAGTGGGTGCACAGGGCCAGCCGTGGCTGGTCCTACGGTGCGGCGGTGACAGATCCCCGCAGTGGTGAAATCATCAAGGGCCAGGTCACTCTGGGGAGTTTGCGGGTGCGTCAGGATCACCTGATTGCCCGTGGCCTTACCGCAGGTTGGGAAGACAGGCAAGCGGCCGATGAAGCCGCCATGGCCTTGTCTCTGGCGCGTATTCGCCAGTTATCGGCTCATGAAATCGGTCACACCCTGGGGCTGGACCATAACTTTGCCGCTTCCACCAATAACAACGCTTCTGTGATGGATTACCCCCATCCCTATGTGCGCCTTGATGGCAAGCGGGTGGATATCAGCCAGCCTTACGCCGAAGGGCTGGGGGCCTGGGATAAGTTTGCCATCAAGTATGGTTATGGTGACTTTGGTGATGAAGCCCAAACCCAGGCCGCGCTCAAGTCGCTGCTCAAAGAGGTTCAGCAGCAGGGGCTGAGATACATAGGCGAGGGGGACTCGCGAGAGACTTCAGCCGCCCATGCCTATGCCAGTCTCTGGGACAGAGGCGAGGATCCTGTCAAGGAGCTGGCCAGAATGCAGCTGGTCAGGCGCCAGGCGTTGGAAACTTTCTCCGCCAAGGCGCTGTTGCCGGGGCAACCCTTGGGTGAACTCAGCGATGCTCTGGTGCCCATCTATCTGCTGAATCGTTACCAGATTAGCGCTGCTGCCAAGTTTGTCGGCGGCATTGACTATAATTATCTGGCCGATGCCGATAGCGGTAATTGGCATTTTATTGCGCCGGAATTACAGAAGCGGGCGCTCGATACCCTGTTGGCGACTCTGGATCCCAGAGAGCTTTATCTGCCAACCGAGCTCCTGGAGCAACTGGTGCCCAAGGCCGGCAACTATTACCGCAGCCGCGAGAGTTTCGGCTCATCTCTGGGGGTTGCCGTGGATCAGCTGGCCATGGCAGAAGTGCTCAGTCGCCACACTGTGTCGGCGCTGTTGAACCCTGAGCGGCTCAACCGTGTGGATCAGGCCTTTGCCAGAGACACAGAGCAGCTTTCGGTAGAGGATTTGCTGGACAGATTGCTGGGTAAGACACTGCTGAAATCCCTGCCTTCGGGAGATCAGACCAGTATTGCGATGCGGGTAAATGCGGTGGTTTTGGACGGCATGTTGCAGAGTCTGGAGAGTGACGCCAGCGCCCCGGAAGTCAAAGCCATGTTGAGGATGAAGCTGGATTATCTGCTTAAGCAGTTGCCCAGAAAGGAAAAAAGAAGTTCAGGTTACAAGGCTGCCCACTATGGACAACTGCAAGCTGTGCTTGAACAGGCACTGAAACAAGCCGGGGTCAGAGTGATCAGCAAACCTGCGGAAATACCACCGGGATCGCCGATTTAGTACGTCGTAAGGTATTGATTATGTGACATAATTAATGCCATATCTTATATTGGCATCTTTCATATTCCAGAGGTTCGGGCCCGTTTTGCACCGAACCTCTGTTTTTTGGGGGAATTCTTTTGCCAAAAATCCTGTTTCTCAGAGCCTGGCTCGGCAGCTTATTGCTGCTTCTCTGCTTCGTTGCCAAGGCCGATGGGCTCAGCGTCAGCCCTCGCATTCATCAGGGCCAACTGGACAACGGTCTTAAATATCAATTGGTGGACAACAAGACGCCGGCCAATACCGTCATAATGCGGATGCGGATCGCCTCCGGCTCGCTGCTTGAGGCGGAAAATGAGCAGGGGCTGATGCACCTGCTGGAACATATGGCGTTCAAAGGCTCGGCCGCTGTGCCTGAAGGGGATATGATCCCAAGGTTGCAGCGTCTCGGCTTGAGCTTTGGCGCCGATACCAATGCCGTGACTGAATTTACGCAAACAGTCTATAAGTTCAACATCACCCAAGGGGATGAGCAGAAGCTGGATACCGGGTTGATGTTGATGCGGGAGATTGCCGACAGACTCACTCTGGATCCCAAGGCGCTTGCCCAGGAAAAAGCCGTAGTGCTGGCCGAGCTCAAGGAGCGCACATCGGCCGGGCTGGAAAACTATCGCAACCAGTTGCATTTCTGGTACCCCTCCAGCCTGCTGCCCAGACGTTTCCCTATCGGTGAAGTAGCCAGCATCAAGGCGGCAGATGTCGCCAAGCTGCGCTCTTTGTACCAACGTTTCTATACCCCGGAGCGGACAACGCTGATCTTGGTCGGCGACCTGGACATCGCCCGTACCGAGGCTCAAATCAAGCAGTTGTTTGCCGATTGGAAGCCGCACCCTCAGGCGGTTGCCGCAGCTCAGGTGAAACTTTCTCCGCCTGTAGTCAGAAAGCAGCCTCAGGCGGACGCTTTCTTCGACCCCAGTTTGCCGACCCAAGTCTCTCTTGGGGTGCTGACGCCCATAAAGCCAAAGCCTGATGGTATTGAACGGCGTCGTCAGCTGATGCTTGAGTCGCTGCTGAGTAATATGCTCTATCAGAGGTTGCAACCGCACCTGTTTGCCGAAGAAGGTTTCACCGATGCCTCCGTTGAGATAGGGGAAGAGTTTGGCACTGCGGGAAGGGTGCAATTGGCTCTGGCGACCCTGGAAGACAACTGGCAGGATGGTGTGGTATTGCTGGAGCAGACCATACGCCAGGCCTTGCAATACGGTTTCAGCAATGAAGAGTTGCAGCAGGCACTGAAACGCCAACATAAGCAGTATCAGCTCAATCTGGCCGGCAGTAACACCATTCACAGCCTGAATATGGCCGAGGCTTTGGTATCAATGGATGCCGAGGACTTGATACCGATAGAACCAGCAGATGAGCTGGCCATTTTTGAGGCCTTGGCGCCGCAAATTACCCCGGCGCTTATCCAACAGACACTGACTGAGCTTTGGCAGGGGCAACCCTGGATCTATCTCTCCGGTGCCAAGGCGCCGGCCGCGGCGGAACAACAACTGCTGACGGCATATGAGAACAGCTTGCTGCAATCTGTTACCCCCTATAAGGCCAAACAAGCCAGCGAGTTTGCCTATCAAAGCTTTGGTGAACCCGGGAAGATAGTGGCCGATAAACGGGATCCGGATACCGGAATACGCCAGTTACGTTTTGCCAATGGGACTCTACTCAATCTCAAACCTACCGAGCTTGAGCAGGGTAATGTGGCCGTCAGCTTGTCATTGGGATTCGGTGATTTGCCATTTCCGCGCCAAGAAGGTTTGGGCACTCTGTTCAATAATGCCTTTATTTACGGCGGGCTGGAGCAGCACTCCTGGCAACAGCTGGCGGATATCTTTGCCGGGCAGAACATCTCGGCAAATATTGGCGTAAGTACTGAAGGCTTTGGCGGCGTGACCAATACCAATGCCGATGAACTCAGAACCCAACTTGGGCTACAGGCCGCCTTTCTAACCGCCCCGGGTTGGCGACAGGAAGCCATCAACCTCTTCCGGCAACAAGTCAAGGCAGAGAGCCAGAGCCGTAATGCCAATCCGGAAGAGGCCTTCTGGGATGGTCTGAGCGGACTCTTGTTCCCCGGCGATCCCCGTTATGGTTATGGCCGGGAAGAACAGGTATTACAGCGGGACTTTTCTGAAATTGCCAAGGTGTTGGCTTCGGCGCTGGATAAGGGAATGCTGGAAATCGCGCTGGTAGGTGATTTCGATGAGGCTCAGGGGATAAAAGCGGTCGCCGAGACATTCGCCGCCATCAAGCGGCATCCGGCCAAGGCCCCGGCCTTCGAGCGTCCGGTATTCCCCAAGGTACCGGCACAGAGCCAAATCTTGCACCGGGGCGCCGAGAACTCGGCGGCACTGGCCTGGCTGTGGCCAACCACCGACATGCAGAATGTTCGACGCCACAGCGAACTGATGTTACTCGAGCAGGTGATGGGCATTCTGTTGAATGAAGAGGTCAGGGAAAAAGCCGGCGCCGGATATTCGCCTTATACCTTCAATCATTTCGATTGGCATCCAACAGGTTACGGTTATCTGGGGCTCTTTACTGTCACAGATGCCGCCAAGCTGAAGGCGGCCGAACAGGGCTTTGCCGCGGTCGTGGCCAGAGTCAAGGCCAAGGGGGGCATAGATGCCGATTTGCTGGAGCGGGCGCGCCAGCCCTTGTTGCAGTGGTTTGAAAGTGCCCCGGGAAGTAACGGTTTCTGGTTGGATCTGGCGGCAACGGCCCAAAGTCGGCCGGGCCGCTGGCAGGGATGGCAGCAGCGCAGGCAAATACTGGGGCAACTGGATGGAGAAGCCCTGGAAGCCGTGGCCCGTGAGTATCTTGAGAATGATCGCCGCTTGAGTGTGACCAGCAGTTACGGCGGCTAACCTCCGCTCTTGGGGTTTCTCGGATAGAAGCGCTCCGGCTTGCGCTGCAGGTGTTCGAACCTGCGGGTATTTTTATAGGGCAGCTTCATAAACCCCGAAACCCCCTGGCCCTGGATCTTGTCGACATGACTGAGGATCCTGTCCAGACAGGCGCGAAACTGCGCCTGTTTTCTCGGGTTGAGCAGTCTCAGATAACTGTGGATCTTCATATGGGTTGGCAGGGCTTCGAAGATGATACAGCCTGTGTGGTGTATCTGGTTGAGCCAGCCAAGCTCTGTCATGATTTCCGCAGGCAGCTCCAGGTTTTCATCCGGATCCCGGCCATCTTCAAAGTAAGAGTGCAGCCGGGATTGATCTTCGAGTGTCGGCACATCGCCCACCTCAAAGGGCAGCAGTTGATCCGCCTTGGCCTTGAACGGCTCTGCAGGGGCGCTGCGCTCCAGGTGCAGGGTATCTTTGGCGTTGAAGAAACAGGCCTTGAAGATACCTATGCGATGAATGCCCCGGGCCAGGGTCACCATGTTGTTGACCGCCTGAATCAATGCCGGCCTGAGCTCTTCATCATAAAGCGCCAGGTTGGAGTCGATATAGACGCCTGTCTCCTGCCAATGAATCGCCAAACCGCCCACTATAGGATACTGACCCAGGCGGCCGACGGCAGCGATAAAGCCCTTCTCTGTGTCTCCCATACCGGCGAGGAAGTTGCGGTAGTACTTCTCCAGTTGAATATCTTCGGCGCGAATAGCCTCGGCATCGGCGTCCGGATGATGGCTGCGCAGAAACGACTTACGCGAACTGTAGCTGACTGTTTCCACGTCCCGGGCCCGCTTCTGTACCCAGACGGGGATCTCGGCATTCAGCTCCTGTGGCAGCGGCGGCAGTAAAAGATGCTGGCTGTATCTCATGCTGCGCAGGAAGTAGTCGCCGGCCTTGAGACGGGTGAGAGGATCTGAGCCCAACATCCCCTCGAGGATCCTGGCCAGTTCTAGCGGCAGACCTATGCTGGTGGGCGGGATCACCTGGGAGCCGAAGCGGCTGGCCTGGCCGGACGCCAGCGCATAGAGGGTGGCGGCAACCCCCTGTTCATCAAACCTGGGGCTGGAAAGTGCCCCCGAGAGTTGCTCATCGCCGATAAAATAAACATCGCCCATGCGGGCATTGGTATGCTGCTGATCGCTCGACATTAACTCCATCACATTGCCGCCAACCGGGCGGTTGTCGGCATCGCGCTGGGCAAATACCGCCGAGCCCCAGTCAATCAAAGACAACTTGTCTTCCTCTGGGTCATAAACCAGGTTGGAAGGTTTGATATCCCCGTGTACCAAGGGTCTGCCGCTGCGAAGATATTGCAATAGATCCGCCAACTGCCTGGCAATGCTCATGATTTCTGCCACCGGCAAGGCGCCTTGGCGGCGGCAGCGCTGATCCAGATCCTGGCCCTGAGCTTTGGCCATCACCAGGATCCCCTGGCGCCCGACTCTGTCGAACTTTATCAGTGGCGGCACATTGGGATGATTGACCTGAGACAGCATGAAAGCCTCTTCTTCCAATCTGTCCTGTACCCGCTGAGGCAGGGTGATGCGAGAGAACTTGAATACATGTTCCTGACCATGGCTGTTTCGTCCGGCGAACACAAAACCATAGGCGCCTTTGCCTATCAGTTGCGGGTCATCATAGCCCAACTTGATCAGTTGCTGGCGGCAGAGGCGGATCCAGGCCCTGTGTTTGCGGGCATCATCGGCCTTAAGCAGATAGACGGACTGCTCTTCAGAAATATAAAAGTGCTGCAGTTCAGGTGTTTGCAAGCGATTTCTCCATTGGCACAGGCAAGGATACAAAATAACAACAAGCAGAAGCTCATTAAAACAGCAAGGGATAACTGCGGCAAGTTGTGACTCTGGGATCCAGCTCAGAACCAGGCTTCCTAGCGTATCCTTTTGGGCGGCACTTTGACCTATATCAATTTCATTGCGCCCTCCCCAGAGTAACCTGTTTGCAACAAGCCGCAGTGGCAGAAGAGATTTGGAGGCCTTATGTCAGTGCCAGATAAGCAGGAGCTGATCGCACTGTTCGAGTATGCTCGCCCCAGGGTGATACAGTCGATGGAATTGCGTCATTGTCCCCATGCGGGTTTCTACAATCCGGTGGACGACCGCTGTAACTTTTGTCATCAGGGATTGGAGTGTATCTGGATGAACCAGAATGATGAACTGGTGGATCTGGAACAGAAATCACTCGAAGAGTTGAAGCAGCAGTTATTGATTGCCGTCGACTTTGTCGACTCCAGCCTGAGCCCGCACCATTTGTCACGACGCAAGTGCCAGTGTGATAACTGTAATTGGTTGCGCAAGGTGCAGGAGACCCTGGCCAGACTGCCCTGAATAGCTTGAAAACTGATGCTGCCCGCCCCGGAGTCATTGCACGCTCCGCGGCGGGCTTTTTTGTCTGTTGCTGTTGGGCTCTTTGCAATCGGCGTCCAAGTCGATAGAGTATCAAGGTTTTCTGATACACAGGATGGATAGATGGAACCCGGATTCTGGCATGAACGCTGGCACAAGCAGCAGATAGGTTTTCACCAGCAGGATATTAACCCTTTTTTGGTGAAGTACTGGTCCACACTCGCACTCAGGGGGAATGAGCAGGTCTTTGTCCCGCTTTGCGGCAAGTCTTTGGACATGTGTTATCTGGCCGAGAAGGGCCATGATCTGCTTGGTTGCGAACTGAGCGAGTTGGCCGTCAGGCAGTTTTTTGAAGAGAACGGCCTTGAGTATCAACAGAATGCCTTTGGCGAATTACAAGCGTTTTCCAGCGAACAGATGACCTTGTTGCAGGGAGACTTGTTTGCGCTCAAGGCTGAGCAATTGGCGTCGGTAGGCGCCTTCTACGACAGGGCGGCGCTAATCGCCTGGCCTGAGGAGATGCGTTTGCAATATGCCGCCAAGCTGGCCACCTTGTTGCCAAGGGGTTGTTGCGGCTTGTTGGTTACTCTGGAATATCCGCAGGATATGCTCAAGGGGCCGCCATTCAGCGTGACTCAGGAGTGGATAAGGGAGCATATGAGCCAGTGGTTTGAGGTCACTTTGCTGGAGCAAGCCGATGTATTGGCCGACAATCCCAGGTTCATTGCCAAAGAGGTGCCTTGGCTCAATGAGAGTGTCTATCTGCTGAAACGTAAATAAGTTCCCCAGGAAATTATAATAATCCAAGGCGGAACAAGCGATTAGTAGAAATTTTGGCATACAAAAAGGCGACCCAGAGGTCGCCTTTAGTGTCTATAACCACTATCTCAACAGAGATTAGAAGTCGTAACGTACACCCACGGTGAATACGTTGTCGTCTTCCAGGTCAAACTTAGCACCATTAGTGTCTTTGAACTCGCCTTGGTAGTTTGCGTAGTGAGCAAACAGCAGAGTAGACTTGGCTACACGGTAGTCGGCACCAACAGTGATGTTGGTGATTTCGGCATCATAAGCTGTCTTAACAGCAGTGCCATCAACTCCGATGTTCTGGAAATACTTACCGAAACCGGCTTCGTCATAACCGTATTGCAGCTTCAGGTTAACGCCGTTCAGGTTGTAAACTACGTTCACGAAGTAAGTGTTGTTGTCGTCAGAACCGTCAACGATGCTTTCAGAGTTCTGGAACAGACCGCCCAGTTTGAAGTCACCCAGCTTAACTTGGCCTACGGCACGGTATGCATCGATACCACCAATTCCCTTGTTGTAGGCGATGGCAGCATAGTAGTTCTGAGCTTTCAGCTTTTTGTCACCGATAGTGGCGCTCAGAGCGTAAAGCTCATCAGCTTCAACAACATTACCATTAGGATCTTTAACTGTCTGGTAATTATCATCCATCAGGTAAGTGGCGTTCAGAGTGATCAGGTCAGCGATCTTTGGTGAGTAGTACCAAACACCGTCACCGCTACGAACTTGGCCGCCAACCATACGGTCGATATCCGCGTTGGTGTTACCGAATGCGTCTACGCCGCCTTCAGCTTGCTTGAATACTGTGTCGTTACGACCGACCAGTACAGTACCATATTTGCCTTTCGCACCCAGGTAAGTGTTACGGGCTTTGAAAGTGTCGCCAGAACCAGAAGTGTTCTCTACTTGGAACTCCATCTGATAGATGATGTCTATACCATCAGTCAGCTTCTCTGAACCTTTTACACCCAGGTGTGAGAAGTTGTTTTCGATATAAGTGCCATTTTCGCCTTCTTTCACACCGCTAGTGCCAGTCTGAAGTGTGCTACCTTGGTCAGAGTTAGTAACAGCCAGATCCAGACGGCCATACAGAGTTGGGCCATCAGCCAGCGCACCGAAAGAGGCTGCGGCCAGAACTGTTGCTACTGACGCAGAGATAAGGGTCTTCTTCATGTGTTGTGCTCCCTAGAACCTGAGTTCTATTCCATGTATTTATGGTTATTTAACAAACGAGTGTTCCTGGATTTGTATCGGACATCCTGTCCGTCACAAAGCTGCGCTGATTCTTACAGTTTTGTTTGCTCAAGATTGTGGCCTAGATCAAACTTTTTGCCCCATTCTTGTGGGAAAAGCCTTAATCTGTGACCAAAATGTCCATTTCGGTTAAAAACTATTCAACCGCCATTGTTCACAAAATCAGCATAATCATCTTTTCGCTATAAAAAGATAACTTTGCAGTATGAAGGACTGTATCAGCTGGTTATTTTTAATAGATCAAATTGTAAATTAGTGATAGATGAAGTTTTAATAAAAGTGAAATTTTTCATCATAAAAATGATATTTATGTGCTCTGGTTCTCATTTAGGCACCCAATCCGGCCAGTGGCAAACTCTGCCTTATATAGCCAAGTAGCTGTCCTGGTTCACTCCATGGTGCCCTATCTATCCCTAAAAGAAGCTCTGTATTTACTAAGCCGTTTATATCCATAAGCCCAAGCAAAACATACCCGGGATATACACACTCTCTTACTCGGCTTGGGGATAGCCGGGTATTCGGCTAAAATGCCGCCGAAGATAATTGGGAACCAAGTTATGCAAGATACAGACACAGAACTACTGGAGTCCGAAGCCTATCAACAGCGCTTTGGCGGCATTGCCCGTTTATATGGTGTTGCTGCACTGGCAGCCTTTTCCAAGGCTCATGTAATGGTGATAGGTATAGGTGGCGTCGGCACTTGGGTTGCAGAGGCTTTGGCCCGCAGTGGAATAGGGCACATCAGCCTGATGGACCTAGACGATGTGTGTGTGACCAATACCAACCGTCAGATCCATGCTTTGGCAGACACCATAGGCGAGTCCAAGGTCGCCGTGATGGCGCAGCGGATTAAGGCGATTAATCCTCTATGCCGGGTGGATGAAATAGAAGACTTTATTGCAGCAGATAATCTGAGTCAGTATCTGGCACAGGACAAGGGCATAGACTTTGTGGTGGACTGCATAGATGCGGTAAAGCCCAAGGCGGCCTTAATCGCCTGGTGCAAACGCAATAAGATTAAGTTGGTGACTATTGGCGGTGCCGGCGGTCAGACAGATCCAACCCAGATCCAGCAAACGGATCTGGCCAAGACTTTTCAGGATCCATTGCTGGCCAAGGTACGCAACTTGCTGCGTAAAGAGTATGGTTTCAGCAAGAATCCACAGCGGCGGTTTGCCGTTGATGCCGTGTTTTCCAGTGAACACCTCAAGTATCCCCAGACGGATGGCAGTGTCTGTTCCACCAAGGTTGGTGTCGAAGGTAGCATGAGAATGGATTGCTCCTCGGGATTTGGTGCCGTGACCATGGTGACCGGCAGCTTTGGCTTTGTGGCAGCCAGCCGGGTGTTGGCGCGCTTGGCGCAGGAAGCCAATAATCCCAAGCCTGAATAAACAGCACAAAACATGATCTGAGTCTAATGCAGCAGGTGTCTGGATTGTTAGAATCCAGACACTTTTTCGCTACAGATATTCAGCTTATGCGACAAGCGCTGCTCAATCGTTTCCTGCGGTATGTCAAACAGGATACACAAGCCGATCCGAACTCCCAGTCTATTCCCAGTTCCCAAGGTCAGGTGGCCTTTGCCAGGCAGTTACAGCAAGAACTGCTCGAGTTGGGATTTGATGATGTCTTCCTCAGTGAATCATGCTGCCTTTATGCCAAATTAGCGGCGAATACTGCCAAGGTGCCGGCAATCGGCTTTTTGGCTCATATGGATACGGCGGCAGATTACTCCGGCGCCGGGGTAAAACCTCGGGTGATAGATGACTACCAAGGGCAGATCATTGAACTGGAGCAGGGGGAAGCGCTTAGTCCTGAGCAGTTTCCTTCTTTACTGAACTACCTCAATAAAACATTGATCACTGCCGATGGCACTACGCTATTGGGCGCGGATGATAAGGCAGGCATAGCCGAAATCATCACGGCGCTGCACTATCTATTGCAACACCCTGAAATTCCCCATGGAGAGATCAACCTCTGTTTTACGCCCGATGAGGAGATAGGGCGAGGTACTGATGGCTTGGAGCTCGAGCGTTTCGGCGCCGATTGGGCCTATACAGTCGATGGTGGCGCAGTTGGCGAACTTCAATATGAAAACTTCAATGCCGCCACTGCGGTGATCACCGCAAAAGGCAATAATTGTCATCCAGGCAGTGCCTATGGGGTGATGGTCAATGCCTTGACCATGGCTGCCAGATTTCACGCCAGAATGCCACTCAATGATGCACCCGAGACCAGCGAAGGTTATCAGGGCTTTTTCCATCTGTTATCCATGGAAGGCCAAACAGAAGAAGCCAGGTTGGTGTACCTGATAAGGGACTTTGATAGGGCTCAGTTTGAGCAGCGCAAGGCCTGGCTGCAGGAATCTGTGACCAAATGTAATGCCGAGCTGCAGGCCGGTAGCCTGGAGATTAGCATCAGCGACAGTTATTACAATATGAAGGACTGCATCTTGCCAGTGCCTCATGTGACGGATATTGCCTGTCAGGCGATGGAGATGGCCGGTATCATACCGGATATCAAACCTATCCGCGGTGGCACTGACGGTGCGCAACTGTCCTGGAAGGGGCTGCCTTGCCCCAACATCTTTGCCGGCGGCCACAATTTCCATGGCAAACATGAGTATGTTTGTCTTGAGTCAATGGAAAAGGCGGTAGAGGTGATCATCAATATCGCCAGGTTAACCACCCAAAGATACGCCGAGTAATCTAAATAAAGAGTTCCACCCTGTCGTCAT
This sequence comes from Shewanella sp. BJSY2023SW005, assembly GCF_047314585.1. NCBI lineage: Bacteria > Pseudomonadati > Pseudomonadota > Gammaproteobacteria > Alteromonadales > Shewanellaceae > Shewanella > Shewanella sp. BJSY2023SW005. The sequence goes on from NZ_JBKORJ010000003.1 coordinate 26,513, forward strand.
CGGCGGGGCGGGACTCTATCACAGCCGGGAAGCGAACCCGAAAGTGTGCGCCGCCGAGGCTGGAGTCATTGAGAAGGGTGATATTGCCCTTCAGTAGTGTGACGGCATTGAAGGCCGCCGCCAATCCAAGCCCGGTGGCGCCGGTTCGTCTGCTGGTGGTAAAGAAGGGCTCAAAGATCTGGCCGGCAATCTCGGGGGCGATTCCCTTGCCATTGTCTTCGATATCCAGCTGTAGTTCTTGACCCTGCTGTTGTGCACTGATGCTGATCTTATGGCCGGTATCACCCTCAAAGGCGTGAGCATAGGCATTGGAAAGTATGTTGGTCACTATCTGCTTCAGCAGGCTGTGGCTGCTGGTAAGCCAAAGATAGGCCTCGACCTGGATCTCCACATCTACCTGTAATTGCTTGAAAGATAGCGCTACAGCATCGGCAAATTCCTGCAATACCTGGGGTAGCAGCATCTGTTCGTGCACGTCATTGCCTTGCTCGGCAGCAATCGCCTTGAACTTCTGGATCAGGTTACTGGCGCGGGTAATATTACTGATGATCAGTTCACAGCTCTGTTGATACTCGTTGAGAATGGCATTGAGCTCTTCCAGCGTAGCGCCATCGTTTTGCAACAGCTCAACCAATTCATTGATATGCTGCAGCTGGCTACTGGCAGCGGTGAGGCAGATACCTATCGGGGTGTTTATCTCATGGGCGATGCCGGATACCAGACCGCCGAGCGCGGCCATTTTCTGCTGTTCGACCATCACCTGTTGAGCCCGTTCCAACACCAACAGCGACTGTTCAAGTTCTTTGGTTTGTTCTTTGACCTGCCTTGCCAGCTCATCTTTATAGCTGCGTTCCAGTTCCAACAGTCTTTCCCTGTCACTCAGAGCTTCTTGCAGTTCGTAGCGGGAGCGGTTCAACTGTGTGAAGGAGGCGCGCAGCTGTTGCTGCATCAAATTGATGGCCAGGGCAACCTGGGTAAATTCATCCTGTTTGTCCCGACGCTTAAACTGCAGTGGTTGATAATCCTGCTCCAAATCGAGCTCTGAGCAGTACTCACTCAGTTGCAACAAGTGCCGGGTAATGGTGGCCCAAACCAGATAGAGAATAAAACCGGCCACCAGAAAGGTCTTGATACCATTGGCCAGTAGTATCAGTAAGGCCTTGTTCACCAATCTGTCGTAGATTTTGGAGAGATCGGCTTGAACTCTCAGCTCACCGACATTGAAATTCTGGCTGCTGGTCTTGTGCACCAGAGGAAAGCGCTTCTCTATTACACCTTGGTCTCTGTACTCGCCGGCGGTCCATTCTTTACCACTGTCATCTTCTATGACCACATAGCTGGTGTCCGGCAGTTGGTTGAGGCCGTTGAGTTGGGTCTTGATAAGCCTTTCATCTATTACCCAGATACTTGCCGCCAGTACATCCAGGTTGGCTTTTTCAATATTGGCAAACTCATCGTTGATTCGGCCAATGTCACCCTTGTAATCGGAAACCAACTGCAAACCTGTGGTCACCAGAGTGATCAGTGAGCTGAACAAGATAATAGCCAGAGTCAGCCTGCGGCCGATGGGACTACTGATGAGCTGCTGCATAAAACCGGGCATTAATTTCAACTATCTTAAGTGCTTGCTGTGGATAGCTTTAAGCATAGCTTCGCATCTGACTTTCGCGGCATTTTTTGTTGCCGCTGATGGCAAAGTTCGCTGAGCAATCCTGGCACTGGTTTTGCTTGATTAGCGGTTGGAACAATTTTCTGACGCTGGATAGAGCCATGAAGAGACTGAAACTTGAGGTATTGAAAGAGGGCAAGTTCAAGGCCGCTGCATTGCAACTGACACTGTGGGTGCTGCTGATAACCACATTGCTACTGTTTATGCCAAAGTCCTTGCTGGCCTTGTTGCATTTGGAATCCTGGGTAGAAGCCAATGCCCATTATATCGGCCTGACACTGCTGCTGGCCTTGGCCTATATTGGTGCGCTGGCCGTCAATCTTTTGTTGGATGAAGCGATAAGCCGTTTGAGTGAGCGCCGGATCAACGAAATGATTGAAGAGAAAGTCAGGTTACTGGATCCCGCCGAGCGGGCCCTGTTAAGGGAGTTCTTCTTGCAGGGAGCCAGTGTTTTGACTCTGCCGCAAAATGAAACGCCGGTGCAGGCACTGCTCAAGGCTCACATACTCGAGAGCCTGGGAAATGAACGCCATTACGCCATTCAAGGCCCCACCGCCGAGTACAAGATAGCCATGGCTGCCCGTAAGCATCTGAACCGCAAAGTATTGCGTTTACCATCCGGTGAGCCCAGCCAGGAAGAGCTGCAGCATCTTATCAAGGCAAGACCGCAATTTATCAATGGTATTGCCCAAGTGCGGAAACACGCTGCTTGAAGGCGGCAAAAAAAGAGGGCAGCCACAGGGCTGCCCAAGCAATACTCAAAAACGTCATTGCATTTAAAAGAACATGGAAATCAAAGCTAAGGCTTTGCTGACTTTACAATAAACATCCACATAATGTAGGAGATGATCCCGATAGTACTGAAGATAACTATCATCGACAGTAAGCCTATGGGGTTTCCGAACATTAGATCTAACCAGAATGCCATCACTGAAGTCCTCTTTCTTGTAAAGTCAAAGCTAAACTAACCAAATTTGCTTCGGCCGGAGCTGATCTCGATCAACAAATGTTGTCAGAGTTGTTAATCGGGTAAATCAGCTTGTTAAAACATGAGCTTTATCATGTTTTGCTTAAATTAGCCGGCTAAGGAGCAACGTAAGTGTTCCCTAAAGGGAATAGGATCAAAGGCTAATATTAATTACTACACTAAAGGAGTAGGGTGGCTTGGCCTGCGATTGTTCATTGGCAAGGAGCGTGCGATGCAAACATCCCGAGGTCTTTTAAAACTGATATTAAACCAGTGGCAGTTTTATCCGCTGTTGCTCTTGTTGCTTTTCCCCCTGTGGAGCCTGTTACACGGCGCCAGTTATCTCGCCTTTGCTTCTCTATTGGCCGCCTTGATAGTGCTGGCTTGGCTCGGTGCCAGACAGCTGTCCAATCTCAAGCGCCTGGAAAATGCCGCCCGTCATCTGGGAGAAGGCGATCTCAGCTATCAGTTGTCGGAACAGGATGCCGGCATGTTCCATTCTGTGGTCCACGGTATCAACCGTATGGGAGAGGACGTTGGCCGCACCATTCTGTCTTTGGTCAATACCGCAGATGCGATGAAGAGTGTGGCCATGGATATCAAGTCCATCAGCGATGCCGCCCATATCGGAGTGGAGGAGCAGGAAAAACAAGCGGAATTGGCGGCAACCGCCATGACCCAGATGGTTTCTACTGTGCAGGAAGTCAGCCGCAATGCTGCCAGTGCCGCCAATGCCGCAGAAGAAGCCAGGCAGGCGGCCCGCAGTGGCGACCAAACTGTCAGGCAGGTGGTGCGGCAGATAGATGATATGTCGGCTCAGGTTGGGCAAACTCAGCAAGTGATTGCCCGCCTGGCGGAAGACAGCAACAACATAAGTACCATCATAGACACCATTTCCCAAGTGGCAGAGCAAACCAATCTGCTGGCGCTCAACGCCGCTATCGAGAGTGCCCGCGCCGGCGAGCATGGCCGAGGTTTTGCTGTGGTTGCCGATGAAGTCCGTAGCCTGGCACAGCGGACGTCTGCGGCTACAGTTGAGATCCAACAGCAGATATTGCAATTGCAACAGGGCGCCGATGAAGGCGTGAAAGTGATGACCACCAGTGTCGAGCAGGCCAGTACCACCCATGCTATGGCTCACCAGGCGCAGCAAGCATTGGGGCAAATTGTGGCTCAGATTGAAAGCATTACAGATATGTCGCATCAAATAGCGGCGGCTTCGGAACAACAGCAGGCAGTTGCCGAAGAGATCAGCAGCAATATCTCCTCAATGGCACAAGTGGCGGTGGAGAATGCCAAAGAGACCCACAGTACCAACCTCTCCAGTCTGAAGGTATTCAATATGTCGCAGGAGATCAGTTCCCTGCTTGGGCGCTTCCATGTCGACAAACGGGCGATGGAACAGTTGGAGAAACGCCATCGCTTTGTTGAGTGGGGGCCGCAGTTGGATCTCGGCATGGAAGAGATCAATCGTCAGCACCTACGTCTGGTATCCCTGATCAATGAACTGCACCGCACCTTGGAAGAAGCTTATGGCCTGGAAGCGATTAAACGCATAGTACAGGGCCTGGTGGATTACACCGCTAATCATTTCGCCTATGAAGAGGAGTTGTTTGCCCGTTTCGGTTATCCGCAGACCGAGCAGCACAAGCTTAAACACCAGCAATTAGTGGCTAAGGTACTGGATTTCCAGAAACGAGTGGCCAGTGGTGAAGATGTTGCCGATGAATTGATGGCCTTCCTCAAATCCTGGCTTATCAACCATATTCAGGGCAGTGACAAGGAGTACACAAGCTTCCTAATTGCCCGCGGAGCCCAGTAGCCAGACTGAATTTTGTCCAACCGAGCAGGATTTTGGCAAACAGGCTCGTAAAGCGCTTGCCATTGAAGTGAGCACAGGTATAATGCCGTTCACTCGCCGATGAGACTTCGTCGCGAAACAATCTATATGTGCCAGAGTGGTGAAATTGGTAGACACAGGGGATTCAAAATTCACTGTAAGTAAGTATATTTTTGTAAGATAATCAATAGATTAGTTAACAAAAATGTACTCTAAAAAACTTCTAGAGCGTTCTAGAGTATGTTGAAATTTTTGGCAGTGTGGTGGAATTGGTAGACACAGTTGATTCAAAATCAACCGCCTTCGGGTGTAACGGTTCGAGTCCGTTCACTGCTACCAGCTTAAAAAGCTCCCTTTAGGGAGCTTTTTTTTATTTCTAGAAATGATGGCCTGTTTGAAATGCTTTTCTTACCATTGTAAGGTATTAATATAGTTTTAAGGTTTCTTTAATATCCCTAAAGTAAGGATTGCTAATGCGTTATTTGTTCATTTCATTGATGCTGGTTTCGGGAGTGGTAAAGGCAGAACCTAGCCCTGTTGGTGATGTGGCCATTATAGATTTATCTATGGCTAGTATGGCCTGTGCCGCAGTGCAAAAAGTTAATCCACAAGCAGTGGATAAAATTGAGAGCTTCTATTTATCTGATTCAATCAAATTATATCAACTTTATCATGATTTTTCTTATGAAGTATCTGAGCGAAATATTGGTGGATTATACAATATAATAATTGGAGAACCCGCTGTAAAAGCTCAATCACTTCACTCAATTACTGGTGCAAAAAACTACCTATTGAGTTACCTACAAAAAACAGACGCAAAAAATTGTAGTGAGATCCGTAAATATTCAAACCAAATCTTATCTAAATACTATAATAAACTATTATAACTTTACTGATTGTTTAAGGTATAAATGAAACGTGTCTATGTTAAAGCGACAACCATTGTTTGAGTTTGCAATATTAAATAAACGATTTGCTGAAATTGCAGATGAATGTGGTGCAGATATCTTTGTTGATTGCGAAGCTGATCTTACATGTCTCAGTGACGCTTGTAATAATAATTATAAAATTAAAGCTTTATATTTAGATGAAGCTCAATATTCATCCTATCCCTACTGGGTATTATCAATTGACAATAAAGCATGTCTTATGTATGAAATAAATGAGGGTGATATATTCATTTGGGTTTGCTACACGGAAGAGGAATATAGAAAATCAGGCCAAATGACAAAGTTGTTTGAATATTTAAAGGGAATACATTCAGATAAATATATTACTATCGATACTGATAAAGAATATTTAAAGAATTTAGCTTTAAGATTTGAGATAGCAGTTTTTAGATAGAGCTTTCATGTTTCATGAGTATCTAACGGGAAATTGTTTTTGTTAATTATTATTGCTTCTTCAGCATGGTCATTTTTAATGATATCAAAACCAACAATGTGATTCAAATAGACAATTTTATCTAAGACTATTTTAAGCTTTCTTTATTCTCTATTCTTACCATGCTTTAATGTCTAAACCTATTTATCATTTCATCTAATTATAAACTAAAAATTTGTAATTTTTAAACTTCTTGGTTTTTTGATATAAGTAAGTCGCTTTAATATACAGAGTATTTGATTTTTTAATACACTGTCAAATCGATAGATTTATTTGAGGTTCAGTAGTTGAAACGTGACCTGCATCCGGATTTAAACTAACTATTATCCATTTAGGTTTAAATAATGCTAGTAGTAAAGCTATCAATATTATTTCTATTTCATAATAATTTGACTTTAATTTTTCAAGTCGCTCCAATCTCTTTTGATTTATATCCTACTTTAGAGTCAGAGCCCTTTTATTATAAAAATTGATGAATTTTATATACTATTAATCAAAAAAATAAAAGCGTTGCTTTTTATCAGAATAAATGACAACTTAACGTTGTCATTTATTTTTTAAGGAGTTCTTTTCTTAAGTTTATATGTCAGTTCTGGCTTGTATAAGTGCTTTTTCTTAATTTCATCTATCTGTTCTACTGTATCAAGTACAACTTCAGATGCTTCAGCATACTCTTCTAGTTGACTGTTAAGCTCTGTTTTGCAGTCTGTTTCTCTATCACTTTCAATGTTTAAGCTTTTTAATAAACTCTTGCTTAGATATTTTAATTTATCACTTGCGAATGTTTTTATAAAAAGTTTTAAGCTGTCTAACATTGAAGATAAAAGAGATATTTTTTCTTCCTTTTCAATTACTAACAGTTCTGTTTTTTCAAGTTTGAATCTTGTTAATTCGTAATCTTTCTTGAGCTTTTTGTTTTGTGTTTGTAGCTCAATAAATTCTTCTGAATTGTTTTTGTTTGATTTTAGTTTTACAATTTCTCTTTCTAGGTTTTCAATTTTTTCTTCATTTTCTTTTGCTTTATTAGCTTTTTTATAAAATTCATTTACTGTTTGATGAGTTGCTTTGCTATTTTCAGTGTAGCTAAATTTGAATTCTGATTTTAAATCACTTGTATTAAATGCATTGCAATAATCTTTTTGTAACTCTATCAATGCTTTTCTATTAAAAAAGTCTCTAGCACTTAGTCTGCTTTCTCCTATTATTGGTACTATCACTACATGAGAGTGAACGTTGCTTTCATCTAAATGAATACAAACATTAGCAACTTTATCACCAAATTTTTCTTCAAGATGTTTTACTAAAATTTTGTAAAAAGCTCTTATTCTTTCTTTGTTGAATTTGTTTTTATAGTCTAGTTCTTTGTCAGTAAAGAACTCTTTTGAAAGACTAAATACTAGTTCATTAGCTAATACTGCATCTTTTCTTAATTTTTTTATATCGACTTTGTATTTCAGCATTATTGATTTAACGTCATTAACTAAATTATCAGAACCCTTGATTCTTATTGCATCTCTATTTTCGTCGGCGTTTTCTACTTTCATTGTTCTATTATTGTGTCTTTCTGTATTTTTCATCTGCGACCAGCTCTTAATTTTTTCGACTCTAGCTACTGTATGTATATGCTTCATAATTTATCTCCAGTTTTTTTTGTTTTTGGCTCAATGCAATTGCGAACACTTTGGTACAAAGTATAGTGAGTATACATTTAATAAAATGTTTTAAATTGCATCTAATAAAGTTATACCATGACTAAACAAAAATATTTTTCATGGCATGCATATACATACAGAAATTCAATAGCTAATTATTTATTAGTGTATATTTTAAATGAGTTGTAACTATAATCCTCAAACTGAGATATTAATTTAAACTCAATAAAGTTTTTCAATGTGTTTATAATGACTTCATTTGCTCTTTTTTTACTTATATTCTTCAAAATCTTGGAATATAATTTGTTTTTATCTATGAAAAAATAATTTCTATTCTTAAATGTCTTTGTAAGAATCATTAGATAGATTGCTTTATCATATTTATTTTTAAACTTTGATAAATCGTTTAAATTTAGAAGCTGCATATTAAATTGAGACATATAGTCATTTTTAAAACTGTATTTTAGATAAATTTGTATTGACTTATTATCTGGTGATACCAAATAGTCATGGATTAATGAGTATTGTCTACGCTTAATTCTAAAATCAGCGATATTAATCTCTTTTAAATCTATATTATTGTCTGATGATTCCAATACAAAATTACAGCTTTTAAATCTTTCTATTCTTTTTACATATGACTTGAACTTTGAACAATGTCGATCATTAGGTGAGGTTTTTAATGCATCAAATATTTCATTTTTTGTGATGGTTATAGAATAATTCTTTGTGTCAAAAGACTTATTTATAATCAGAGCATAAAGTTTTAAATCGATTTCGCAGTCTAATGTGTATCCAAAATATGTCAAAGATTCATTTTTAGTTCTTTCTGATCTAAAAAAAACCTTACCTTTTCTATTATCAAACTTTATTGGTGCGAAAATTGGGGAAAACAAAAATGCAGATGGTAAAACTGTGTTATATGAGTTGAATGGGGTTAATGTCATAATGTATATCCTGTTTATACTTTAGACAATAACCTATGTTTTAATTTTTTCAATAGGTGAATAAAAACATTTTATAAAACCTCTGCGCATTGGTTACTTATATCTGCGTAAGTAATTTAAAAGTCTGTCTACCGATGAACTAAAATCTGCGTATTAACTAGATTTATCTGGTTTTACGCCGTGATTGCAGATTAAGTCTATAATTATTATGGTTATTTTCATTATAAGACATTAAAATAGAGTTTAGAGAAAGTGTAAAACCAAATTAAACAACAAAATATTCTGATGTGAAAAAGGCACAAGCAGTTTAAGCAGGAAAGTGAAAAAACTGATATATTAATATGTTTTTTGTTATAGGTCAGTAGAAAGATTAAACTCTCTATTTTTTGTGTTGATAATGCCTTATTGATAAGGCTAATTTCATTATTGCCAAGTCTTTAACTATTTCGGATGAAAAATCAAAATAATTGTTGTGTATATATTTCAACCGCTTTTCTGTAATGTCATAAATTTTGTAAAATCCCAAATTTGTAGCAATGTGATTCTGAGGTATGTAATGATCTGACTCCATCAATATACACTTACTTTAGACTTACTAGAGTTCTCTTAGTTTAATTCTGCAACTGCAACTGCAACTGCATGTGCAGTTGTACCATAATCACAAAAAATTCAATATAGGTGGTTCCAGGATTTGGCTCAAACTTTGGAGTATTACAATCTAAACTATCACAGCTTGTTTGTAAATCTTGTAAGCTTCTTGATATATCTGCTGAAATGCTATCATTCAGATATTGAATGGCTTTTAGATGAAGGAGTCTTAAGAATACACTAATTAAATAGTAAATTTATATTATTACAGAAAGTGTTTATCAATCTCTATATGTTAATAATTCTGATTATGAATTAGGCTAAAGTGATCTTATGGAAATGTTCATAACTCGTCTTAAGAGTATCATAGCTAGTTTAATAATGTGGAAATCTGTAAAGTGAATGTTTTTAAAACCAGACAGTTTTCAAGTGTCTGGTTTTAAAAACCGCAGGAGCGCGAGGGTGCAGCCCTCGTATTGTAAATCTTTCAACGTTAAACATTAATCGATTAAAAAATCACCCTGCTTAGTTCTTCTTCTGATAGAAAACTGGATAATTCTTCTTTGGTTGCCGGTCTAGGCACTCCCAGTTTTTTCTCTAAATCCTCATTTATCATATATGCTAGATCAATTGAATTTTCACTGGTTAAAATATACTCAGCTTCTAATAATTCGTCTGGTTTCATCATCGAAAGTAAATGATTGTAATGCTTTTCGATCATTTCAACAGATGTTCCACAATGTTTTGCTACAATATTTATGTTTGCATTGCGTTTTAACTGATTAGTTATAAATGTATGTCTACCGCTATATAACGTTAATTTATGTTCTCTAAGACTTTCTTTTATTTCTTCTATCACATCAGAAAAAATCCTAGGATAGTTGGGGATCTGACCGTTTTTTCTTCTAAAAATATACCTATCCTTATTTTTTTTAAAAAATTGTGTTAAATGTACATCACTGTACTTGTCTAAGTTATGCTCATAGTATTCTTTAAATAGCAACTCTTTTATATGTAATATAGCGTGACCTGATAGAATTATTCTTCTTTTCAGGCCCTCTTTTTCAGCAATTTTTCCGCCTTTAACTTTTACTGTCCAATAGCGATTTTTGTTGATTGTTTCTATCTGAAAATCCTTTGCCTGTAGTTCAGTCAGTTCATTTCCTGGTCTTATGCCAGAATCCGTGATAAAGCCAATTGCGGCTAGTAACAAGTCATTGTTTTCAGTTGCGATGCCTTTTTTCTTTTTACGTGTTTTAATGTGTTGAATGATTTTGTCATAATCGTCTTTATTAAAGTAATTCGTATCTTCCTTTTTCTTGGTTTTAATAGAAGGAATGGCTGGAACAGATGTGATTAACCTTTTAATTAAAGCATAGTCAAACACTTTCTTGATAGCTAGATTGATGTATCTCAATTGAGTTGTACTAATTTTTGTCTGAAAATCAGTGTAAAATGAAACAAGATAAGCATAGTCAAAATCTTTTATATCTATTTTTCCAAATTTTTCAGTCAGTTTTTCAAAAATTTTTATATATCTCAGATTTTCTTTATGTATTTTCTTTTGTTCTACTTCAGATTTATCTTTCTTTCTTGAAATCAGTTGCTTCTCAATTTCTTTGCAGATATGAGCTATTGTTTGTGATTTTGGCTTTAGAAACTCTGTCTCAATCTTCTTTTGAGCGGCTTTATAGATAAAATAAGCTTCTGCTGTAGCCTCGGCCTGATCTGCCGTTCTGAGGCTTTTTGCGGGGTACTCTACACCTTCAAATCGTAGTCTGAGGTACCAGTTTTTTGACTGTTTCATCTTATAGATTGCCAGTCCGTCAGCTAGTTTTACCCAAGTCTTTTCTGTCATATGTTTCACACCTTGTTCTAGAGTGATTTCTAGAGCATTGATCGGTAGTAGTCAAAAGTCAATAAAAACAATATATAAGAATTCTGCGAAGGGGATTCAAAATCCCCCGCCCTTAAAAGCGTGTCGGTTCGAGTCCGACCTCTGGTACCATCTCTCTAAGAGATAACAGAAACCGACCCTGAGTCGGTTTTTTTGTTTTCAGGTCAGAGTCAGCCCCGAGTCAGGTCTGAGTAAGTCATTGCGCCACGCGCGCATCGGCTGGAAGGCCAGCCCCGTCGCTCCGACCTCTGCTACCATCTCTCATAGAGATAACAGAAACCTGCCTTGGGTCGTTTTTTGTTTTCAGGTGGTTATATCATCCGGCCCACAACCTTGACCCCATAGTTCTGCTTTGATTTCCCACAACCAAACGCTCACATTAGTAGGCTTTCTCACTTCACTATGCCGGCATTTTATTGGTCAACTAGCCTGTTGATCTGGTGCTGGAGGATCCCCTCATAATTCGGGTCTCCCAGAAGTATTAACCCGTTTAAGAAATTCACCCTAGGGCCTGCGGAAATGTGATTCTATGATTGAGTATTCCGGACGTTGTCGCGCCTCCTTATCAAGCCAGAGCGATACATCAAAGCCTATCAACAGCAACACATCATAACGGTTTGGACAATGGTTGCAGTTTTGTCTGAGTCCATGTCGTTTGAGGTCGCGAAAGATTTCTTCTCCTTGCATCCGTCTGGCATAAAGCTTGACCACCTGGGTTGAAGAGAAAACCTCCATAGGTAAGTTGGTTGCCAGTAACCAAGGCTCTTTACTGCCAATACGGTAACTTTGATGTGCCGTATGATTGCGTCCTTCGTTCGATAACCCTATGGTGTTATAACTGATATTTCAGCCGACGCGATAGAGCACGAACAGCTTAGTCTATTGTTTCCCCTTAAAGCATCATTGGTGACAGACGAAATTAATGTTGATGGCAAGTGGGTTAAGTTAAAGCCTGGCATGTCAGTCATGGTAGAGGTTAAAACGGGTACCCGCCGACTGATGGAGTTTTTGTATGCACCATTAATTCGAGGAGTAAGTAAAGGGGTGAACTGACTTAGTTTTTTGTAAAAATATCATTAATGCATGCTTTCTACGATTGAGATTCACAATAGAACCAGTTTTCATATTCTAACTTTTGGCAGAAATGATAAAACTCTTCGGTTTCATCTTTCACTGATTGTCTAACAGACTTAACTTGGTATTCTTCAGTGTATCCGTCGGAGCTAAATAAGTAATAACGATAGGGCATTAACCAACTCGCCCATCCGCCAAAAGAATACCGTATAGATATCCTTTGGTTAATTTTACTAAAAGTAATTCGTTTAATGCTGTGTTTTTTCATTAAACTCCTTATGTAAGGTTTAGATGAGTTTCTTATATCAAAAAATATATCGCCATTCACTTTGTTTGAATCGATCAATTCATTGTTAATTTTGACAAGATCTTGCGAAACCGCATAAGTGTTGATGCCGGACTCTTTAAAGAATAGACATGATAATAGTATGATAAAAAACAAAAAGTACTTCCTTCATAGTCTTTTGGACAATTTTTTGCATTTATGGCGACAGCTCAACTTTGAAGTGCCACACCCGCATATCCAGCATGACGGTACTCCTGAAACACCATTTCAGGACGTTGGCTGGAATATTAACATATAAACAGGGAAATCTTATCGATGGAGATGTACAGTCTTGAGTTTATTAGTGCTATCAAAATGTGGTGGTTTCAGTGCTATCGCCCCTGTAGGGCCTTGCTTCTAAAACTTCCTGGGGTAATGCCTATCACCTGTTTGAATTCTCGAATGAAATGGGCTTGGTCATAAAAGCCGGCGTGATAGCCTATCTCTGTAAGAGACTTATCTGTTTCCTGCTTGAGTAGTTCCCGGGCGAAGGCTGTGCGCTGCAAGATACTGTAATTCTTGGGAGACATGCCTAAGTTTTGCTGGAACAAACGTTCGAGTTGGCGCTGGCTGATATCTATCTCGGTCAATAAGTTGCGGATCTCTCCCTGGCCTTTTTGGGCGGTTATCCAGTGCAGTGCATATTTCATCCTCGGCTCCATTGCCTTGGCCAATGATTCATGACCTGCCAGATATTGCATCAGCCTGGTTTCCAGAAGCGCAATGCGTTCCGGCGCTGTTGCCAGTACGGCCAGGCGCTGCGCCAGTTCATCGCTGAGCAGCACCAAAGACAGGTCGGCCGGTGTCAGGGTTTGCCCCAAGATTTCCGAAAGGGGGGATTTTAAAAATGCGCGTCCGCTGCCAGGCCAGAAGCGGATCCCCAAAGCATCTACTTGACCTGACAACTCCAATCTGGTGCTTTGCCTTGTGGGCCCCGTCACCAGGCACAGCGATTTATGCAGCAAGCCATCAAAGTGCATCGGGGCGCCAAAATTGAAGATGATGCCTGTGCCTCCTTCGGGATGCATAAATTCTGTCGATAGTGACTCAGGGCCGGCTGGTCTAAAAATCTGCCAGTAACAACTGATATAAGGCCGCAGTAGAGCACAGGGCTGATAACGCTGAAAACCAAGATGTGGCAATGTCGACATATTACTGTGCTCCATCAACTGGGGGCGGGTATATCAAAGCTCGGCTGGGCAAAAACACGGTACCCCTCACTGCATCTTAATGAAATGTCGAAAATCTACAATTCGCATTTTCCATCATTAGCTAATATTCCAGCAGCCGTGATACCTGGCATTTCATTGCGTAACCAATTCAAGGCGACTTTGTATCTCAGTCAGGTAAACCTCCTTGGTCCCCACGGCCTTCATTTAGCCATTACCTGATATGGGAATACAGCATGACGCATTTACCCTCTAAGCTATCCAAGTTATTGATTGTGGGTCTTTTAACCCAGCTTCTGTCTGTTGTGTTTGGAGGGCAGGCCTCGGCGGAGGATGATTTTGCCGCCGAAGGGGAAAGAAGGGCCAAACTCGCCGGTAGCGAACTCATTGGCACACCGGCGCCGCAGCGAGTGCTGACCACTCTGACCGGAGAAACGCTCAATCTACAACAGCTGTATGGCAGCAAGCCTGTATACATCAAGTTTTGGGCAACTTGGTGTGTTCCATGTCGCCAGCAAATGCCGGGGTTTGAAAAAATTTATCAGCAGTACGGTGAGAAGTTGCAAGTGATCGCCGTGAATACCGGTATCAGTGATGACATCAATTCCGTCGGGGCTTTTGTGAAACAGGCCGGTTTGAACATGCCGGTGACCATAGACGATGGCACTCTGGCCAGGGCGTTTAAGCTAAGGGTAACCCCGCAGCACTTTTTGGTTGATAGGAGTGGCCGTATTGCGTATGTGGGGCATCAGGATGACGAGGCGTTTCATCAGGCGTTGGAAGCGGTTATCGCAGACAAAGGCGAAAACAAGGCGCCGCTCAGCGTCACTGTTGCTGAAAAAGCTTCAGGCTACGAAGTTGGCGATAAGCTTGCCTCTTTGAGATTGAAGTCGATTGACAACATTGACTACCCGTTGCCGTCCACAACCCGGCAGGGTAAAGCTACCGGGCTCGTGTTCTTTGCCCCCTGGTGTGAGTGGTACCTGGCTGAATCAGAGCCGGATACCGCCAAATCGTGTCGATTGGTGCGGGAAATGGTTGAGCAGTCCGTCTCCAATGGCAAGTCTCAATGGTTGCATATTTCCACTAACCTCTGGTCATCCCGGACAGATTTGGTCGAGTACCAAACCAATTATCAAACTCGTTTGCCAATTGTTTTCGATGAGGAAGGCAGCCTGTTTGGGCAATTCGGTGTTACCCAGTTGCCGACCATGGTCTTTATCGATGAGAGCGGCAAAGTCACTGAAAAGGTTAGCCGTCAGGCACCTGACTTTGCCGAACGCCTCCAGGTGTTACTCAGTGGTAAGTAAAGCGGTTGGAGCGCAGAACATACAATGAAAACCACCTCGTTATGGATGCAAATCATTACTGCTTGCCTGCTCATGGTGTGTTCTGCAATGTCAGCGCAAGCCTATGAAGATGAAGGCCAAAAGATAGCGGCATCACTTTTACTTGAGTCTCGCATGCCAGCGGCCGGAACCGAAACCACCTTGGCAATACGTATGTCTCCCCAGGCGGGCTGGCATGGCTACTGGTTAAACCCAGGGGACGCCGGGTTCCCGCTGCAGCTGCAATGGCATCTGCCTGAAGGGGTAACGGTTGGCGAGCTGCAATATCCCGCTCCCGAGCAGTTGCTGGCAAGTGACCTGATGAATTACATCTATCACGGCGACTATGCCTTATTGGCACCATTGGTTATTGCTGATGATATTGCGGCGGGCACACCTATCACCCTCGCCGTGGATATTCGCTATCTGGTGTGCAGTCCCAAGTTGTGCGTGCCCGAGCAGCAGCGATTACAAACCCGGTTCATAGTAGGGGAAAAGGGAGCGCCCAAGAAATATCTTAAGACCTTTAATACATGGCGACGGTTGATACCAAGGCCTGCCGCGGCGTCGGCAGATTTTACTGTTCACAAGGATCAGTTTGTATTGTCGCTGCCGTTACCTGAATCTACCACTCTGGCCGAGGAGCCGCACTTTTACCCCGAGGTGAACGGGGTGCTATCCAACACGGCATCACAATCCTTTGTTCGAAAAGGCGATCGCCTCTTTATGCAAACCGTTGCCACTGAGGGCAATGTCAGCGACTTTTACGGGGTGCTTTCCTTGAATGAGACGCTGGCAATCAGAATCAAGGCTGTCCGGCAACCGGAGGGCGACTTGGTGTTTCCAACCCAGGTGAGTTTGCCGCCCGAGCAACCCGGCAATTTGCTTGCCACCTCTCTGATTGCCGTACTTGGGGCGGTACTGGGCGGATTCTTGCTGAATTTGATGCCCTGCGTATTTCCCATTCTCAGTTTGAAAGTGCTGAGTCTTGCCAATTTGAGTGATGAGCGTGTGGCCAGAACCGGGGCTGTGGCTTACACCCTTGGTGCTGTGCTGGCGTGCCTTCTCCTCGGTGCCTTCATCTTAATGTTGCGGGAGCTTGGTCATCAAGTGGGCTGGGCGTTTCAATTGCAGCGACCGGAAATCATAGTAGCGCTTATTCTGTTGATGATGGCCATAGGGCTGAATTTGGCCGGTTTGTTTGAACTGGGTACCCTGAGTTCGGGTAGTCGGTTGCAGCATAAGCCAGGGGCGGTGGGAGATTTTTGGACCGGAGTACTGGCTGCTTTTGTAGCAACCCCTTGCACCGGGCCCTTTATGGCCACCGCGCTGGGCGCTGCCCTGGTGTTGCCGACGAGCATAGGGTTGATGGTGTTTGCCGGATTGGGGGTGGGCATGGCTTTGCCCTTTTTACTGGTGGGGTTTATTCCGGCATTGCGTCAACGTATGCCCAGACCCGGTGCCTGGATGGTGACGGCAAAACGTTTTTTTGCTGTGCCCATGTTCTTGACGGCTCTGGGATTGGTTTGGGTATTGATGCAACAGTCTGACAGCCAATATGTGTTTACTGCATTGCTGTTGGTGTTGTTACTGAGTTTGGGATTATGGCTTACTGGATTGTTCCAACAGGCCGGGCGTCAAAAACCTTGGTGGCCACTGGTTTTGGTGTTAGTCATTAGCGGCGTCTCCCTGACGACAGTTGCTCCCGGAAGTGGCATCAAGGCAACTGTCACAGATGCAGAGAGAACCATGGCGTTCGATGAAGAGGCTCTCTTGGCCCTGGTAAAAGATCAGGATGTCTTTGTCTATTTCAGTGCCGACTGGTGTTTAACCTGTAAAGTGAATGAGAAGACAGCCATTGAGCGGCAGGAAACCCAAGCGGCTTTTTCCCGAGCCAATACGGCGGTGATGTTGGGGGACTGGACAAATGGTGACCCAGAGATCACTGGCTTTCTGGCAAAACATCACCGCTCTGGTGTGCCCTTATATCTTTGGTATCAAAGAGGGAACCTGCAGCCACAAGTATTGCCGCAAGTGTTAACTTCCTCAATGCTGATTGAAAAAGCCGCAGGAAGAGCAACAAATTAGTGACGGTAAGTCATAGCCGTCTGCCTCTTGGCAAAGTCGCCAGCTCAAACATAAGCGCCGAGCTGGCGATAACTCGAATACCCTGACTGAGATAGAACGAATCCGGGGCTTCAGTATGGCTTGCTGAGCCACTAGGCAAGGTTCAGTCGGTAACTTGAAATAACCGCTTAATCAGCTTCCAGAATGTCGTTATCGTAAAGAGCACTGGCTTGCTTCAGGGCGTCAATATCATTTGCGCAAAGATATTGTTTAAGGTGATTGAACTTGTCTTCGGGCCAGTCATAAATCTTTAGAGCCAGAAGTTCTTCAATAATGGCTTTATCAAAGCGATATTTCACCGTTTTGGCAGGCGAGCCAGCCACAAAGCTGTACGGCTCAACATCGTGAGTGACAACACTGTTTGCGGCAACAATGGCACCTTCGCCAATGGTGACCCCAGGCATGATCATGGATCTCATGCCCAGCCATACCCCATCATGAATATGTGTATCACCTTTGCCGACATAGGCATCTTCGATAAAGTCCATAAATGGGTATAAACAAAACCAATCGGCTCTGTGAGTGCTGTTTCCACCCATCAAGATAACCACTTCCGGGGCGATGCAAACATGAAGTTTATCGATTGTCCATGCCAACTCCCAATCGCGGCTGATCTCATCCCCTTGAAGATATCGTACGACGGACTGTTCAAAGCCCGAGTCCCAGCAGTCACTGTAATAACTGTGTTTACCCTTGATAGTGATGTTGGGATTGGTGACAGCTTCATGCAGTAAGGTCACTTTTGACCAATGTTTGTTACTCATAATAGATACTCTGGAATTCTGTTTAACTGAATGAAAGCCCGCTGATTTCAAATCTCCATTTACCTTGGAGTTACATTTGCATCTAACAAGCCATATATTTTTTAATGTCGATTCTGGATTTGTAATAACAATATTTATTCAATGGTTAATACTGTCTTGTGTTAAATTTAATGGCGCATCTTTGGCTTTTTGTTGCCTGCGAAAGCAAGTGCCAGCTTGGAAATTAATAATTTTTACGCTTCATAGCCGCCGGCATGAGATACGAACCTTCTCTGTATGGAAATATTAAAATGCTCATCATTCCTGTGCTGCTGCAAGTATTTTATAGGCAGCTTCAACCCGTGTGCTAATGGGATAACTCTTATTTGCCAACATCACTATGGCCAGTTTTTTGGCCGGAATAAAAGCTACATAAGCACCAAAACCGCCGGTGGAGCCGGTTTTGTTTATCCAGACTTCCCCCGTTTTTTCAACGATATCGTCGCTGGCCTTCACTTTTGTTGGTTGCGATGCCATTTCTCTTGAGTTTCCTTCAAGTAATTTACTCAAGGTCAGTGGATATTCGTATATCTCCCAGCCCAACGCCTGGGTGAAGCTGGCTGTGTCATAATAGCCCTTGTGAGTCTCTTTGATGGCTGCAGCTATTTGAGGTGACAAAGGCTTGAGCCCCATGTTGGCCTCGAGGTAATGTAGCATATCGGCACTGGTGGATTTGACGCCATAACCCTCGGCATCAAGCATGCCTGATGACACTCGTACGGGCTCATTTTTTGCATTATAACCAAAGGCATATTGCGCCACTCTGTTATCGGGTACCTTGACGAAGGTGTTGTTCATTGCCAACTGAGGCAAGACAGTTTGCTCCATCAACTCAGAAAACTCACGTTTCATGCTCAGCGCAGCAAGATAGCCATACAAACCTATGCTGGGGTTTGAATACAGTCTATGGGTTCCGGCGGCAAATTCAGGTTGCCAGGCTTTGTAGTAAGCCAGCATCTCATCATTGGTGGTGACTTCATTGGGAAACTGCAGCGGCAACCCTCCCGCTGTATAAGTGGCGAGATTGATAAGTTTGGTATTACCAATCGGAGTCCCTTCCCATACTTTCACATACTTGGCTGCATTATCTTCCAGGCTAAATGCTCCAAGGTTTTGTGCATAGCTACCCAATATGGCGGTAAAGGTTTTGCTGATAGAGCCCAATTCAAATAAGGTGTGCTGAGATACCTTAATGCCGGCATTCACATCGGCCATGCCATAGTGATAAAAATGCTGTTCTCCACCAATACTAATGGCGATAGCCATGCCGGGGATATGGTACTTTTCCATCAACATATCGGCTTGTTGGTCTACTTCATCCGTTATCGACTGGATATTTGCAGCAGGTGTTTCTGCCATAGCAAAATGAACGGAGAATCCGAGTACCATAGCCAGAAGTTTTGTCACTCTATTTATCATTTTATTTCCTTTCTAATCAGTGGTCGTTGAAACTATGTGGATAGCTTAATTTTCTTTTAAATACTATATAAGCTTCGTTAGGAAAGGTGCAAACAAGTCCCATGCGTGCTCTGCGTCGCTTTACAGCAATTGGCTTTCTGTGTTATCCGGCTTTGATAGGCCCCGGCATGCCTTCAGTCAAATACCTTGATCGCCAATTGCTGTATAAGCTAGAGTTCCAAGAGGACTTACTTGAGCCTTCCTTGGATGGATGCTCTATATTGTTATCACGTTACTATGCTGTAACCAGTGGTTTCATGATAAAAAATGTAATAATAAATGGTGTAATCATGCATACCCAGAACATTCTATTGGCAAGTTTTTCACCTTTATGTGCTGTCATTACAACTCTTAGTCCTAAAAGTAAATGTACTAACAATGCAAATACACCCAGACCATAGTGAACAACCAGTCGAACATTCCATGGATCTTTTAACAATCCTGGGGCATAAACCAGCCAATCCCAATTCGTATCTACAGACGCAAAGCTTCTGCCTAAGCCAATAACGGCTGTAATGTGTGAAGTAAAGAACACCATCACTAACAGGCCGGTAGCCAGCTGTATGGTTCTATAGCCGTCACTGGCCTTATCAGCATGTTTGGATAATAGAATAAGGCCTGACACGATTTGGAATAAGAAGGTACCTATCAGAAGTACTTCAACCAGCGGCTCTCGATAGTACAGTCTAAGGGTTTCCATCACTTGAATATGAGTTGTTCCGCCCCAGTTTGCAGCAAGATGATTGGTAAGGTGAGCGGCAATAAAAACAACGAGTATCAGAGAGCTTATGCCATGTGCAACTCTTAAGCTTGCTGGAACTGTCTTAACTGCGGATAAGTCTCTGGTGTCAGATTTTAGGAATATAAATGCCGCAATGGCCCAAAAAGTGTAATAGACAAATAATTCCGCCATCATCCCCATTCCAAGCATGTATAGGATGACCCCGATAAGGGTGAACAGGGATGGGACAATGACACCAAGAAGGACAAAGTGGCGATGTGATCTTTCGGTATCGTCAGCCGCGGGTGTTTGTCTCAGGCGGATGGAAAGATACATTGCATAAATAGGAGTACCAAACGCCATGGCTAGCGCTAGTAATGATACGCTTTTATTGAGTTCTCCGACGTTACCTAGATAAAATCCTTTAAGAAACCAAGGGTAAAGGAAAATGAGTAATATGAGTGTGTATATAGGAAGTGGAAGTGAACGCATATATTCTCCAGTGAATTGGTGTAGATGTTGTTCTCTTTAAGTTTATCTAAACTGGGATGTATAGCACTCAAAAACTCTAATGCTATGAGATTGTACTGCTTTAAATTTCTTGAGAGAAGTGAATTCCTTTTGGGAGAAAATCATTTCTAAAATAAAATCGTTGAGCAAGCGCATTCCCCATTCCAGTATCTAATACTAGATGAGCACATGACATGGATTGAGCTTCTTCACGCAAAAAACTGATAATCTTTTCTCCCAGACCTAAGTTACGAGCATCACTCGACACGATTAGATCGTCGACATATAAAAACCTACCATAAAGGAGGTTTTCCAAATAGCGATATCCAGCTAAGCCAACAATATCTTCATTTTTATATGCTGCGAGCAAATGGTAACTTGACTCACGTTGATGTAATATCTGCAAACCAAATGTCTCAGCATCAATCAAATGGGAACGAAGCTGTTTCATTATGATGAAACAACTCTTTATTTCTTCTAAACTTTCCATGTGCTTAAATGATAAGCTATCCATATCTACTCCTTATAATTATGAAAAATAAGCCGTACCCATACTTTTATATAGGATTGATAGAATTTAACATAAAGAAGAAGTTTGAGTGACGATGATTGTAATCAAATTCAACTTCTTGACATTCTCATAGTTATCTTTAGATCAGGAAATCTCCTATAACAAAATGCTACTATAATGCTTTTTTAGATGTGAACGAATTTCTTCATTTATATAATCCATCTTTTTAGCTAGTGCATCTGCTTTCCTGGCAGAACCTTCGAGTATGAAAACGTAGACATCATTTAAACCAATTACAGAAAAAATTTCTCTTAGATAAGGAGTAAAGAAGTCAGGTTGATATGCTTGATCTCCTTTAAAGTAACCTCCAGCAGAAGCAATAATGTAAACTGGCTTACTCTTTAAGGTTCCTATCTTACGTTCTTTTGATACTTCAAATGTCCGTCCAACTCTTACAACATGATCTATCCAACATTTTAATCCAGACGGTAACGAAAAGTTATGTATAGGAGAAGTCACTATTACTATATCAGCCAATGTCAAGGAGGATATAAGGCTATTAGAAAGAGCTAAGCTTCCTTTTGATTCATCAGTCACGAGTCCTTGTGAGCAGAGAGCCATTGCATAATCAATATCAATTGGTGGTAGAGAGGTTACATCCAATTCATCAATAATCGATGAAGCACAAAAAACTTCATTTATCAGCTGTTCAGCGATTAGATAAGAGCTAGCAAGCCGCTGCCTAGGGCTAGCATTAATTAATAAAATTCTCATTGCGTTTACGTCTAACACTATTAGTGTAGACATAATAGCTAGCTATGTGCTCTAATCAAAGGACCATATTTCACTATAAAATATAGTCCAAGATATGAAAAGCGGAACTAAGCAGTTTGCATATGAACAAGTTTATCAGCGCATAAAAGAAGCGATCTTAACAGGGACATTAAGTTCGGGAGATAGAATTCCATCAAGTCGAGCTTTAGCTGTTGATATGGGTGTTTCGAGGGGGACGGTTGAGGAAGGGTACTCACGGCTAAAATCCGAAGGATACATTGAATCCAATGGAAAATCTGGTACAAAAGTCAGTGCAAATTTGCATACTATAGATGTAGAAGTCCATCAATACTCCCCCCTTCAATCTCTATCTCAAAGTAAGTTTGATTGCGAAATCCCGTTCAAGCTAGGTATTCCCGCCATGGATTGCTTCCCTCGCAAAGTATGGTCTAAAACTATAGCAAAATGTGCAAGAGAGACCAAGGTTATTGATCTTTATCAAAAAAATCCTCAGGGAATATTGGATCTAAGAATAGCCATTGCTAGATATTTGCAGATGTCAAAAGGTATCCAGTGTAAACCTCATCAAATATTTATAACTACAGGTTATATAAATTCTATAAATTGGATAGTGCAAGCTCTATTAAGGAATAACTCGAAGGTTGTCATTGAGGACCCAGGGTATCCGTTAACAAGAAAATTGTTGAGAAGTAACGGGTTGGTTCCCGAACCAACAGAGCTTGATATGGAAGGGTTAATCATCCCTCCCGATGGGAGTTTTTCTGCTGTAATTGTAACACCTGCACATCAGAGTCCAACATGCATTGCCTTGTCATTGCGGCGTCGAAAGGACTTGTTAAAGTGGGCCACAAGAAATGAAGCATGGATTATTGAGGATGATTATGATGGAGACTTTTGTAATGGACAACATAATAATCCTGCACTGAAAAGCCTTGATGTCAATAATAGGGTTATTTATATGGGGACGTTTAGCAAGGTCCTTTGTCCCAGTTTGAGGCTGGCATATTTTGTTGTGCCTGAATATAAAGTGGAAACTTTTCTCAATATTGCTGATTTGCATTCAAATAATGTATCTGAATTTACACAGAGAGCAGTAACATTGTTTATGATTGAAGGACATTTTTACCGTCATATTCAGCGTATGAAGGAGGTGTATAGAGTGCGCAGGATGTTTACTTTAAAAGTTTTAAAGTCCATTTTGAACGAAGTGAGTGTTATTCACCCGGATGGTGGTATGAACATTACATTATTGTTAAGTTTAAATAAGTGTACAGATGTAGAACTATCAAAGTATCTCTTAAAAAAAGGTCTTCATGTTGAACCGTTATCTTCATGGTCAACAAGTGAAAAGAAACAAGGGATTATAATTAGCTATGCCAATATTGAGAATGAAGATGAATGTAATAAGCTTGTTGTGAAAATAAAGGATGTCCTTCAGGCTTTATGACTTTGTATTGTTAAGGGTGTCATTTGCGACTTGCATTGACACATCTTGTTGAAAAGTAAAATTATCCTTTTTGATAAAGCTGTCTAATATTTAATAAAAGTAAGATGGATAACTTACATTCTGCATACTAATAGTCCCATCATCAAATACAAAACTGTGCAGTTATGTGATGCATCTTCGAATAAATGACTTCATATGCGCCAGATTAAGTCGCAATAGCTTAATCCCATAATGAGCGTCAATATGATGAATAAAGTTGTTGGTATTTATTTTTCCAAAAAAACGTATTCCAGCTCTACGCATTACTTGCAGATAACTGCGTCGATTGGAATTGTAAAATCTTTCGACGTAAGTTGCTGGGCAAAGTAAGACAGTTTGGCTGATACCTATAGTTGCATTACTCATCGGCTGTTGGATGCTATATGACTACTTCAATCAGCTCGGCAGTGAGATCAAGCTACACCTCAAGACCGCCGAAGGCATAGAGGTAGGCAAAACCTTTATCAAGTCGCGTAATGTCAATGTTGGTGTGATTGAGAGCATTAAATTGAGTGATGATTACAGCGCGATTATTGCGACGGCAAGAGTGTCGCCGGACGCCGAGAGAATGCTCACCACAGACGCCCGCTTCTGGGTGGTAAAGCCCAGGATCGGCAAAGAGGGGATAACAGGGCTCGATACCTTGTTGTCCGGTGCCTACATAGAGCTGGAGCCGGGAAGATCTGCCGTCGCCCACTATGAATTCAATGTGCTGGAGCATCCTCCGGTGGCCTCGGCCGATGAACAGGGCATCAGGGTAGTGCTCAATAGCCGCCAGGCGGGCAAGCTCGGTGTCGGCGACCCTGTACTCTACGAAGGCTTCACTGTCGGCAGAGTGGAAAGCACCGGCTTTGATACCGATAAACGCCAGGCGTTTTACCAGTTGTTTATCAATAAACCCTATGATGAGTTGGTACGCAGCAACAGCCAATTTTGGCTGGCCTCGGGGCTGAATATGCAGCTGTCTGCCAAGGGGCTGGATCTGCAGGTGGGTTCCCTGGAGTCATTGCTCAGAGGAGGCGTCAGCTTTGGCCTGCCGGAGGGGCGTTTGGCCGGGGAAAAGGTTGAGGATGGTGAGGACCATTTCCGTCTCTATGACTCGCGGGAGTTGGCCAGTCAGAGCCTCTACAGCCAGTATTTGGAATATGTCATGTTGTTTGATGAGTCGGTGCGGGGGCTGCATGAAGGCGCCGGCGTCGAATTCCGCGGTATTACCATAGGCAAGGTGGTCAAGGCACCGCTGACGTTACAGCAGTATGGTGTTCATGGCGCAGGCCTGAGCAACGGCACTATCCCGGTATTGGTCAGAATTGAGCTGGCGCGGGTATTTGAAAACGCCGAGTCGGCGGGGCTTGAGCAGCTGCGCGCAGAAATAGACAGAGACTTGGGGGCTGGCCTGAGAGCGAGTCTCAAGACCGGGAGTCTGTTAACCGGCGCGCTGTTCATCGACTTGGATCTGTATCCGGATGCCGAGCCATACCAGGCCGGGACTTTTATGGAGTATCCACTGTTTCCCACCAAGCGTGCCGGAGTGGCCGAAATACAAAAACAGGTGGGGCAACTGATCAGCAAATTAAATAACTTACCACTGGAGAGCACTTTCCAGGGCGTCAACCATACCCTGGAAAACACCAGTGCCGCCTTGGCGCAATGGGACAAGGTGGGGCAAAAATTGGAGCAGTTGCTTAAACAACAGGAGATGCAGGCGTTACCGGGTGAGCTGCAAAACACGCTGCGGGAATTTCAAGGGTTGGCGCAGGACTATGGCCAGGACTCGGCCATGTACGCCGAATTGCAATCCAGCCTGAAACAGTTCAGGGCTGTGATGCGGGAGTTGCAGCCCTTGTCACGGCAACTGAATGAAAAACCCAACCTCTTGATCATGGGGGCAGATACTGCCGCCGATCCGACACCGAAAAAGGCCGATTGATATGCGAATTATCCTGTTTTCTCTACTGCTGGTATTGGCCGGCTGCTCCAGCCAACCCCAGGTAACCACTTACTTCTTGGGTAAAGCGCCGCAGGCAACTCCTGAAGCGAGAGCGACATCCCCTCTGCGCCAGTGCCAATGGCGCCTCGTTGGGGTGGAAATGGCCGACTTTCTGGCGGGCAATGGTTTGGTTTATCAGGTTTCAAACCATGAATTGGCTATCGCCCGTCAGCATCTGTGGGCCGGTGATATCACTGAGCAGATAAAGGTCAAGATGGCGTCTTTGTTGGCCAATGAATGCCCACGTGAGGCCTGGGTCAATATACCAGCGCAGCAGCCGTTAACCCTGACTTTAAGTTTCAACGAGTTTCACGGACGATACAGCGGCGATGCCTTGATTGGGGGCCATTGGCGCATCAGTAAGTCTTCCGGCGAACAAGTGTTGCAGGCCGACTTTCATTATGACGTGCCCCTTGCTTCAGACGGATACCCGGCGCTGGTTGAGAGTCTCTCCCTGGGGCTTGAAAAGCTGGCGCGGGATATTGATGCCGGGATTGCGAGTCTGAATCTCACTAGCGAACAGAATTTGGCTTCTTATCGCTAAGGTTTCGCCTAATTTAGCCACTGCTGCGGCTGCATCATGCGGTCACAGCAGTGTGCTTCTTTTAGAGAGTCTACTGCAATGGGAGTGGCGTCAGAACTTGGCTCTGAATCCCACTGCGGCGCTTCTTCCCGGTAATGGTGCCAGGTAACGCAGGAAACTATTGTGTGGGCGGGCATCTTCATCAGTGAGGTTATCCAAGCGGATAAACCACTCGCTGTCGAGGCCAAACAGGTTTTGCTCTATTCCCAGGTAAGCCCCCAACAGGCCATAGCTGCGGGAAGGATTTTCCAGATAAGCCACCTTGTCCTGCTTGTCGTAGTGGATATAGTTGATGCTGGCGCGCAGATCGCCATATTGCCAGCGCAGTTCCGCCCCTTGGCGGGAGGCGGGCATTCTCGGCATGCTGCTGCCCTCCATGGTACGGCGCCAGTATTCCTTCTCTTCTCCGGGGCGGGGTTCTCGCGGATTTTGGAAATCAAAGGGGTTATAACTGCCATCGTAGCGGTATACAGGTTGGTTTTTGACCCTGTCTATGAAGGCGCTCAGTTCTATGTCGCCAAAGCGTTGCCAGGGCAAACGATAGCTGACTTCAGCCTCCATACCTTCGTTATCTGTATCGGCCTGACGCCATTCTCTGACGTAAACACCACCGCGACTGACACCTGTGTTCCCCAGATAGATGAAGTCCTGATATTTGTTTTGATACCAACTGGCACTGGCGCTGAAGCCGCCATAGCTGAAGCCGGTACTGAGACTCAAAGAGTCGCTCTGCTCGGTCTTGAGGTCGCTGTTGCCTTGCTCTTCTATGAGTAAGGAAAAATGGGGATTACTGGCGTAAAGCTCATTCACCGCGGGAGCCCGTTCTGCATGGACAAAGGCGGTGCGTAACCACCAGAGGGAGGAAATATCCCAACGCAGGGTGGCGGAATAGTTTTTCAGATGAAAATCACGGGCCTTGATATTGGCTCCCGCGCCTCTCCCCGGCTGGTAATCTCCCAATTCGGGTTGATAGTCGACTTTTTCCAAGCGGCCACCGAGTTGCACACTGACAGGCCCCAGCAGAATGTCCTGCAGCAAAAAAGCGGCCTGGCGCTTGGTGTCTATTTCCGGCAGGTAATTGTCCACACCCGAGCCTTGGTGTTGGCTTTGTTCCCATTGCAGCCCCAGCGCTCCGGGAAGACGTGGATGGAGCTGGTAGCTCAGCTTGGGATTGAGTTGCCAGTTATTGAGTTCAAAGCCGTTGACGTCCAGAGCTGACATCTGCTCGTCATCCTCCTGTCTGGAGTAGACCGTGGCGAGATTGAAGTCCTGCAACCATGTCTGGTCGCTGAATCTGTATTGGTAGAGACTGTCGAATCTTAGTTGTTTGCTGTGAATGCGAATATCGCCGGTTTGCTCCAGCGTGTCAGTGGCCCTTGAGCCAAGATGCATGAATCCGGGAATGCCGCGATTACTCTCTGTATATCCTACAGAGGCGCCCAGCAGACTGTTGTCACCCAGCAAGCTGGCCCCCAGACTGCCGCTGGTCATATAGAGGCTGCTGTTGTCGACGCGACCAAAGCTGTCTATGGAGCGGTCGCGTATTTGTTGCCGCTCAACAGGGGTTGCATCAACCCAACGACTGCCGTTCCACTCCCAATCTGGCTGACTGCGTACGACCTGGCACTGATCCGCCAAGCGTGAGTCGCCCACAATCTGGCTCCAATCCTTGCAATCGCGGTCTTTACTGAAGCCGGGGATATGATAATCACTGCGTTCCCTGTGCAGTAAGTTCAAGTTAAATACCAGGCGTTCATTGCCGCCCTGAAGTCGGCTCATCAGGCTCTGATCGGCATTGTAGCCGGTTTGCAGCTCCAGCTTTCCTTGGAGGGGGCTAGTGGCTTGCTCTAATGGAATACGACCATCCTGAAGCTCTACCAGGCCGGCTATCGCCTCTCCACCGTAGAGAATGGTGGCCGCTGGCCCCTTGATGACACTAATGCTGTCGGCAAGAAAGGGTTCCACCGGGATCAGTTGATCATCGCTTATTGAGGACATGTCTCTTACCCCCAGGCCATTGAGGCCTATCAGAACCCGCTGGCCGCCAAGACCGCGGATTTGAGGGCGACCGGCTGAAGTGCCAAAAAAGCTGCTGTTGAGTCCGGGTTGTAATTTCAGAGTATCTCCCAGCGTGGCGGCTTTCTGTTCCTCAAGCTTAGGCCCCTCCATAACCAGTTTATCGGCATCGAGGCGATAGCTGAGTGAAGTTTCAGGACGTTGACCACTGACTTGCAGGTGTTCTATCTGCTCAGCTGCGACCGGCAGGACGCTGCCAAGCAAGAGCAAAGGAATTGAGTATTTCATTGGTTTGCTTTTGTAATGTTATAACGTTTCATTATTTTGTTGTTGTCATGACTTTGGAGCAAGTTCATTTACTTTTGTTTGATTTTTGTTTTGATTGTTTTATTTTTGATCTTTTGTGCGGCTGTGCAGGGAATAGACGTGCGCCAGCAAACATAGACATTGAAGTCACAGTCGAGGGAAGGGCCGTGGCAATAGACAAGCCCAAAACAATCGCTTGATGCAGTGAAGCCAGATAGGTTTTCTCTCCCGGCTTGGACGACCGCTAGCCATTGCAGGTACAATGCTATGAGCCGGGAGCCAGAGCTTAAAGCACAGGGATTCGAAACATAGGGACTCAAAGCATAGAGTCCGAGCCGATGCAGACCACTCACATTGGCAACAGACATGACCAAAACGTTCAGCCCAGATAATTCAATTAAACTCAAACGCCACTATGAATCAAAATGAACAGCTCCAAGCACAACTCCAGCAGTCGCAAGCCCGTTGCCAGGCCAATGGCGGCCGGTTGACGGCAAAGCGCAGCCAGGTGTTGAGTGTACTGCTGATGAGCGATACGCCGCTGTCTGCCTATGAGATAGCCGATAGGGTCAAGAGTGAGTTTCACCAGCAACTTCCCATAGTGTCTGTCTATCGCATGCTGGAGTTTCTCGCTGAACAGCAACTGGTACATAAGCTACTGACGCTTAATAAGTTTGTTAGCTGCGGTGCCCTCGACTGCCAATGTCATAGTCAGGCACAGTTTCTCATCTGCCAAGAGTGTCATCAGGTGGAGGAAGTGCTGCTGGAGCCCGGGATCAGTAAAGCGCTGCAACAGAGTGCCGATGCCAATCAGTTCAGCCTGGCATCGCCTCAGCTTGAGCTGCTGGGGTGCTGCAAACAATGCAGCCATAAGAGCTGAGTTGCCTGACCTGAAGTGAAAAAGCGGCAAAAATGAAAAGACAGTTTGCGAAAAGAAAAGCCTGCAATTGATGCCAACGTAGTTCACTTAAGCGGAGCTGCCTTGTGATTAACAGGATATCGGGTCTTTGATATTTTTACCGCCCTAGGCCGATTTGGCTTAGGGCGTT
>NZ_JBKORJ010000004.1:0-1057 GCF_047314585.1 Shewanella sp. BJSY2023SW005
TCGGCCACGCCGGAGTAGGTGAAGTTGACCACCACATCCTCGTCGGCCACCTGGTCGATGCTGACGGTGAAGGCGGCGGTCTCACCCTCGGTGACACTGCTTTGCTCGGCGACGATGCCGACCACAGGCGCATCCTGGGCATCAAGAATGGTAGTGTCGGCGCTGTTGTTGCTGCCTATCTCCAGTTGTTCAAGGCTATTATCGACGTCAGTAACACCACTAATGGCGACGCTTAGATTTTCGCTATTTTCATAGACACCATCGTTAATGGTATTAACCGTAAAGCTTTGCTGGCTATCACCGGTAATGGTCACGCTTGGAGGTAAATTATCAACATCTGCCGCAGATGCTGTACCACTCCAATCAAGTGCAAGGGTAACCGAAGCACCACTAGGAAGGGTTACCGGGTTACCGTTGGCATCGACCAAAGTCACTGTATAAGTGATTTCACCACCTTCAGCGACACTGGTTTTGTCTACGCTGATCTGGGCAAAAACTGTGTCGGTAGTGTCATTTACCAGTGTGGAAGCTGTGTCACTGGTATCCAGGTTTTCAAAATTACCACCTTGTGCACTATCTATACCTACGGTCAGAGTTTCCGCATCAACAAATACATCATCGCTGGGAGCATCAACGGTCACGGTGCCGGACGTCTGACCTGCCGCAATGGTGATGCTGGCGCCGTTGGACAGGGTCAGTACCAGGTCGGTTTCAGGTGCATTATTGACCGTGGCGGTATAGGTGATCTGGCCGCCTTCATTCACTTCAGCCGGGGCGGTCAGGGTGACCGTGGTGGTATCTATGGTGTCATTGACCTGAGTATCGACACTATTGCCGAGGTTCAGCTCTTCATAGTTGCCGCCCTGGGCGTCGGTGATACCGACCGTGAGGGTTTCACCGTCCTGATAGACATCATCAGTCGGTGCATCAACGGTCACGGTGCCGGACGTCTGACCTGCCGTAATGGTGATGCTGGCGCCGTTGGACAGGGTCAGTACCAAGTCAGTTTCGGGGGCATTATTGACCGTGGCGGTATAGGTGATCTGGCCGCCTTCAT
>NZ_JBKORJ010000005.1:0-2894 GCF_047314585.1 Shewanella sp. BJSY2023SW005
GGCTTCAGTGTCGACAACGCCGGCTGGAGCTATGACATTGCCAACAGCCTGGTGCAGTTCCTCGCCGTCGGCGAAACCATCACCCTGAGCTTTGATGTCACGGTCGATGACGGCAACGGCGGCACCGACACTGAAACCGTGACTATCACCATCAATGGTACCAACGACCCGGTTGAAGGCGAATTTGCCAAAGAGATCTGGGTTCCGGCCTCCCTGTTACAACTCTCGGATCCTTATCTTGCCGGCTATCCGCTAAACATTGATGTACCGAGCGATGTAGATGCCACTGATGACATTAGCATCACAAACCTGAGCCTTGAGTTTATCGATCCGGGGGAAACCGCCGAGATAGGCTCCATTTGGTATTGGGATGAAGACATCCAGATGCTGGTGCAGTATGACTTTAACAATCCTGAGGCCTTATCCGCCACAGAGTTGGGCAGTCTGGTCTATATGCCGGGGGATAACGGTGACATAGAGGAACAACTGGATATTTCTCTGACCTTCACAGTCAACTCAGGTACAGATCAGGTTGATGGCGACTTCATCATCCATGCTGTGCCTGGTAACAGCTTGGGAGGGGAAAGTGTCACCATAGGTGATGGTTCATCGCCTTTGACCTCAGGGAATGATCAAGATGCTGTCCTCAGTATCAGTGGCGGATTCGCCGATGCCATTAATTTAGATCCAGCCAATGGTAGCCTGGATCTGTTTACCGATTACCAGAAATCGCCCTTTGCCATTCCAATTCCAGGAGATGAGAGAGACATTGACACTACCGCGGGCAGCAAGCGGGAAACAGAGGTCTCAGTCAGGCTTACCATTAATGGCATAACCTTCATAGTGCTGTTGGCAGATCCCGTCGATAGCGTAGAACAGACTTGGTTCTATGATGCGGATTCAGGCTTGATGAAGGCCAGTATTGGCTACGATCAGATAGTGCAAGAATCGGATAACTCAGTAACTCTCGCCGACTACCTGACTTTGAATCCGGCCCAAGCAGGCGATCTATGGACCATTACTTACTTCGACAATGATGGAGGCAGTTATCAGGCCAGGTATGTACAAGCTGTATTTACTCACGAGCTGCTACCTGATGATGCCATTACGGTAACAGGAACCGACGACATAGATAATCTCATCTTTGGTAGCACTCAAAGTGACTCGCTCACCGGGGCAAACCAAAGCGATGAAATTGTCGGTCGCGAAGGAAATGACACCATCTATGGTCTGGAAGGTGATGACCAACTACTGGGTGGCGCCGGCAATGACTACATCTTTGGCGGTACAGGTGCCGACTATCTGGTTGGCGGCCCCGGCAGTGATCGCTTGGATGCCGGCATAGACAATGACAGAGATATATTGATCTGGGATGCAGGGTCTGCAGATGGCAGCACTGATGAAGTCTATAACTTCGACCCTAACACAGATGCACTGGATTTATCAGACATCTTGGTCAATGAAGAAAACGGGGTTTTGGATGATTACCTGGACTTCAGCTTCGTGGGTGGCAACACCATCATAAGCGTCGACACAACAGGTGCCGGAGGGGACAGTGTCACCATAGTTCTCAATGGTGTGGATCTGTCCGCAGAGTATGGAACTACAGATGAAGGTGTGATTATTCAATCCCTTATCTCCGACGGTGCATTGTTGGTCACTCAACCTGTTGTTCAGGCTTCTTTTCCTGAGCCTAACTATACTTATTCATCCGAGGAACAATTAATTCCCTAACCTTAAGCAATAATTTTTTCAATAGAATCAACAGGAGCCGCAGGCTCCTGTTTTTTTATTAATCAACACCAAAAAATATTTCTTTTAAATCAGCAAATTAACAAATTTGCAAATAGCGTCAAAAAATTGACCTTTGAAAACAATTAATCTAAAATCGCACCCAAGAGATTTACACTATTTGCCAACTTGCAACCCAAACCTATTGGGCTGCAACTTTATTGATACGGATATTGCAAGCGCCGGGGGCGGGACATGAAAGCACTTATCACTACACAAGATGGTCAAGTTAAGACTTTGAATGGCAAGGCTTATGTCATGTCAAATGGCCAGCAAGTGCCACTACAACAGGGCGACTTCGTCGCGCAGGGAAGCGAAGTTTTTGTCGATAATGATGCACAAATAGAGCTCTTGCTCAGTGACGGAAGCAGTCTTGGAAGTGAAGCTGAAGTCCCTCAGGAAGCGTTGCAAAGTGCCGATTCTGCAACAGATTCTGAAATTGCTCAGCTACAGGCCCTTATCGCTGCGGGAGAAGATCCAACCGCTTCATTGCCTGATACTGCTGCCGGTGGAGCTCAAGGGAATGAGGGGACGTCCGGCTTTGTTTCCTTGGCAAGAAGTGGGGCAGAAACTCTGGCTGCCAGTGGCTACGATTCAGTGGGCGTCGAAGCTGATGCCATTACACTGCAAGATGGCTTGTCACAAAACACCTTCGAGTTGACTCAAGTTGCTCCCAGCACTGTAACCTTGTTGGCACCAACCCAAGTCAACGAGGGTGGCAGCATTACCTACACTGCTGTTGTAGACAATGCTCCTCTGGAAAGTGATTTGGTTCTGACTTTGTCCAACGGCGCGACTATAGTGATCCCTGTTGGCCAAACTTCAGGCAGCGTTACCGTCGACGCCCCCAGCGATGATGTCTACTTGGACAGTGAAGTACTGAATGTCGGTGTCACTGAGTCCCAGGGCGGCAACTACGAAAACCTGGACCTCGGCAATAGTGTCGATACTCAGGTCAATGACACCATAGATACCACCACGGTAACCCTGACTGCCCCGGTGCAGGTCAATGAAGGCGGCCAGATCACCTATACCGCCACGGTCAATAATGCCCCCGAAACTGACTTGGTACTGACCCTGTCCAACGGCGCCAGCATCACCAT
>NZ_JBKORJ010000006.1:0-85632 GCF_047314585.1 Shewanella sp. BJSY2023SW005
CACGCCCTTCGGGGCTTTCACAGCAACCGGCTCTCTGCGTTATCCGACTTCGACAGGCCCCGGCATGCCTTCAGTCAGATGCCTTGAACGCCAATGGCTGTGCAAGCCAGAGTGCCACGAGGACTTATTCGCACCTTCCCTAAGGCCAGAGTCGGCCAACAAGTATTTAGAAACTCGGTTTTGAGTGCCTATGATTTTCGCTGTTGCATAACAGGATTAGACATTCCAGAGTTACTGATTGCCAGCCATATAGTGCCTTGGAACCAAGAGCCTAAGCAACGTCTCAACCCCAGTAACGGCCTGTGTCTTTCCAGCTTGCATGACGCCGCTTTTGATAAAGGCTTAATCACTTTGAATTCCCATCTGGAGTTGCTGCTATCCCCTAAACTCCTGATGAAAGAAAATCGATATTTGAGTGACAGTTTTGAGCGCTTTGAAAACCAGCCCATTCGTCTACCAAACAAGTTTGCCCCGGCAGAAGAATATCTAGCCCTGCATCGCCAGCAGATTTTCCAGGCTATATCGTAAAGGAGACCTCTCACCGCCCCCTTTTCAGAGACGGCGAAATAGCTCAAACCAAGCACGCCTTAAGGGCCTCGCTCTGCTGCAATAGGCTGAGATAGAGGGTGAACTGGTTGGCGGCTCTGTCCAGGTTGTGGCCTTCGCGGTGGATATGGAAATACTTATCCCCCAACAGATAGTCGGTGAGGAAACGCACACCTATCATAAGACAGATCACCCTGGCACCCAGCCATAGGCTCTGGCGCTCCAGTGGCGTCAACACCTCGCCCAGCTCTGCCAGGTAACCCCGGCAGATGGCGGCAAACACTTCGGGCCTGACTCTGACCTTCTCGAGTGCGGTGGAGTCTTCGGCCTCGGGTGAGCAGAAGGTGCGCACCATGTCGCCGAAGTCATACATCAGAAAACCCTTCATGCAGGTGTCGAGATCTATGATAGCCATGCTGGACATATCACGCTTGTCGAACAGCATGTTGTTGATCTTGGTGTCGTTGTGACAAATCCGCAGCGGCAAACCGGCACAGGTATCTTCAAGCTCCGCAAGCAGCGATTGCTGGGACAAGGCCAACTCTGCCCACTGCCGACAGTGCTGTAGGCGCCCAAGCGGGTCCTCGGCAACCGCCTTGGAAAGTGCTTCGATTCTGCCCGGCAGATGGTGAAACAGAGGGATCACATCTTCCAGTTCATGGGGGTCTACTTGGCTCAGGGTGCGGGCGAAATGGCCAAAGGCACGCGCCGCCTGTTCGGCCTCGGCCTCAGAGCGCACCACTTCGATGCTCTGACTGAAAGGCAGATAACTGATGGCGCGCCAGAATCCCTGTTCACCGAGATCCACAGCCAACTGCTGCTCGCGGGTCATCACAGGCCTTATCAGCTGCAGTTGATAGCCGCCTTGCGCAGCACACTGACTCAAATGCTCGCTGACCTTGGCCGCATTATTGACCAAGGCGTTGGGCGCACGAAATACCTGAGTGTTAATCTTTTGCAGCACAAATTCGCTATCGGCGCTGCGGATCAGAAAAGTGTCGTTGATATGGCCATTGCCCAGTGGGCTGATTTTGGCATTGTCAGGGATCCCGAAGTGAGGCAGCACCTGCTGCCGGATAAGCTCAAGCACCCATTAACTCCTGTAATTGCTGTTTCACCCGGGCGGCGTCCTGGGGATATGTCACTCCCAACCAGGCCTCGCGGGCGGTTTCCACCCTGACACTACGGGTGGCAAGGTTTTGCTGTTGTTGGCACGGCTCTGGGTCTGGCTGCTCAATTGCATTTTGCACTATCGCAGGCAGATAACACTCGGCTTTAAGATCATCGCCATGGGTTGCCAAAAAGCGTCTGAGCCCCAGCTCCAGTGCGGCAAATATATTCGCCGAAAAGCCCCAGCAGGTCATGGATACCAAGGCATCGGCGGCTATCGGCCGGCGTTCACCCTGAAGCTCTCCCTCAAGGCCATGGGTGCCTTGACGAATATCGAGCCACTCCTGCACCGAAGTCAGGTAACCCTTCCCATTGACCTCACACAGGCCACGATTCACCCCGCCATGCTCGGACAAGGTCAGTCCCAGCGGCCAAGCCACCATCATCCATTCATTGGGATGTTGCCTAAGCCCCTCAGCCAACTGCACAAAGGCATGATCGCCATAATAATCATCTGCGGTGATCACTGCCATGGGGCCATCGACCAGATGCCTGGCACTCCAGAGGGCATGCGCCGTGCCCCAGGGTTTTTGCCTGTTACTGTGGCGCTTTGTGATATCCCCTGTCTGCCTTGCCGATACCGGCAGTGGCAGATCGTCCAGCGTCTGATAACACAGGTGCCACTCAAACCCGGAAGGCAGGAAGTCGCTTAACTGGCGACGGATCTCGCTTTCAAGCTCAGGGCGGATAACCAGCACCGCGCGGGCAAACCCGGCCTTGATGGCCGAGCGTAGCGCCAATTGCAGCATGGTTTCCCCATTGGGCCCCAATGCCGCCAACTGTTTATCACCGCCAAAACGGCTTCCCAGCCCGGCGGCCATAATCACCAGAGTTAATTTTGTATTCATAAACTGTCGAATATGCCGCGAAGAAAGCCGAGCCGAAAGAAGCGAAGCAGTATAACAGAATCACAGCTCTGATGAACCAAAGCTGTGGTTAACCGTGCACCAACATGCGCCCTATTCAATAAGCTGCCGGAAGGCAGGAACAGAACCCAATGCCGCCTGACTACCCTTGAGGCTGAAGTCATAGCCGCAGAGCTTAACCGAGCCCCGCCGCGCCATATCCTGAACAATCACCTGACTATCCAGAGGGCTGAAGGCCGCTTCGACCTTGCCGTTACCGCCGATAACGACCGACATGGGCCGATAGCCAGTGCCATTGTTGAACACCAGCTCGGCGCAGCGGCGGTCGCCCTTGGCGGTCGCCAGATCCCACAAGGGGCCAGGGGCGTCGGTATCGCCAAGCCAGCTCATACGCAGCAAGTCGCCATCGAGCGACAGGTTGAAGCTGTCCGGTAGGCGCACAGTCACCCTGTCGGAAGTTTCGGCCGCAATCTCAGTAGTCTCACGGCCTGATGCGTCATTAGGCTTAGCCTGAGGCCACAGCAGCCATATGATCAATCCCAAGCCAAACAGCGCTGTGACCAGCGCGGTTATGGCAAGTCCCTTACGCTGGGCGGCCGAGAGGCTGCCAAGCCGCTGCCAAAGTTGCAATACGGCATCGCGCCAGGAGAGCAGCAACACAGACAAGGAACCGGTGCGGTCGATCTCATCATCAAACCCAGGCTCAGCGCTATTGACCTTATGGCGGGCTTGCTTATCTGTATGCCAGCCAGGCTCTGTATCTATCGCTGAGATATCGCCCTCGGTCGGCGCCGAGTCGAAATAACGGCTGCGGCCAGGTCCATAGGATATGGCGTCATGACTGAGGTCATGGACGGCGTTATACTCAGCAGCGCCGCGCTCGGCAGCATAGCCAGGCGCAAGTTCAGGTTCAGGTTCAAGAACTGAAGCGCCGCCCAGGGTTGGCTCGACCCGCCTTATCTTGTTTTTGCGCTCAGCGCTCAAAGGCACAGGGCCACAGTATCCCTGCACATAGTCTCGCTTGCTGCGGGCGCCGCGGCCGCGATTCCCTCCAGGCAACAGTGCCAAACCTGTATGCAGCGCCAAAGCCAGCACCAGGGCTCCTATCAGGTAACTGCCTTCCTGGCCGCTACCCAAGGTCAACAACAGAATAAGCCAAGGCAGCAGACCTATCAGTGACAACCAGGGATTCAGGCCACCGTCACCCAAGCGACGACGGCAACTGAGCAGTAGTACGGGCGCCAGTAAAATCCCGGGCACCCAGATGAAACTGCCGCCGCCAAAAAGCAACCCCAGCACGAGTAACAAAAGATAGACGGCGCCACTGATGGCCGCGTGTCGCAGACCATTGTCGTAACCCTGAATACAGATGAGCGATTTATACAGCACAGAACCCCTTAAAAATCGACCGACTTATTGATGGCAGCCTAACGAATTTGATGGCAATTGTCAGCGCCACTGGCATGGCAGCATTGCCTGCCTATATAATAGCTGCCCTTAAGGAAGCTGCCTTGAACACCTGTAGCTGGCGCAAGCCAGAGTGCCGACAGGGCATAGTTCGCAGCTTCCCTCATCAGCCACCGGCTTTTTTACAGCCAAAGACTTGGAACCCAAATATTATGAGTGCACGCGGAAACCTTTTTATTGTCTCGGCCCCCAGTGGAGCGGGCAAATCGTCACTGATTGCAGCCCTGCTGGCCAATAAACCGGCCGACAAACAAGTTTCCGTATCGCACACCACCCGCCAGCCCCGTCCGGGAGAGGTTCACGGCCAGCACTATCATTATGTGTCGGTGGAGGAGTTCAAGGCGCTGATTGCCGAAGAAGCCTTCTTCGAGTGGGCCGAAGTCTTCGGTAACTTTTATGGCACTTCCCGCAAGGTCATTGAAGAGACGCTTGAACGGGGCATAGATGTGTTCCTGGATATCGACTGGCAGGGTGCCCAGCAAGTGAAGAAACTGATGCCCGAGGCCATCGGTATCTTTATTCTGCCACCGTCCCGCGAAGAACTGGAGCGCCGTCTGACAGGTCGCGGTCAGGATAGCAGCGAAGTCATCGCCTCCCGCATGGCACAGGCGGTGTCAGAAATGTCGCACTATAAAGAGTATGATTTCATCATAGTCAACGACGATTTTGAGACTGCACTGGGGGATCTGAGCGCAATCATTCGCTCACAACGCCTGACTCGTGCTAGTCAAATTAATACTCACAATGATATGCTTAAGGGTCTGTTGGCAGATTAATTGCCTTCGTGTACAATTTTGCGTCATTTTTTCCATTCAAATCACTGGAGTTTCAACACATGGCTCGCGTTACTGTAGAAGACGCCGTTAAACAAATCGGCAACCGTTTTGATATGATCATGGTTGCGGCGCGTCGTGCCCGTCAGATCGCCGTCCAGGGTAAAGATCCTTTGGTTGAAGAGCAAAACGACAAACCCACTGTTATCGCACTGCGCGAAATCGAACAGGGACTGGTTAACTCAGCGACTCTGGATGCCGATGAGCGTCAGAGCGTACGTGAGCGCGAAGCAGCTGAAATTGCTGCCGTGGCAGCGATTGCAGAAGGTAACTCTTCACTCTAAGGCATATTCTTAGGAGAACAGCCACTTGTATCTGTTTGAAGGTCTCAAGGAGTCTGCCGCCAGTTATCTGGAGCCGGAGCAGGTAGAATTACTCAAGCAGGCCTATCAGGTGGCGCGTGATGCCCATGAAGGGCAGATGCGCACCAGTGGCGAACCCTATATTACCCATCCGGTTGCGGTTGCCCGCATCCTGGCCGAAATGCGTCTCGACCACGAGACGCTGATGGCCGCCCTGCTGCACGACACCATAGAAGACACCCAAGTTACCCATCAGGATCTGGCCGAACTGTTCGGCACCTCGGTGGCGGAACTGGTGGAAGGTGTCTCCAAGCTCGACAAGATCAAATTCCGCGACAAGAAAGAGGCCCAAGCGGAAAACTTCCGCAAAATGATGATGGCCATGACCCAGGATATCCGGGTGATCCTCATCAAACTGGCCGACCGCACCCACAATATGCGCACCCTGGGCGCCCTGCGGCCCGACAAACGTCGCCGCATTGCCCGCGAAACCCTGGAAATTTACGCCCCCATCGCCAACCGTCTGGGTATTCACAATATCAAGACAGAGTTGGAAGATCTCGGCTTTCAGGCCTATTACCCCATGCGCTATCGGGTACTCAAAGAGGTGGTTCGTGCCGCCCGCGGTAACCGCAAGGAACTGATCCAAAGCATAGAAACGGCTATTCGTACCCGCCTGGAAGATGTGGGTATCAAGGGCAAGGTCAAGGGCAGGGAAAAGAACCTCTATTCCATCTACAACAAGATGCGCAGCAAAGAGCTGCAATTCCAGGAAGTGATGGATATCTATGCCTTCCGCCTGATAGTGGATTCCATAGACACCTGTTATCGGGTGCTCGGGGTGATGCACGGCCTCTACAAGCCGCGTCCGGGCAGATTTAAAGACTATATCGCCATTCCCAAGGCCAACGGCTATCAGTCGTTGCATACCTCGCTGTTTGGTCCCCATGCGGTACCGGTGGAAATTCAGATCCGTACCGAAGACATGGACCAGATGGCCGACAAAGGGGTTGCGGCACACTGGATGTACAAGAGTGGCCAGACCGGCGCCTCGGGTACCACTACCCAGCTGCGCGCCCGCAAATGGATGCAAAGCCTGCTGGAACTGCAGCAGAGTGCTTCCACCTCGTTTGAATTTGTTGAAAACGTCAAGACAGAGCTGTTCCCGGAAGAGATCTATGTATTCACTCCCGAGGGCCGCATTCTGGAACTGCCGGTAGGCGCCACCGCGGTGGACTTCGCCTATGAGGTGCACACAGATGTGGGCAACACCTGTGTCGGCGCCCGGGTCAACCGCCAGGCCTACCCCCTGAGTCAGCCACTGATTTCCGGGCAAACGGTCGAGATCATCACCGCCAAGGGTGCCCGCCCCAACGCCGCCTGGCTCAACTTCGTGGTTACCGGCAAGGCCCGCGCCAAAATCCGTCAGGTGCTCAAGAGCCTCAAGCAGGACGAAGCCAGCACCCTGGGTAGGCGTCTGCTGAACCATGCACTGGGCGAAACCAAGCTGGAACAGATAGATCCGGCGCAAATAGACAAAGTAGTCAAAGACACCAAACACGCCGATCTGCAGTCACTGCTGGCCGACATAGGTCTTGGCAATGCCATGAGCATAGTCATAGCCCAACGCCTCAAGGGCGACAAGATAGAGCCGCAGAAGCAGCATGATGAGCACAAGCTGATGCCGATCCGCGGCGCCGAAGGCATGCTGGTTACCTTCGCCAACTGCTGCCGCCCCATTCCTGGGGATGCCGTGATTGCTCACGTGAGCCCGGGCAAGGGCCTGGTGGTGCACATGGAAAACTGCGCCAATATCCGCGGCTATCAGGGCGAGCCGGACAAGTATATTCCGGTGCAGTGGGATGCCGTCGATGGCGTCGAATTCCAGGCCAACCTGAGGGTCGAAATCGTCAACCATCAGGGCGCGCTGGCGAAGATCACCAATATCATTGCCGCCGAAGGCTCCAATATTCACAATCTCAGCACCGAAGAGCGCGATGGCCGCGTCTATCTGATCAACCTGCGCATCTCGGTTCGCGACCGGATC
Organism: Shewanella sp. BJSY2023SW005; assembly: GCF_047314585.1. Lineage (NCBI taxonomy): Bacteria > Pseudomonadati > Pseudomonadota > Gammaproteobacteria > Alteromonadales > Shewanellaceae > Shewanella > Shewanella sp. BJSY2023SW005. Next base: position 7,232 of record NZ_JBKORJ010000006.1, read on the forward strand.
CACATGGCAAATGTTATGCGCCGAATCAGGGTACTGCCCGAGGTTCTGCGTACATCCCGTAACCGTTGATAACAGAAAAAAGAGAGAGCGTTATGGCAGAGAAGATCATCATAGCAACAGACAAGGCTCCCGCCGCTATCGGCACCTACTCCCAGGCAGTCAAAGTGGGCAGCACAGTCTACCTGTCCGGGCAGATCCCGCTGGACCCAGCCACCATGGCACTGGCCGGTGACGACTTTGAAACCCAGGTTGTACGGGTATTCGACAACCTCAAGGCCGTCTGTGAAGCCGCCGGCGGTTCCATGGCCGATATCGTCAAACTGAATATCTATATGCTGGATCTGGGCAACTTTGCCACGGTCAACGAAATCATGAGCCGTTACTTTAACCAGCCTTACCCGGCCCGCGCAGCCATCGGTGTGAAAGAGCTGCCAAAGGGTTCTCTGGTCGAGATGGACGGTGTGATGGAACTCTGAGTTCCCTCCCCAATACAGGGCGCTACGGCGCCCTTTTTCATATAGGATCCCCCGCCAATGAGCCCCGAACGCTTCGCTCGCATCAACCAAATGCTGGATATGCGCCAGCCGGATCTGAGCCTGATCCTGGACAAAGTCCACAAGAGCAACAATATTTCCGCCGCGCTGCGCAGTGCCGATGCTGTGGGTATCCACGAAATTCATGCGGTCTGGCCCGATGCCGATATGCGCCTGTCCGGCAATACCGCCTCCGGCAGCCAGCAGTGGGTAAAAACCATTAAACACTATGACTTCGCCTCGGCGGCCAAGGCCTGCAAGGCGCGCGGGATGCAGCTGGTCGCCACCCATTTCGGCCCTCAGGCACGTGACTTTAGGGAGCTGGATTACCGCCGCCCCACAGCCTTTATTGTCGGCAATGAACGTGATGGTATAAGCACCGAAGCCCTGGCCCTAGCCGACGAGCAGGTAGTGATCCCCATGGTCGGCATGGTGCAATCCCTCAATGTCTCGGTGGCGTCGGCGCTGCTATTGTATGAGGCGCAGCGTCAGCGGCAGGAGGCCGGGCTCTATGGCGCCCGCAAGCTGGACAATGACTATTGCCAGACCATGTTGTTTGAGCAAGGCCACCCCATTTATGCCAAAGCCTGTCGGCGCAAAGGCATTCCCTACCCGGCCATAGACACGCAGGGCCAGATAGTCGCCGCTGCCGACTGGTGGCAGCGGATGCGTGAACCCGTCCCCGAACTGTGAAGCTTTTCAAACAACCGATTAAATATTGCGCCAGATCACAATTATCGCCATACTGGTTTGGCCACTGCATAGCGAAACTAACAGATAATCAGATCGTTGCAGCCGCCGTGGGGGAAGCTGCAGCTACGCAGATAACAAGAACAGTAAAGGGGACACCCCATGGAAGCATCATTCAAGAGCCCGGTGGAAATGCTCGACCACTGGGTAGAGACTCAAGGCGATGAGATCTATCTCAGGCAGCCGATCAACGGCCAGTACCAGGATCTGACCTGGCGTCAGGTACAGGCCAAGGTGCAACAACTCTGCGGCGGCCTGCGTCACTTGGGGCTGCAACCCGGCGACAAGATAGCCGTGCTGTCGAAAAACTGCGCCGAATGGTTCATTACCGATCTGGCGCTGATGCACGGCGGCTATATCAGTGTGCCCATTTACCCCACGGCCAATGCCGATACCATACGCTACGTGCTGGAACACAGTGGCTGTAAGGCCATCATGCTGGGTAAGCTGGATCACTGGGCCGATCAGGAAGCCGGTGTCGGCGGTGATATTCTGCGCCTGGCAATGCCTTATGACACCATGCCGGCTCAATATCACTGGCAGCAGCTGTTGAATCTCGGTACACCTCTGGTGGATGCCCCTTATCCCGAGGCCGAGCAGGTGATGACGCTGATCTACACCTCAGGTTCCACCGGCAAGCCCAAGGGTGCCATCCAAACCTTCGGTAGCTACGGCTGGACCTGTAATGCCGTGGTGCGCGATCTCAAGACAGATGGTAAAGACAGACTGCTATCCTACCTGCCGCTGGCCCATATCACAGAGCGGGTGGCGATAGAGGGTTCCTCTTTCTATTCCGGCTCCTGCGTTGCCTTTGTCGAAAGCCTCGACAGCTTTGTTGCCGATGTGCAGCGAATGCGGCCAACCGTGTTCTTCTCGGTACCTCGGCTGTGGACCCTGTTCCAGAAGAATATTATCGATAAGGTCGGCTACGCCAGACTCAATCTGCTGCTGAAGATCCCCCTCATCAGCCATCTGGTCAAACGCAAGATCCATAAAGGGCTGGGGCTGGACAAGTGTCGTTTGCTCGGTTCAGGTTCGGCGCCCATACCGCCGTCACTGGTGGAGTGGTATCACAGCATAGGTTTGGATATCTGCGAAGCCTGGGGCATGACAGAAAACTGCGCCTACTCAATCATCAACTTCCCCTTCGATGCCAGCAAGATAGGCACAGTCGGCAAGCCGGTGATCGGCTGCGAAGTTAAGCAGGCTGCCAATGGCGAACTGCTGGTGAAGAGCCCGGGATTGATGCGTGAATATTACAAGGCGCCGGAAGCCACAGCCGCCGCCTTCGATGAAGAGGGCTTTTTCCTCACAGGCGATCTCTGCGCCATAGATGCCGACGGTTGCGTCAGCATCACAGGCCGGGTCAAGGATAACTTCAAGACCGCCAAGGGCAAGTATGTGGCGCCTGTGCCAATTGAACGTAAGCTGGCGCAGGATCCCCATGTGGAGCTTATCTGTGTCATCGGCCTGGGACTGCCTCACCCTGTAGCTTTGGTGCAACTCTCTGAAGGGGCGGCGCTGCAAGCCAGAGAAGAGGTGCGCGCCTCGCTCAAGGCCACTGTGGATGCGGTTAACCCCAACCTGGAATCCCATGAAACCGTGGAAGCGGTTCTGGTGGTCAAGGAGCCCTGGACCATAGAAAACGACGTGCTGACTCCGACACTGAAAATCAAGCGCCATGTGTTGGAGAGCAGATACGCCAGTCGGATGGAAGGCATTCGCGGTGCCAAGGTCGTATGGGAAGATGAAATCTAGAGCCGACGCTCCTTGGTTTATCTGATTATCCCGGCTTCGGCCGGGATTTTTGTGACATATTCTGTCAAAAAGAGGTTGCCTTCGGGAGGAAAAACCTTATGCTGGCAGCCCAAACACATTCATCGGTGCCGTTCTGCATGGCACCTTACTGACAGGAAAAGCGGTTTTTAATGTTGATTGCACTCTCTATTCTCGGCGGCTTCTTGATCCTGACTCTGGGAGCCGAAGCCTTGGTTCGCGGCGCCAGCGTCATCGCCCTGCGTCTGGGGATCACCCCGCTGGTGATCGGCCTGACGATCGTCGCCTTCGGCACCAGCGCGCCCGAGCTGGCAGTGAGCGTTAAGTCAGCACTGGCCGGCAGTCCGGGTATTGCCCTGGGTAACGTGGTGGGCTCCAATATCGCCAATATCGGTCTGATCCTGGCACTGACCGCGCTGATCCGCCCGATAGGGGTACAGTCACAGATGGTCAGACGCGACATTCCGCTGATGATAGGCGCCTCTATTTTGATGTGGCTGCTGGTACTCGACGGTGAACTGAGCCTGATTGACGGCGCCGTACTGACCAGCTTACTGGTCGGCTATCTGTTGCTCAGCTATTTCAGCAGCAAGGGCGAAGAGACTGATGAACCTATTGAAGGCCCCAAGAACCCTCTGTTGTCGCTGCTGTTTATCATCGCCGGTATCGGCATGTTGGTGGGCGGCGGCATACTGTTTGTCGATGGCGCGGTCGAGTTGGCCCGTACCTTCGGTATCAGCGAAGTAGTGATCGGCCTGACCATTATTGCCATAGGCACCAGCATGCCGGAATTGGTGACCTCGATTCTGGCCGCTCTCAAGGGCCAGAGCGATATCGCCATAGGTAATGTGGTTGGCTCCAACCTGTTCAACCTGCTGGGGATCCTCGGGGTTACTGCCCTGGTGCATCCTATCAGCTCAGCCGGTTTCAGCAGCCTGGACTTCAGCGTGATGCTAACCCTGGCACTGTTGGTGTTGCCCTTTGCCTGGAGCGGTTTTCGTATCGGTCGCCGCGAAGGCGCCATATTATTGCTGGGTTACTGCGGCTATATGGGCTATCTGGTTACCCACGCCAGCGCCTGAATCTGAGTACGCCACTGGCAACGGAATGCTTCTGAAAAGCTTTGTTGCCAAGCCGCAGTAGCATAAAAAAATCCCGGGTTTTGACGTCAAGAATGGATAGTCAAAACCCGGGATATCATCAAGTTAAGGGCTCAAGCAGCCCAGAAGCGCTCAAGAGCGAGCCGCTACATAACTCTCCATCTCAGCTATGCTGACACTGGCAATGAATTGCTGATCCAGGTAGAAGTCCACCATCTCCCCCTGCTTGCGCCCCAGCATTACCTGCTCGGAGCCATCTTCATAGCTCAACGTCATCGCCAGGGTATTGTCATCTATGGCTGACATGCTGGCACGGCTCAGTTTTACCGGTGCCGTGGTCAGTTCCTTATCCAGTTTATGATTGATCTTGAAAACGGCATCGGCCGGCATATCCACCAAGGCCGGTGACTTGCCGGTAATGATGACATTTGTCACCTGCAACTTATGACCTTTGTGAATACCGCCAATTCAGGCTCTCGGGAATACTAAACCCGACTCAGATTCGAGTCTGTTCATCCAAGGAGCGAATGATGCGTAAACTCACACTGTTATTGGGCCTGAGTCTGGCCCTCTCAACCCAGGCAGCCACCATTGATGAAATCGATGCCGCTGCAAATCAAATCGACATTGACACCTTGAGCCTCTACGCCGACAACAGTCAGGGATATCAACAGGCCTACGCTAACTATCGTTTGGCTGTCAGCGCCAATATACTCGGCCAGCTTCAGACCCGGGATCAGGCCTTGGCCACTGCGGCCGAAAGCCTGGCTCAACCGAACTTCAACAAGGACGGTGAAGCTCTGGCACTTCTGTCTGCTGTTTATGGTATGCAGATAACCGCCAATCCAAGCCAATCGGCAACCCTGGGGAAAGCTGCAGGCAAGTCTCTGCAAAATGCCAGACAACTGGCGCCCAACAGCCCCAGAGTCGCGCTCATTGACGCCATCTCCAGTTTCTATACGCCAGTCGAGTATGGTGGCAGCAGTGACAGAGCCCTGCAGGAAATTGAACGCGCCCTGAAACTCTATGCCAATCCCTGCAGCGATATCTGCTGGGGTCAGGCCGAAGCCTACACCTGGCGGGGAGTGATACAGCAACAGCTGGGACAATCCAAAGCCGCCAGCCAGAGTTGGCAACAAGCTCTGGCACTGGATCCTGACTACGCCTGGGCAGGTTTTCTTCTGTCAAAACAAACGCAGCAATAAGGGAAGGTGCGTACCAGAGCGCCACTGGGGCTTATTCGCACCACCTTAAGGTCTCGACCGGATCTCCGCCCGGGGATCCGGTTTACTTGTGCACCGATACACGCCATTATTTGCGCTGGAGATGCGAGGACAACCGATGCAGGATCCACAGACTCAAACCGAACTCAAACTGGCTAAATACTATCTGGTCAATCTGGCCTTTTACTTTATCCCACTGTTTATTATGCCGGTGTCGCCCTGGCAATGGCTTGCCAGCCTGCTGGTTTTGCCGCCCTTTATCTACTGTTATTTTCGCGCCTATGGCGCCGATAGGGATAAAGTGCACTGGCAAATTCTGGGGATCATCCTACTGGCTATTTTGATCACCCCCGCCAATCCGGGTTCTTTGTCGCTGTTTACCTTCGCCGCCTTCTTTATCGGCTTTTTTTATCCTCTCAGGCTGCTCTTGCCGGCATTATTGCTGATCGCCCTGGTGCTACTGGCATTGAATCAATTGCTGGGTTTTAACGGCCTCTATTTTGTCTATTATGGCTGCGGCCTGACAGCCGCTACCTCTCTGCTTGGGGTCGCCGAGCGCAAACGCCAACAGGCCAAACGACAAGCCCGCCGTAGCGAAGAGGAGATCCGTGCCCTGGCGACCATGTTGGAGCGGGAGCGTATCGGCAGAGATCTGCACGACCTCATGGGACATCAACTCTCTTCCATCGCCCTCAAGGCCGAATTGGCGAACAAGCTGCTGCAAAAAAATGACCTGCAAGCCAGCCGTGAACAACTCACTGAACTGGCGCAGATTGCCCGCGACAGCCTGAGCCAAATTCGCCGTGCTGTGGCCGACTATCGGCATCAGGGGCTGGATAGCTGCTGCGCCCAACTCTGTCGGCGCTTGCGCGAAAAAGGCTTGGCGGTCAGCCTGGAGGGGGAACTGCCTGTGCTGTCGCCACTGGCAGAAAGCCAACTGATACTGATCCTGACCGAACTGGTGAGCAATATTCTCAGGCACAGTGATGCCACAGAGGCACACTTGAGCTTTACCCTGGAGCCTCAACTTACCATTTGCCTGCGAGACAACGGCACGATAAGGCTTAAACCCACTCCGGGGAACGGCCTCAAAGGCATAGCCGAGCGGCTTGCCCTCTTGGGTGGCGAGCTGCAAATCGATACAGCAAAGGGGTTCAGCGCTCTTTTACTGCTGCCCAGACAACAGCTGTTATCGGCCCAGGGAGAGGGCATTGAGAAAGCAAAGAGCACAGTGAAGACCGAGAGTACCGAGAACATGGACAAGCTCGCCCAAGAGCAACACAAAAATCCCCTGGAGGGCCAGGTATGAAGATATTGCTGGCGGAAGATCAAGCCATGGTTCGCGGCGCGCTTGCCGGCCTGCTGCAACTGTCCGGGGACTTCAGCGTCACCCAGGCCACGGATGGCGACCAGGCATTGGCACTGCTCAAGACCGAGGATTTTCAACTGCTGCTGACAGATATCGAAATGCCCGGCACTTCAGGGCTGGAGCTGGCTGCCTGGGTTGCCCGAGAGCAACCTGCGCTGAAGACCATTATCATCACCACCTTTGGCCGCGCCGGCTATATCAAACGGGCGCTGGAGGCCGGTGTCTGCGGCTTCCTGCTAAAGGATGCCCCTGTGGAGGAACTGGTCGAGGCCATAGCCAAGGTGATGCAGGGTAAAAAAGTCATTGCCCCCGAACTGGCCATGCTGGCTCTTGGGGAGCAAGACCCGCTATCCGACAAAGAACGCCGCGCCCTGCGACTGGCCGCCGAGGGCAAGAGCAGCGGCGAGATTGCCGCCGCTCTCTTTATCAGTGAAGGCACGGTACGCAACTATCTGTCGGAAGCCATCAACAAGCTGGGAGCCTCCAATCGTATCGATGCCGCCCGAATCGCCAAACAAAAGGGCTGGCTGTAAGCAGGCGGGCAAGTAACAAGCATACTGCCATTACTCTGGCCTGTTAGCGGCAAGCTCTCTTTGCACAAAGAGTACGCGAGACAATAACTCCTCGCGTAAACTCCTCGTCGAAGAAATTCTCCGAAATCAGCTCATAAACAGGTAATACACCAGGCCCACCTTAAGCCCCAGGATCAAGATGTAAGCCATACAGTATTTGATGGTACCGGACATGATAGCGCTGCCCTGGCCCTCCATCCGGGTCGCCGACACGGCAATGGCTATGCTCTGGGGCGAGATCATTTTCCCGCCCGTGGCTCCGGAGGTATTGGCGGCAGCCAGCCACAGCGGATCCACCTGCAGCTTTTCCGCAGCCACTGTCTGCAACTTACCAAACAGCACATTGGAGTTGGTATCGCTGCCGGTAACAAAAGTCCCCAACGCGCCAATCAAGGGGGCGATAAACAGATATGCCCCTCCGGTAATATTCACTAGGGTATGGGCCATATCTGTTATCAGACCGCTGACATCCATCACGGTTGCCATCGCCACTATGGCGGTGATGGCTATAATGGAGTTTTTCAGCTGCTTTAACGTCGCGCTGAACACCTTTAACATGCTGGCCAATGAGGCTCCCTGAAGGGTACCGCCGATAAAGGTCGCCAGAATGATCAAGACACCCGGCGTGGCTATCCAGTCAATGGTCAAACTCAGCTCCACCCCATTGGCCAGCGGAAATACCGGCTTGGAAGACACCTGAGTCAGCAGGCTCTTGATTTCCGGAAACAGCGGCGAGCACAACAGAATAAACACAAAGATCAGCAGATAGATGGCGCAGGCTTTGAAGATTTGTCCACCACTGTAGTGGCCGGTGATGCGGCACTGGTCATTGTCGATACGATAAGCGGCCGGGGTGGGCTTTTGGCGTTTTTTAGCCCTCAAGGCCACCACCAGCAAACTGACCAAACTGCCGGCAAAAGCGGGCAACTCAGCTCCCAGATGAATGGCGACAAAGTACTGCGGCAGCAGTGTTGCTATTCCGCATACCAGCGAAATACCAAACACTCCCCGTATCGCCTTGAGTCCATCCCCTATGATGGCGACAATCACAAAAGGCAGCAGCAAGGTAAACAGTGCCAGCTGCGCGATAACTGCGCCGCTCAGCTCAGTCACAGGCAGGTTTACCTGCTCAGCCAGAATCGACACAGGGATCCCCACGGCACCAAACGCCGTAGGCACTGTGTTGGCCACCAGAGAAGCAATCGCCGCCTTCAGCGGCTTGAAACCCAAAGCAATCAATATCCCGATAGGAATCGCCACTGCAGTACCGTATCCGGCGGCGGCCTCGAGAAATCCGCCAAAACACCAGGAGATCAGTAACACCTGGATCCGCTTATCGTCGCTGATCCCGGCGAGAAGGTTTTTCAGTACCTCCATGCTGCGGGTTTGAAGCATCAGGTTATAGCTGAAGATGGCCCCCAGGATCACTATCACTATTGGCCACAAGCCTTTGATAACCCCATAAGCCATGGCCGAGCCCAAGGTCAGTGCCGGGGTATGCCAGAAAATGGTTGCCTCGACCAGGGTCAGTAACAGAGTGATTAACACCGCCTGATGTATCGGCATCTTGATTTTCAAGATCAGCAGGATCATGACCAAGAGCGGTAATACGCCCAGGGAAAACAGCAAATACTCGTGCATAGGATTCCTTAAATGACCAGAGATAGAGTGAATTGCGTGATGGATTACGTCCCAAAACCTAGGGGTGAAGCTGGGTAGGCCTTGAGCGGAACTCCAACCTGCTCAAGGCCTTGCCACAAGGCTTCAGCTGAATGTCAGCAAGGGGGACAGACACAGCAAGATGCCGGTCGCGATAACTATGTAAAGAGACAAGCCCTTATATTTATGCAGCGCAGGCACCCGATAGACCAGGTAAGCCGGGATCAAACATCCCACCAGGCCGAAGATCGGGCTGCTGATGCTGGTAAAGCTGAGCACAGGCGCATTGAAACAGATGGCGCCCCAGGCAAGCAGTATGGTGAACAAAATAATGCCGCGATTGACATACTTAGTATTGATCTTCTCTTCCGCAGTGGTGCGCCTCAGCAAGTTCATGGTCAGGCCATAACAGGCTTCACGAAACCCCATGTAAACCGCAAAGAAGGCTGTCATAACGGCAAAAATATTCAGGATCAGGCTGAACAGCTTGATGGTGTCTCCGGGGATACCCTGAGCCACCATGGCCAGGGCGGAGATATTCTCATCGTAGGCTTTTAGCGCCTGGTCATGCCCTATGGCCAGGCTGAAAGACACGGCATAGAAAAATACCACTACAAACAAAATGCCAAAGGCCAACTTCATCGCTCTCTGAGCCTTGTAGCGCGCCACCTCTATCGACTTTTCCCTGGCACGATAGGAGATCACCAGAGGGCTCAGGTTGGTCACAAACAGAATCGATGACAGGGTAAATGGCAGCATAACAATAGTGTCTTTGAAGCCACTCTGGGGAGTGGGTACCGCACCTATGTTATTCAGATCCCACTGCTCTATCATCATGAAACCCAGTATCGCGATCACGCTCAATTTGGTGAGTACCATAAAAGATGAAACCTTGAATAGCAGCGCCTCGCCTCTGGATGCCAGACTCACCAGGATGCAAACCAGTGCCAACCCGTAGAAGGGATTATCGGACAACAGCTGTTTGGTGAGGCCAAAACTCTGCAGGAAAGAAGCGCTGTCATTGGTAATTGCGGTCGAATAAACCAATACCCAAATCACCAACATCAAGAAATAGAGCACACCCAGTAATATTCCCCAGTTTTTCCCCAGATAACCGGAAATCACATCCGGATAATCCCGGCATTTGGGAGATTCCACCAAGGTATTAATAAATAGTTTCTGAAACATATACATGGCTGGATAGCCAATAATGGCCGATAGCAGGAATACCCAAAGTCCCATCAAGCCTATTTGAATAGGCAGAAATACTATCCCCGCGCCAATGGCCATGCCTATACTCATGATCACCCAGCCCCAGTCTGTGCTGTCGAAGCGGGTTGCCACCTTCCACTGTGCCGAGCCCCTGGTGATTTCTACTGCCGATATTGCTGCTGTCATTACGCCCCCTGGTTCAATTATTTTTTATTTATTTTTTGAACCATTTAATATTCAAGGAATATAAATTCCTAATGTATTTTCATTAATCTCAATGAGTTAAATATGGGGCCAAACCTGTATGATTATTGTAAATAGATAAAGTCTACCTCGGCAGATGTATAGACTAAGTTAAGCCAAATACGGCTCAAATATTGAAGCCGATCTGCTTTAGCAAACATTCCGGCGAAATTTGTATTGCCAATCCAATCGATCAATATGAAATTGGCCGTCCGCAGATGAACTATCTTTCACACTTCCAGCATCCAATGAATTTATTTTCATCATAAGTGCATAGAAGTTAATTTATATGAGTTTACCCAAACGCTGTGAATACGGATAAAAAGAGTGCCTGTAGCTGGTTTTCGGGTTCACCGCCGAGGCTAAAAGCTTTACCATGACTCGGCGACCAGCAAAGGCTTGTTATCCGAAGGCTGTTGTTTGGACGAGAAGAATCAGGGATCCGGTTAGTCTAAGTTAAGGAGAACAATCAATGCGTTGCAGACATTGCGGCTCAGATAATATCAGACATTTCAAAGCCATTCATGCCGAGGGGACAACAGAAATGTCAGTCAGCGCCTCGGCCAAACCCGTGTGGAACAACCAACCCTTATCAGTGCATGGAAAACAAAAACTCAAGGGTAGCGCCCAACTGCAAACCGAACTGGCCAAGCGCTGCTCGCCGCCATCTGACCCTCAGCCCTTGGTGCTATTTCTGGCGGCTTTCCCCGGACTACTCTTGGGCGGCTATCTGGGGTTTCAGGCAGGCAGCAACTGGAGCAGTTTTTGGCTGGGGGTGCTGTGCTTTTTTGTCTCCTGTTTTACTCTGATCCTGAGCGCCGATTGGCTATGGAAAAACTACTTGGGAGGGCGAAAGTCGATGCAGCAATACCAGGCGGCACTGAATCAATGGCAAAACTCCTGGTACTGTGGCAAGTGTGCCAAAGTCAGTATTTTTTAAACCTTCTTGCCTCTTTACCGTCACTCATCAGGCCTTGGGAATAACCATGAATCACATCTCAGACATTCAGCAACTGGAAAGCCAACTGCGTAGCGCCATGTTGAATTCGGATATCAATTTGCTGGATAGACTGTTGTCGCCTCAACTGATATTCACCAATCACCTGGGGCAAATGCTCGGCAAAGCAGAGGATCTGCATGCCCACAGCTCAGGCCTGCTCAATATCACTCGGATAGACACCCTGGCCGAAGAGATACGGCTGCATCAGGGGACTGCGATAGTGTCGGCGGAGGTGAATATTCAAGGCAGCTATGCCAAAGCGCCAACCAACGGCCGTTTTCGCTTTACCCGGGTTTGGCTGCACAGGACAAGCGGCTGGCAACTGATAGCGGCTCACTCGAGCCTGCTGGCTTAAGCACTGGGTTTTACGACAAACTACTGATTTCATGGTGACCATTTTATGACCAAAAACCCACAGCAGGCCAGGCTCTGCCAATATCAGCAGCATATGCTGATGACAAAGCTCGAGGCTGAGCCAGGCAAGTTGAAACTCATCTGGCGCAGCAGGCAAACGCAACTGAAATACGCGCTTTGGGGACTACTGGCGATGCTTGCCGGAATTCTGGGAGTGCTGGTGTTCGACCCCGCCAGACAGGACACTTGGTTTACGGCTGCCATCATAGCTATAGTGCTGGGGCTCAGCGGCATCATCATGGGCCTGAACCTCTACCGCCTGCTCAAACCCGTTACTCTGGATCTGCAACAGGGCTGCTTCTTCCGGGGCGGAAAAAGCAAGCCTCTCAGTCAACTCTGCCGCATAGAGGTGCAACGCAATACCTATAACGAAAGATTCAGAAGTCACATGCTTGAACACCTGACTGACGAAGAGCTCATAAGTGTCAGCGTGGTACTCTGTTTTGCTGAGCGTGAGCGACTCGGTTTTGGCCTGTTCAAACCTCAAAAGCAGGCCACAGACAAGGCCAGAGCCTACGCACAAACACTCGCCGAACTGATAGGCTTTAACGGCGAAATAACAGTTACCCAGGGTTCAGGCCTGGGCCGTTAAGTTACGCTACTCTTTAGCCAAGCCTGACAAACCAAAGGGGCCAGCTGTTAACTTAATTCAATGATTATGTTGATATATTTATACACACAAAAACAAAGGGAATTAGATTTGCGCTCGGAGGATGGCAGCGTTAAGGTATCGCGGCGAATCATAACTACCAAGAAGGAACCATGATCGACAGTAAGCAGCGATATTTTGCCGAGCAAGATATCAAAGCCCCCGCCACCCCTCTTCCCAAACACGCCTTGTTCAATACCCTAAGCGACCTGATAGTCGCTCTCTGTTTTCTACTGGGCAGCTTCTTTTTTCTCACAGATGTTCACACTATTATCGGCGCCTGGCTGTTTGTAATAGGCAGTGTTCAGCTACTGATAAAGCCCCTGGTCACCCTGCTCAACTGGTGGCGCTGACAGATTAATCTGCCACCAATATATCAGGGCTTTTGCCATACACTCGCCCCCAGGCAGAAGCCCTGCCACCATTGCGCCACACTTTACCCAGCCGATAAACGCAACGCATTGCCAAGGGCTATTTCTCTGATAGTATATGTATAAATTCACAGTAATCCGGTGCTAAAGGTTTGCAGAGACTGGATCTTATTGCTATCACCGAGCTCAAGGGCGTAGCCGCTAAAATGGCTGAGAAACTGCACAAGCTCGGAATCAACACGGTACAGGATCTGCTGTTCCACCTGCCGCTGCGCTACGAAGACAGAACCCGCATCTACCCCATAGCCAGCCTCACACCCGGAAGCTACGGCACCATAGAAGCCGAAATTCAGTCCAGCCAGATAATCAATGGCCGCAAGCGCATGTTGATCTGCAATGTCCGTGATGACAGCGGCACCATGACCCTGAGGTTCTTCAATTTCTCTGCCGCCCAGCGCAATGCCATGCAACAAGGGCTGACCATTAGAGCCTACGGCGAAGTGCGCCGAGGTAACCACCAGGCCGAGATCATTCATCCGGATTACAAGATACTCAAAGGCGACGAACCACCCAACCTCAGTGAAACCCTGACGCCCATCTATCCCACCACTGAAGGGCTCAAGCAGGCCAGTTGGATGAAATTGACCGAGCAGGCTCTAAACCTGCTGCAGGAGGACGGACTGCAGGAGTTGCTACCCGAGGCGCTGCGCCCCAATCAGCAAAGCCTGGCTCAGGCGGTGCGCACCCTGCATAGGCCCCCGGCGGATGTCGATATCTACCGTCTGGAACAGGGGCAACACCCGGCGCAGCAACGCCTGGTGCAGGAAGAACTGCTGGCGCATAACCTGTCTATGCTCAAGCTCAGAGAGCGCAGTAATCATGACAAAGCCGTGCCTTTGCCGGCCACCGGCGCTTTACTCAATCCCTTCCTCGCCGCCTTGCCCTTTAAACCTACGGGGGCGCAGCAGCGAGTGGTGGCAGATATCGGCCGCGATATTGAAAAACCGCAACCCATGATGCGCCTGGTTCAGGGCGACGTCGGCTCGGGCAAGACCCTGGTGGCGGCCATGGCCGCGCTGCAGGCGATAGAAAACGGTTATCAGGTGGCCATGATGGCACCCACTGAGCTGTTGGCCGAGCAACATGCAATTAATTTCAGTCAATGGCTGGAGCCATTGGGGCTCAAAGTCGGCTGGCTGGCGGGCAAGCTCAAGGGCAAGGCCAGGGCCCAGTCGCTGGAGGATATCGCCTCCGGCAGTGCCCACATGGTGATAGGTACCCACGCCATCTTTCAAGAGCAGGTACAGTTTCACAAGCTGGCGTTGATCATCATAGATGAGCAACACAGATTCGGCGTACATCAGCGCCTGGGGCTGAGAGAGAAAGGCATCAGCCAGGGTTTTCATCCCCACCAGCTGATCATGACGGCGACCCCTATTCCCCGCACCCTGGCAATGACCGCCTATGCGGATTTGGATACCTCCATCATCGACGAGTTACCGCCGGGGCGTACCCCGGTCACCACAGTGGCCATCAGTGACAGTCGGCGTCAGGAGGTGATCGACAGGGTACGTCAGGCGGCGCTCAATGACGGTCGCCAGGCCTACTGGGTCTGCACCCTTATCGAAGAATCCGAAGTGCTCGAATGCCAGGCAGCCGAAGACACCTGCGAAGAACTGCGTACCGCCCTGCCGGAGCTGAGCATAGGCCTGGTACATGGCCGAATGAAGAGCGCTGAAAAACAACAAGTCATGGACAGCTTCAAACGCGGCGACCTCAAGTTGTTGGTGGCCACCACAGTCATTGAAGTGGGGGTCGATGTGCCCAACGCCAGTCTGATGATCATCGAAAACCCGGAACGGCTCGGGCTGGCACAGCTGCACCAGTTGCGCGGCCGGGTCGGTCGCGGCGCCGTGGCCAGCCACTGCGTCCTGCTGTATAAGGCACCGCTGTCACACACGGCTACCAAACGGCTTGGAGTATTGCGTCAGAGCAACGACGGCTTTGTCATTGCCCAAAAAGATCTGGAGATCCGCGGCCCGGGTGAAGTGTTGGGCACCCGCCAGACAGGTATAGCCGATATGAAGGTGGCCAATCTGGTACGGGATCAGGCGCTTATTCCCCACATCCAGAAACTGGCTCGCCACGTGATGAGCCAGGCACCGGAGAATGTCGATGCCATCATTCAGCGTTGGCTGGGCGACCGGCAGCAGTATGTTCAGGCCTAGTGCGCTAAAAACGTCACAAAGTTGCCGAGAGTTCAGCCGGGGTTCAAGTCAATCACCACAGGATCTGCTCTACTGGCAATATTTCACAAATAAATCCTGCTGCCAGGCGGCCGAACGCTGGACAAGATGGCCAATATTTGCAGAATGGGAGAGGCGCTGCCTCACAGGTATCAATGAAAGGAAATCCAATGCAAGTCAATCAAGAAGATAGAATCGCGCCGCAGGAAAAGTCCTCTGGCAACAGTGGCATTGCTATCATCCTATTGGTGTTGGTATTGCTGATTGCAGGAGGAGCCTACTACTATTTCAGCGGCGAACAAGAGCCGCAGCAAGCAGCAGAGCCCACCCAGGTTGAACTCCCCGAACCCGCTCCCAGCGAACCGCTGCAAACCCAAGTCCCGGTGCCTGAACCTGAAACCGTACCCGAGCCAGAACCTGAAGTGGTTCAGCCCGAAGTCGAGCCGGAACAACCTCTGCCTTCACTGGCCGAAAGTGATGAATATGTTCATGAAAAGGCCGTGGCAATGGCTGATGGCATGAAGATAGAGCCACTGCTGGTTGAACAAGATCTGGTACGCCAGTTCGTGGTGTTTGTCGATAATCTGGCCCAAGGCGAACTGGCCCGTAAAACCAGTCCGATGAAAGGCCCGAGCGACACCTTCACAGTATCTGAAATCTCCAACAAGACCTATCTGGATCCGGATAGCTACCACAGATACGACCTTTACGCCGACTTCCTCACCGGCCTCAACGACGAGCAGTTGCTCAACACCTATCGTCAGTTGTCGCCGCTGCTGGAGCAGGCCTTCGATGAGCTGGGTTACCCCAATCTCAAATTCGATGAGCGGATGCAACAAGCCATCAAGGTGCTGTTGGCAACCCCAGTGATAGAAGATCCTATCGAGCTGTACGCCATCAGCGTGAACTACAAGTTTGTCGATCCCAAACTGGAAACACTGCCCAACGCGCAGAAAATGCTGGTACGTATGGGTCCCGACAACACTCGTAAGATCAAGACGGTACTGCGGCGGCTGCAGAGCCAGCTGAGCAACTGAGCGGCATCTGAATCACCCGGCGCCCGCCGGGTGATTCCCTTGTTAGCGAAAAGTTGTAACTGATCTTTAGCTGTAACCTAAACCCCTTCTTAAAACCCGTACTTTCAGTGTAGAATATGGCCCTTTGTACCGGTGTTTCAGAGGGAACGGGCAATCGGTACGGCGGTCGCATTCCGACCCGACAGATTCACTCCCTCACGACCCGTAAGGGATAGCAACAAAGATCTGTGTCAGAGGCAAAGCAGTGCAACTAGCGTTCAGTATTCTCTCCTGGGGAGCCTGGTCCCCGGAGTATCAACAGCAGCAAGATTGGCAGCAGTGGCAAAGTAGCAACTGCGCCCTTGATGACAGCGATCGCATTGCCCCCAAGTTACCCCAGGTTGCCGCCATGCAGCGGCGCCGTTTCAGCCGCCTGAGCAAGATGATGCTGGAAGCCGCCTTTCAGGCTGAAGCCCCCAGCCAATGCCGCAGCGTATTTGCCTCGCGCCATGGCGAACTCAATCGCACCATAGAACTGCTGCAGGATATTATTGCCAGGCAGCCGCTCTCTCCCATGGGTTTCAGCCAATCGGTTCACAACACCGCCAGCGGTCTGTTTGGCATAGTCACGGGTAATACTGGCGCTTCCACTTCAGTGGCGGCGGGCACAGATACCCTATCCCAAGCCATGTTGGAAGCCTGGGCCCAGTTGGCCGAGGACCCCAGCCCCCTGCTATTGGTGTTCGGCGATGACCCTGTGCCGCCCGTCTATGATGAATTTACCCAAGAGATGGAACTGCCACTGGCCTTGTCTCTGCAGCTGGCCCCGGCCGATGTTACCGGCATCGCCCGAGTTACCCTGAGCCAGCAGACCGGCGCCGGGCAGCCGCTGAGCTTCGGCGCACTGCTGCAGGCACTGGCAAACGGCACGGCAATCCAGGGGCAACTGGCCCATTGGCATTGGCAGCTGGAACCCTCAAGGGAGCCGCTATGACAGCCCCGGCAACCGGTATCGGCTATTTTCCCCGTTGGCTCGCCGGCATCAGCTGTTATATCGCCTTCGGCCTTGGCGGCTTGCTGAGCTCCTTGACCATTTTACCTGTGCTGAGGTTCTGGCCCGGCGAGCGCGATGTGCGCATTCAAAGAGTACAAAAAGCGGTGCACTACATGTTCCGCGGCTTTGTGCATATGCTGACCTGGGCCGGCGTGGTCAGGGTCAGCACGGTAAATCTGCAGCGATTACAGCAGGCCAAAGGCATGGTGGTGATTGCCAATCACCCCACCCTCATAGATGTGGTGGTGTTAATCAGCCTGATGCCCAATGCCGGCTGCATAGTAAAACAGGGACTGTGGCGTAACCCCTTTCTGCGCGGAGTCGTCTCCGCCGCCGGCTATATTCCCAATCGCGGCGCCGATCTGCTGCTACAGGACTGCCGTGAAGTGTTGGCCAGAGGCACCAATCTGATCATCTTTCCCGAGGGCACACGCACGGTAAAAGGCGCAGTGATCAATCCCTTTGCCCGCGGTTCGGCCAATATCGCCCTGCGCACCGGGGCCGATATTCTGCCAGTGGTACTCAGGGTGGTCCATCCCGGACTCACCAAACAGGATCCCTGGTACGAAATCCCGAGACGCACCATACAGATGCAAGTGGAAACCGGGGCAAGCATAGCGCATCTGAGGTATGATGCCGAAAGCGGTGGCGATGCCCGGATGGCACGCCAACTCACCAGAGATCTGGAAACCTATTACAAACAACAATTAGATATAAATTATGAGCTTACATAACGAAATTAAACAGCTAATCATAGATTGCCTCGATCTTGAGGATATCAGTATCGACGATATAGATACCGAAGCACCGCTGTTCGGTGAGGGGTTGGGACTGGATTCCATCGATGCACTTGAGCTGGGCTTGGCGATCAAGAAGCAGTTCGATGTCAAGATCGAAGCCAACTCAGAGGCAACCAAGGCCCACTTTTACAGTGTTGCCAGCCTTGCCGCGTTTATCGAATCCCAGCGCGCGTAGGAGGTGCTCATGCAAAGCCGTGAACAGATATTGGAAATGCTGAGCAAGATCCTGGTCGATGAGTTTGAAGTGGATGCCGAGGCGATAACCCCTGAGGCTTCCCTCTATGAAGAGCTGGATCTGGACAGCATTGATGCGGTGGATCTGGTGATCAAACTGCAACAGCTGACCGGCAAAAAGATCCAGCCCGATGAATTCAAGTCGGTACGGACGGTCAACGACGTGGTTAACGCCATCGAGGGACTGGTTAAAGACTGATGCGTGCCCTGGCTCAGACAGTCACGGCCCTGTTGCTGCTGGGATATCCCCTGGCGGTATATCTAGGGCTGAACTATCTGCCGGGCAATGGTCTGGCACTCTTGCTGGCGGCCTTGCTCGGCGCCAGGTTGCTGCTGGGGAAGCAAAAGCTCAAGGCGCTGGCCGCTCCGGTCGTTCTGGGGTTACTGCTGGCGCTCGGCAGCTTGCTCGCCAAGCGTCAGGACTGGCTGCTGTACTACCCTGTGCTGGTCAATGCCTGCATGCTGGTGCTGTTTGCCTCTTCGCTGCTTAAAGGTCCCAGCATGGTGGAACGTCTGGCTAGGTTGGCCGAGCCGGATCTGCCCGAGGAAGCCAGGCCCTACCTGGTAAGGGTCACACAACTCTGGTGTGGTCTGTTTGTCTTCAACGGCGGCATGGCGGCTTATACGGCGCTGCTTACCAGCCTGGAGACCTGGACCCTGTACAACGGCCTGATAGCCTATCTGCTGATGGGGCTGCTCGGTGGCGGAGAATGGCTCTATCGCCACTTTTGTCTGAAGCGATCATAAAGGGACAGTTATGACAGAGTTATTGAAAACCTGGCTTACCCAAGGCCCAGCAGGGCAACAACTGATCAGTTTTAACCACCATGACATAGTCACGGGTTCACTGTTCGCCACCCAGGTCTATCATCTGCATCAACGCCTGCAAGCCCGGTCGGAAAAGCGTTGGTTACTGGCCTGCGACAGCAGCGATCTGTTCGCCGTTGGCCTCTGTGCAGCCCTGTTGTCGGGCAAGCAGATCATACTGCCGGCCAACACTCAGCCGGGGACTCTGAGCGAACTGACCCAGGAGTTTGATGCCATAGTGTCAGACCGCCCCCTGTGTGAGGGCAAGATCTGGCTCGAGCTGAAAAAAGAGCTGTCACTGCCCCACTCGCCCTGGCCGCAGATGGCCGAGGGGGATGAGTTCGGCGAACTGCTGCTGTTCACCTCAGGCTCCAGCGGCCAACCCAAGGCGGTTCGCAAGCGCCTGCAGCAACTGGATGCCGAAGTCAGTGTGCTGGAGCAGACCTTCGCCGCTCACCTGCCACAGTGCAGTGTGATTGCCACCGTCAGCCACCAGCATATCTATGGCTTGCTGTTTAAGATTCTCTGGCCACTGGCGGCCAGTCGCCCCTTCCTCAGCGATCTGGTGGAATACCCGGAAACCCTGAGTTATTACACCGCCCTGTTTCCCAACCTGTGCCTGATCAGCAGCCCGGCGCAGCTGTCGAGGCTGCCGGATGCGCTGGAACATGAACGCCAGCTGCACACTCCCAGCCTGATCTTCAGCTCCGGCGGGCCCCTGAGCCTGGAAGCCGCCCAAGGGGTCAAGCGCTGCTACGGTAGCCTGCCAATCGAGGTCTACGGCAGCACGGAAACCGGCGGCATAGGTTATCGGCGCCAACAGAGCAGCGACACGCCCTGGCAGGCCTTTGCCCCCATGGAGCTGAGCAATGACAGCGACGGCGCTTTGCTGCTGCGCTCGCCCTATCTCGAAGATGACGACCAATACCGCTGTGAAGACAAGGTTCGGCTGCTGGGCGAAGGCCAGTTCTGCCTCGAAGGCCGCTTGGACCGCATCGTCAAGATAGAGGAAAAGCGCCTGTCTCTGGTGCAGATGGAAACCTTGCTCAACGCCCATCCCTGGGTGACCCAATCGCATCTGGTGCTGCTGGAAAACCCCAGAGTGCAACTGGGCGCGGCGGTAGAGCTTTCCGCCGCTGGCAAGGCACAGCTCGAAGCCGAGGGCAAACTCAGCATCAACAACGCCCTCAAGGCCCATCTGCTGAGCCAATTTGAACGTGTGACTCTGCCAAGGCGCTGGCGCTATCCACAGCAGCTGCCACTCAATGCCCAGGGCAAGTTGCTCAAAAACGATATTCTCGAGCTGTTTGATCATGATTAAGTCTGTTCTTCCGCCCATTGTTCAACACCGGCATCAGAACAATGAAGCCAGTTGGCGCCTGAGCATTCCGGCCGAGCTGCCTATGTTTGCCGGCCACTTTCCCGGCCAGCCGGTATTGCCCGGCGTGACTCAACTGGACTGGGCCGTGCGTCTCGGCAGCCAGGCATTCGGCTATGATGCCGAAGTCGCGGTACTCGAGGTGCTCAAGTTTCAGCAACTGCTGTTGCCAAATATGCAAGTCACCCTCAGCATCAGCAATAACCCCGCCAAGGGCAAACTGAGCTTCAGCTACAGCGACGGCGAACAGAAGTTCGGCTCGGGTCGTATCGCCTTCAAGACAGAGGCCAAGCAATGAAGCTGGCGCTGATCATCCCCAATTACAACCACAGGGGCCATATCGCTGCGACGCTGGAAGCCCTCAAACCGCTGGGGCTGCCCTGCTTTTTGATCAACGACGGCAGCGACGATGAGACCCGCTATCTGTTGCAACAGTTGTCCGAACAACAGAGCGACTGGGTCAGCCTGCTACATCACCCTTATAACCGCGGCAAGGGCGCCGCCGTGATGACAGGCCTGCGCGCCGCCTGGGCCGCGGGTTTTTCCCATGGCCTACAGGTGGACGCCGACGGCCAACATAATCTGGAAGATATTCCGGCGCTAATCGCCAGGGCGCAGCTCAACCCCAAGGCGCTGATCTCCGGCCTGCCGCAATATGATGATTCCGTGCCCAAGGGTCGGCTCTACGGCCGTTACCTGACCCATTTTTGGGTCTGGGTCGAGACCCTGAGCCTGGATATCCGCGATTCCATGTGCGGCTTTCGAATCTATCCACTGGCGGCCACCGAGGCCCTGCTTCGCAGCGAAGCCCTCGGCGAGCGGATGGACTTTGATATCGAAGTCATGGTGCGTCTCTACTGGCGCGGTGTTGCCATAGAACATATTCCCACCAAGGTGATCTACCCGGAAGACGGCAGCAGCCATTTTCAGGGGCTGGCCGACAATGTGAGGATCAGCAAGCTGCACACCAGGCTGTTTTTCTCCATGCTGTGGCGCAAGCTCAAGGGGCAGAAACTGGGGCCAATCCAAGCGGCACAAGACAACCCCCAAGGCGCCCATTGGTCCAACGTCAAGGAACGGGGCTGCTACTGGGGTATCAAGCTGCTGGCCGAAAGCTATCGTTTCGGCGGACACTGGCTGGCACGGGCGATCATGTACCCGGTGATCTGTTACTTCTTTATCACAGGGCGACAGGCCCGCGAGGCGTCACAAGCGTTTCTAAAGCGGGTACAGGCACTGGAGCCACAGCACCCGAGCCTAAGTCAGCCGGTGACTTGGCGCGACAGCCTGCGCCACTTCTTCGCCTTCGGCAATGCCGCGCTGGATCGCATCGATGCCTGGTGCGATCGCATTCGTTTGCAACAGGTGGAGTTCAGCGACCGTCAGCAGTTGGCCGAGCAGTTGCAGAGCGGCCAGGGAGCCGTGTTGCTGGTGTCCCACCTTGGCAATATCGAGCTGTGCCGCGCCATCTCCATTCACCAGCGCAAGGTGAAGGTCAATGTGATGGTGATGACCCGCAATGCCGAAAACTTCAACCGGGTGCTCAAGCAGCTGAACCCGGACAGTGAACTCAACTTACTCCAGGTCACCGAACTCAACCCGGCCACCTCCATGTTGCTGCAAAGCAAGGTCGAGGCCGGTGAATTGGTGGTGATAGCCGCCGATCGCACCTCCAGCCACAGCCCGGGTCGCACGGTGAAAGTGCCATTCCTCGGCGAGATGGCGCCCTTCCCCCAGGGCCCCTTTATTCTGGCCGGGCTGCTGGACTGCCCCATCTACACCATGTTCTGCCTGCGGGAACAGCAGGGCTATAAGGTCTGGCTCGAGCCCTTCGAGCAGAGTCTCAAAGGCCCGAGAGCCGAGCGGCAGCAGCGACTGCAACAGGCCGCCGGCCTCTATGCCCAGCGGCTGGAACATTTTGCCCGCAAGGCACCACTGCAGTGGTTTAACTTTTTCGATTTTTGGCGGCAGGACCAAGTTGCTGACCGCCCCAAGGACAATTCATGAGCGCAACAGTTAAGGCCACCAAGACGGTCGGCTTCGGCCAAACATCACTGACACTGGAACAGGTGGTCGCCATTGCCAAAGGAGCGCCGGTAACCCTCAACGCCAGTGCAGAGTACCGTGACTATATCCAGCGCGGCGCCCGCTTTATCGACAGCCTGCTTCATGAAGAAGGCGTGGTCTATGGGGTCACCACAGGCTATGGCGACTCCTGTACCGTCAATGTCGGCCCGGATCTGGTACACGAGCTGCCGCTGCATCTGTCGCGCTTTCATGGCTGCGGCATGGGCAAGGTGCTGGAAATCCCTCAGGCCAGAGCCGTGATGGCCTGTCGCCTCAACTCACTGGCCGTGGGTAAGTCCGGTGTCAGCTATGAGCTGCTGGAGCGCATAGCCCTGCTGCTGAACCTCAACATAGTGCCGGTGATCCCGGAGGAAGGCTCTGTGGGTGCCAGCGGCGATCTCACGCCACTGTCTTATCTGGCCGCCGCACTGGTTGGCGAACGGGAGGTCTTCTATCAAGGACAGCGCCGCGCCACCAGCGAGGTCTATGCCGAACTTGGGATCAGCGCCCTCAAGCTCAGGCCCAAAGAGGGCCTGGCACTGATGAACGGCACCGCCGTGATGACGGCGCTGGCTTGTCTGGCCTATGACAGGGCCGAGTACCTGAGCCGCCTGTGCGCCCGCATTACCGCCATGGCCTCACTGACGCTCAAGGGCAACTCCAACCATTTCGACGAGATACTGTTTGCCGCCAAGCCGCACCCGGGGCAGAACCAGGTCGCGGCCTGGATCCGTGAAGACCTCAACCACCACGAGCACCCACGCAACTCTGACAGACTGCAGGACAGATATTCGATTCGCTGCGCGCCGCACATTATCGGGGTCTTGGCCGATGCCCTGCCCTTTATGCGCCAGTTTATCGAGACCGAACTCAACAGCGCCAACGACAACCCGATAGTGGACGGCGAGGGGGAACATATTCTCCATGGCGGCCACTTCTATGGTGGCCATATCGCTTTTGCCATGGACAGCCTCAAGAATGCGGTGGCCAATTTGGCGGACCTGCTGGACAGGCAGATGGCTCTGGTGATGGATCCCAAATTCAACAACGGCCTGCCGGCCAACCTGTCGGCCAGCCAGGGCGAGCGCAGCCCCATCAACCACGGTTTCAAGGCAGTGCAGATAGGTTGCTCGGCCTGGACCGCCGAGGCACTGAAACACACTATGCCCGCCAGCGTGTTCTCGCGCTCTACCGAGTGTCACAACCAGGACAAGGTCAGCATGGGCACCATTGCCGCCCGTGACGCCCTGCGGGTGCTGGAACTGACCGAGCAGGTGGCCGCTGCCGCACTGCTGGCCATGAGTCAGGGGATCCGCCTGCGCCTGCTCGCCGGTGAACTGGAACGTGAGTCGCTGACCGAGTCAGTAGCTACCACCCTGGCGCAGCTGGAAGCCGACTTTGAACTCTTGATTGAAGACAGGCCGCTGGAAGCCTTGTTGCGGCAAACCCTGGCCAAGATCCAAGCCGGGGAGTGGGAGGTGTGCCGATGAAAGCCATCCTCAGCACTGAAATAGAGCTGGAGATCCCCTTCCACGATGTCGACTCCATGGGCATTACCTGGCATGGCAACTATCTGCGTTATTTTGAGATAGCCCGCTGCAAGCTGCTGGACAGGTTCGACTACGGCTACAGCCGAATGCAGGAGTCAGGTTACGCCTGGCCGATAGTGGATCTGCAGCTGAAATACGTCAAACCCAGCCGTTTCGAGCAGAAGATCCGGGTGAGTGCCGCCTTGGTTGAGTGGGAAAATCGACTGAAGATTAACTACCAGATTTGCGACGCCGCCAGCGGTGAGCGCCTCACCAAGGGCTACACCATACAGGCCGCAGTGGATATGCAGACTCAGGAACTGTGCTTGGTGACCCCGCCGGTGTTCCGTGAGCGCCTGGCGCCCTTCATCGCGGCCGCCGAGGCCAAACCATGAAACCCTCAGCTTTCGGCTTTCGGCTCACTCGGCAGCCCGCCTTACTGCTTGGGCTGCTGGGACTGGTTTGGTTTGGCGCCGCTTGCAGCAACATGGCTTTAGGGGAAGTGGCGCCAGCCACTATGGCATTGGGAGAAGTGGCGCCAGCCACTATGGCATTGGGAAAAGTGGCGGCTGATAACACTCAGACAGAGCCGGTGGCAGTGCTGGCCGCCGAAGCCAAGGGAAAAATCAGGCCGGAGGCACAGGCATTCGACAAACTCTTTGCCAACCCGGCCACAGAGCAGACTCTGCAGCAGTTAAGCACTAAGATGGCCCTCAGCGACAGCAGCCGAGGCCAGTTTGAGCAGGTGCGCTGGCTCAGGGTGCTGAAACAACCACTTCGCAGCAGCGGCGAATTTCTGTTTCAGCGAGAACTGGGCATGCTCTGGCAACAGCAGACTCCCTTTGGCAACCTCTTGCTGCTGAAACAGGGCGAGCTTATCCAGCAGGACAGCCAGGGCAAGCTCAGTGTCACCAAGGCCGATGCCGGCCCGGCAGCCATGGCTGAAATGCTGCCTCGCATGATGCAATCCCTGCTCTCCGGTGATATTCAGGCATTGAGCCAAGGGTTTGAACTCTATCTGCTCAATGACCAAGCGGGTCATTGGCAACTGGGACTCAAGGCCAAGGAACAGACAATGGCGGCTCTGCTGCCGCAAATGGTGCTCGAAGGCAATAAGGATCTCGAATCTCTGACCCTGCTGGCCAAGAACGGCGATATCAGCCAGATATTCTTCTCTGAACTGGATAAATCCCCACTCAATGACAGCGAGCGCGCTCGCTTCTTTCCCGAGGTGGCCCCCTGATGTCGCCTCGCCCTGAGCGCTCTCGTCCCAGGCTCTCGGCGCCTGCTGGCCTGCTGTTGTGGCTGGGGCTGCTGACGCTGCTTATTCTGCTTGGTGTCTGGCAGTGGCAACAGGGCGGCCGTATTCAGAGCGACATTCTCGCCATGCTGCCCAAGGTACAGGAAGATCCGCTCGCCGAAGCGGCGCTGAAACGCATGGAGCAGAAACTGGGCAATCAAGTGTATATCGGCCTGATTGCCAAGGATAAGCCTCAGGCGATCGACGCCGGCAAACAGCTACTGAGTGCGCTGGAAAAGGAGCAAGGCGCCTTTAAGAGAGTGCGCAGCGCCGAGGCCAACAGCTTCAGCGCCCTGGGGCGTTTCTATTTCCCCTATCGCATGGGGCTGCTCAGTGACAGCCAGAGGCAGCAACTCGCTAGCGGTGAATTAACCACTCTGATTCAAAACGCGCAGCAACAGCTCTACAGCGCCTTTGGCGCCGCCGGCAGCGACCTGATTGCCGAAGATCCGCTGTTGTTGTTCCCCGACTGGCTCAAGTCGCTGGCCGAGGGCCGCAGTCTCATCCAGGCCGAGGGCATACTGTTGGCGCCAACGCCGCAAGGCCAGTATGCAGCCATAGTGATGGCCGAGGGCATAGGCAGCGCCTTTAACCCGCAGCAACAGGCAATCCAGCTCAAGGCGCTGGAGCAGGCCTTGGCGCCTCTGCCGCAAGATATTCGAGTGCTCAAGGCCGGCGCCCTGTTTCATGCCGCGGCCGCCACAGAATCGGCCAAGAGCGAGATCAACCGTATCGGATTAGTCTCCCTGCTTGGAGTGATTCTGCTGGTGCTGCTGGCGTTTCGCTCCTTGATGCCGCTGACGGTGGCACTGCTCACCCTGGGCAGTGGATTTCTGGCGGCGACAGTCACTACCCTAACACTGTTTGGCGAACTGCATCTGCTGACGCTGGTGTTCGGCACCAGCCTTATCGGTATCGCCATCGACTACAGCTTTCACTTCTACTGCGAGCGCTTGCAACATCCCAAGGCTTCTCCCAGACAGGTGATTGGCCTGATATTCCCGGCCGTGACCCTGGCCTTGCTCACCAGTGTCGGCGCTTACCTGGGCATAGGCCTGGCGCCTTTTCCCGGCATGCAACAAGTGGCCGTGTTCTGTGCCAGCGGGCTGATTTTCACCTGGCTGACACTGCTGCTGGCTTACCCGGCCATAGCCGCCAGCCCTTTGCTTGCCGGAGACAGCCGCCTGGCGCTGGCTGGACGCTTGCTGAATCTCTGGCAAGCTCTCGGTCGGCGCAGCAGTCTGTTAATCCTAGTGCCACTGGGGTTACTGCTGCTGTTTGGCGGCATTAACCTCAAGGCCAACGATGATATCCGGGCGCTGCAGAGCAGCCCACCAGCGGTCAGCGAGCCGGAAAATGCTCTCAGGCAACTGCTGAGTGGCGGCACGGACAATCAGTTCCTGCTGGTTCGGGGTGACAGCGCCGAGGAGATGCTGCAGCGTCTCGAACAGCTGGCGCCCGGGCTCAAGCGTTTGATTGCTGAAGGCAAACTCGGCAACAGCGTGAATATCGCCCGCTATTTGCCAAGCATCAAACGCCAGCAGCAAGATCATCAGCTGCAGGGACTTATCTATCGCCAAACAGATACAGTTTTGGACACCCTGGGGCTTAATGCCGAGCTTGCCGGGCCGCTCTCGAGGCAATGGGCCGAATTCCAGCCGCTCTCGGCCACAGACTGGCTCGCCAGTGAAGGGGCTAAATCCTCAGGGCTGAGTGACCTCTACCTCGCCCCCACTGACGGAATATCGGCTCACGCCGCCATAGTGCTGCTCGGTGGCATCCACGATCTCGACGCCCTCAAGCAGCTGGCAAGCAGCAACCCGGGCGTGCAGTTGGTCGACAAGGTCGCCGATATCTCGGCGCTGATGGCCAAATACCGTCAATTGACCCTGCTGATGCTGGCACTGGCACTGACACTGGCGGCGGTGATTTTCAGCTGGCGCTTTGGTTTGCGCCGCGGCCTTTGGGTGGCGCTGGTGCCGACTCTGGCGGCGATTCTGACTCTGGGCGCCCTTGGCTGGCTCGGCAGCGGCTTGACCCTGTTTCATGCCCTGGCACTGGTGTTGGTGTTCGGCATAGGCGTGGACTACAGCCTGTTTTTTGCCGAAGCTAAACAGCATCCCAGAGGCGTGATGTTGGCGGTGCTGATGTCTGCCGCCTCAACCCTGCTGGCCTTTGGCCTGCTGGCTTTGAGTGACACCTATGCCATTGCCGCCTTTGGCATAACCCTGGCGCTGGGCATAGGTTTTACCCTGTTACTCGCTCCCCTAACCTCAACTCTTACAAGGAATGCAAAGTGAACACTGCCAATGCCGTGGAACAAGTCGATGTGGTAATTATCGGTGCCGGGCCATCCGGCTCGGTCGCGGCCAGCCTGCTGAAACAACAAGGAGTAGATGCCCTGGTGCTGGAGCGGGCCCAATTTCCACGCTTTTCCATCGGAGAGAGCCTGCTGCCCTGCTGCATGACAGTGCTGGAGCAGGCTGGGATGACAGAAGCCGTAGCCGAGGCCGGGTTTCAGTTTAAAAACGGCGCCGCCTTTCGGCGCAACGGCCGCTACACCACCTTTGATTTCAGTGACAAGTTTACCCCGGGCCCCGGCACCACCTTTCAGGTTCCCCGAGGCCAGTTCGACAAACTGCTGGCCGACACCGCCAGTACCCAAGGGGTAGAGATACGTTATGGCCAGACGGTCACCGCGGTGGATCTCAGCGCAGAGCCACGGCTGACAGTGGCAGACGAAAATGGACGAGTCTATTCAGTGCAGGCCAAATATCTGCTGGATGCCAGTGGCTTTGGCCGGGTGTTGCCAAGATTGCTGCATCTGGAATGCCCCTCCAGCCTGCCGGCCCGCTCGGCCATCTTTACCCATATTGAGGACAATATCAGCGACCCGGAGTTTGACCGCAACAAGATCCTTATCAGCGTGCATCCGCGCAACAAGGATATCTGGTATTGGTTGATCCCCTTCAGTAACGGCACCTGTTCGCTGGGGGTGGTGGCCGAACCGCATCTGCTGGCAAGACTCGAAGGCAGCCTGGAGCAGCAACTGCGCACCATAGTCAATGAAGAGCCAGGGCTGGAGGCGCTGCTTAAGGACGCCAGAGTGATCCGCGACTGCGCCACCTTGAAGGGCTATTCGGCCAATGTCAGCACCCTGGCCAGTGACAAGTTTGCCCTGCTGGGCAATGCCGGTGAGTTTCTCGACCCGGTATTCTCCTCCGGGGTGACCATAGCCATGCACTCGGCCAGTCTGGCCTGCGACTGTCTGGTACGCCAACTCAAGGGGGAAGCGGTAGACTGGCAGCAGGATTATGCCGAGCCCTTGATGCTGGGGGTCAACACCTTCCGCACCTATGTGGAAGCCTGGTATGACGGCAGATTCCAGGAGGTGATCTTCTTTGAAGACGCCAACCCCAAAATAAAACAGATGATTTGCTCTATCCTGGCGGGCTACGCCTGGGACAGCAACAACCCCTTTGTCAGTGAATCCCGGCGCAGATTGGATCTGGTGGTGAACCTCTGCCGCGACGCCGTCGAGGAAGCCTTATGACAGCCGCTGTCACCCGCTTGCTACTGCTTGCCACTGTGCTGGTTGGCCTGAGTGGCTGCAGCCAGCTATTGTATCGCCAAACCTGCGTTGCCCTGGCAAAGGATGTCAGTTATTGTCTGGCGCCGCTGCCGCTGAACCAGGCCGCGCCCAAGGGACAAACCTCTGATACCAAGGCTGCCAAAGACGCAAAGCAGCCAGATGAGCCCCAGGGCAGTGACTCGGTTCAAGCTCAAACTTTGGAGCAAACGCTCAGTCTCAGCCAGCAGGTGCGGCTGCAACGAGGGGAGCAGAGCCATGAGCTTATCAGCCAACTGGAACTGCAGCCGCAGCAGATGACAGTGGTGGGGCTGGCACCTCTGGGCCAAGCACTGTTTACCTTGATCTACGATGGACATACACTGACCAGCGAGCAGAGTGTGCTGCTCGGTAATGAGTTTAAAGCAGAATATCTGCTGGCCTTGCTGCAGCTCATCTATTGGCCGGAGGAAAAGCTGAACGCTTATCTGGATGGTGCCAGGGTGAAACTGGAAGATTGCGCCGCCGTCCTGTGCCGGGTATTGCTGAGCAATGACAATCGCGAGCTGATACGGATAAGTTACTCCAGCCCCGACATCTGGCATGCGGAAGTGGCCATGAACATGCCGCAGGCCGATTTAAAACTGAACATTAAGCCCCTGTAATGGATACAGGGCCGGATCCCAAAACAGAGATATGACAACTACAGCCATAAATCATGCGGGTTTTTGTACCCCTCTCGGCAACCGGGCCGACGAGGTGCTTAACGCCTTGCTCGCCGGTGACAGCAGCGGCATGGTCAGCCGCGACAACCTGTTGTTTGAACGGCCGGCCATAGTCGGGGTAGTGAACAGCGAATTACCGGCCATTCCCGCCGAGTTTGCCGACTATGACTGTCGTAACAACGCCCTGTTGCTGTGTGCCGCGCTGCAAATTACCCCGGCGGTGGAAGCCGCCAAGGCCAAATATGGCAAGGAGCGCATCGCGGTTGTCATAGGCACCAGCACCTCAGGGATCTCCAAGGGCGAAGAGGCACTGGAGTACCGCAATCGCCACGGCCATTTCCCCTCGGATTACCACTATTTTCAGCAGGAGTTGGGGGGCACCAGTCGCTTCCTGCAAGCCTGGTTCAAGCTGAGCGGTCCCTGTTACACACTGTCGACGGCCTGCTCCTCCAGCGCCAAGGTGTTTGCCGCCGGTAAACGGCTGTTGGACACCGGACTGTGCGACATGGTGATAGTCGGCGGGGTCGACAGCCTGTGCCAATTGACCCTCAACGGCTTCGATGCGCTTGAGTCTGTCTCCAAGGGGCACTGCAATCCTTTTAGCGCCAACCGCGACGGCATCAACATAGGTGAAGGCGCGGCGCTGTTTACCCTGGAGAGAGGAAGCGGCCAGGTGCTGCTGTCCGGTGTCGGCGAGTCGGCCGATGCCCACCATATCTCGGCGCCCCATCCCGAGGGCAGCGGCGCAATTGCCGCCATGGAGATGGCACTCAAGCAGGCGGAGCTGACGCCTGATGACATCGACTATGTCAATCTGCACGGCACTGCCACCCCCAAGAATGACGCCATGGAAAGCCGCGCCATGCACTCGGTATTTGCCGAAGCACTGCCGCCTTGCAGTTCCACCAAGCCCTTGACCGGCCACGCACTGGGCGCCGCCGGGGCATTGGAAGCGGTATTCTGCTGGCTGCTGTTGTCGCCCCTCAACCCTGATGGACAACTGCCGCCGCATCTGTGGGATGGTGAGCAGGATGGCAAGGATCCCGCACTGCCGCTGGTCAAACAGGGCAGCCGCCACTCTCTGAATCACCTGATGAGTAACTCCTTCGCCTTTGGCGGCAGCAATGCCAGCCTGATCTTCAGCCGTGGAGCCCCGGAATGACCCAGCCTTTAGCCGAGCGTGATATCGCCGATTTTCTGCCCCACAGGGCGCCCATGATACTGATAGACGCCGTGGTCGAGCACAGCCAAGACAGGCTGCTGACCAAGGTGAAGGTTAGTGAGCAGAGCCCCTATTTCGATGACGCCCGGGCTCTGGTGCCCAATTATGTCGGCATAGAATATATGGCCCAGAGCATAGCGGCACTGGCCGGAGTGGAAGCCGAGGCCCGCGGTGATATTATCCGGGTCGGTTTTTTGCTGGGCAGCCGTAAGCTCAGCATGCATACCCCGGGATTCCTGCCCGGACGCGAATACCTGACCCAGGTGCAGCGCCTCTATCAGGAAGACACGGGACTGGCAGTGTTCGACTGCCGCATCTTTGATGGCGACACAGAGATCGCCAGCGCCAATGTAAACGTTTTTCAGCCCCAGGACACCCAGGCCTATATTGCCGGTAGTCTGGAGGCGATGCAGGGAGATTCCGCATGACACAGAGAGTTTTGGTCACAGGTTCCAGCCGCGGCATAGGCAAGGCTATCGCCCTGCGCCTGGCGCAGTCCGGCTTTGATATCGCCCTGCACTTTCATGCCAATCGAGCCGCCGCCGAGGCCAGCGCCGCCGAAATCCAAGCCTTGGGCGTCAAGGTCAGCCTGCTGCAGTTCGATGTTGCCGAGCGCCAGACCTGCCGCCAAGTCATTGAGGCCGACATAGAAGCCAACGGTGCCTATCACGGCCTGGTTCTCAATGCCGGAATCGCCCGCGATACGGCTTTCCCGGCGATGACAGAGGCCGAGTGGGACGGTGTCATCCATACCAATCTCGATGGTTTCTACAATGTGATCCATCCGGCGCTGATGCCGATGATCCAACGGCGCAAGGGCGGCCGCATCATTACGCTGTCTTCGGTTTCCGGTTTGGCCGGTAACCGTGGCCAGGTGAACTACAGCGCCTCCAAGGCCGGTATCATAGGCGCCACCAAGGCGCTGGCACTGGAGCTGGCCAAACGCAAGATCACGGTCAACTGCATCGCTCCCGGGATTATCGAAACCGAAATGGTCGATGCCTTCAGCCCCGAACTGGTACAGCAACTGGTGCCGTTGCGGCGCATGGGCCAGCCTGAAGAGATAGCAGCCCTGGCCAACTTCCTGATGTCTGACGAAGCCGGTTATATCACTCGCCAGGTGATCTCGGTCAACGGAGGCATGCTATGAGCCGCAGGGTGGTAATTACCGGCATGGGCGGCATTTCTGCCCTAGGCCAGGATTGGGACAGCGTCAAGGCCAGGCTGCAGGCAGGCCAAAATGCCGTGGTTCGCATGGATGAATGGGACAGGTTCGATGGCCTGCACACCCGTCTGGCGGCGCCGGTCAACGACTTCAGCACTCCGGCGCACTATTCGCGCAAGAAGATCCGCTCCATGGGCCGGGTGTCTCTGATGGCCACCCGCGCCAGTGAAATGGCGCTGGAGGATGCCGGCCTGTTGCATGATCCTCTGATAGCCTCAGGCGCCATGGGCATAGCCTACGGCTCTTCCACCGGCAGTACAGATCCCATCACCGCCTTTGGCGACATGCTCAAACACGGCGATATGAGCGGCGTCACCGCCACCAGCTATATCCGCATGATGGCCCATACCACGGCGGTCAATGTCGGGGTATTTTTCGGCCTCAAGGGGCGGGTATTAACCACCAGCAGCGCCTGCACGTCCGGCAGCCAGGGCATAGGTTATGCCTATGAAGCCATCAAGTATGGCCAGCAGGATTTGATGCTGGCCGGGGGCGGCGAAGAACTCTGCCCCACAGAAGCGGTCGTGTTCGACACCCTGTTTGCCACCAGTACCCGCAACGACACTCCTGAATTGACCCCCAGGCCGTTCGATCGCGACCGGGACGGTCTGGTGATAGGCGAAGGCGCCTGCACCCTGGTGCTCGAAGAGCTGGAGCATGCCAAGGCCAGAGGCGCGCGCATCTACGCCGAAGTGCTGGGTTTTGGTACCAACTCAGACGGCCTGCATGTGACGCAACCGAACGCCGACACCATGGAAAAGGCGATTCGGCTGGCACTCAAAGACGCCAATATAGCGCCGCAGCAGATAGGCTATGTCAACGCCCACGGTACGGCCACCGACCGCGGTGATGCCGCCGAGAGCCGGGCTACCGCCGCAGTATTTGGCGAGCAGATGCCGATTTCATCGCTGAAGAGCTATACCGGCCATACCCTGGGCGCTTGCGGCGCACTGGAGGCCTGGTGGAGCATTATGATGATGCGTGATGGCTGGTTTGCACCCACAATCAACCTGGAGAATGTCGCCGAGGATTGCGCCGAGCTGGATTATATTCGCGCCGAAGGCCGGGCACTGGATACCGACTTGGTGATGAGCAATAACTTTGCCTTTGGTGGCATCAATACTTCGTTGATCTTCCGCTGCTGGCAGGACTGAGCTTAGCCCCAGGAAGCCCTAGAAAACCAGAGTAAGAAGCCCAAGAAGCTTTAACGGAATGCATCGGCACTGCAGGCCTCTTTTCAGGCCGCCTTGTCATCGCGGCAGCGCCCCATGATATCCAGGATCTGTGTAGTCGAAGCCGCCAAGGCTTCGACGCAGTGGTCGTCCAGTTTGCCGGCGGCCACCATGCTTCTCAACTCACGGAAACAGGCATCCAGTGGCCAGGCCTGCTTATAGGGCCGCTCGCTGCTGAGGGCATCGAAGATATCCGCCACAGTCACTATTCTGGCTTCAATCGGCACCTCTTCACCCTTCAAACCTCGGGGATAGCCGCTGCCATCCAAATACTCATGATGACAGGCCACTATATTGAGCATGATGGTCGAATCCGGCAGGTGCGCCAGACCAAAATCCCCCAGTACCTTGCGGATCAGGCACTCGCCCTTATCCACATGGGTCTCCATCAGAGTACGCTCGTCTATGCTTAAGGGCCCTCTTTCAACAACACCTTGTCCGGAATACCTATCTTGCCTATGTCATGCAAAGGTGCAAACTGGGTGATATGTTCTATCTGCTCATCACTCAGGCCGTATTTGGGGGCGACTATGCCGGCGATCAGGCCCGAATAGGCCGCCATGCGATCTAGATGCGCGCCGGTTTCAAAGTCGCGCAGGTCGGCAAAGTCCCGTGCCACCTGAGCCGAGGCGAGAATAGTGCGCACTGCACTGAGTTCGGCGCACAGAAACATGTTGATCAAGTTGGCATAGAGCACCATATCGCGCTGCGCCTTGGCATCGAAGGCCGCCACGCGGTATGAATCGAAGAACAGAAACCCCAGAAACCTCTGTTCATCATAGAGGGGCACGGTAAAGGAGGAGTTGTAATCCTGCTCCAGCAACCAACGCGAATGGCTGTTTTCCGGCAAGATATTGGCCTTGATATCGTCTATCACCCGATACTGCCCTGTGCCTGCCAATTGGCTGAGCACCGGGCTGTCGGACATGGGATATTCATAACCCACTATGGCCTGTCCCCTGTGAGTGCTGTTGATAAAGGTTTTTAGCAGACCGGTCGAATCGTGATACAGGGCGCAGGCGATACGATCCACCCAAGGGTAGCTGAGTAACAGATGATCGTGAATGCGTTCCAAACGCTCAGAAGCGTTGTGACCCTGCAGCCAGAGAGCTGTTGGCATATTCTTGTCCATACACTATTTTCAAATCATTTCCTTTTTCCAAAGGATAGAACAAAAAACAGCCATGGCGAGAAAACGACCAGTATCCAGGCCATTGCATTTCCAAATCCATAAGATTAACCTTATTGAAAATTTTCTAATTGACAGAGAGACTGAAAATGCAAACCAACGTCACGCCACAAGACGGCCGCCTAAACCCAGAGCAGTGCCATGAGATGATCGCCAAGGGAGTTCGGGTACTGGATGTCCGCTCGGCTGCCGAATATGCCGAAGGGCACCTGCCACAGGCGGTGAATGTGCCACTGGATACCCTGGATACCTGGCTCAAGCAGCAACCGAATAAGCAGGAACCCTTTGTGCTCTATTGTGGCGCCGGCATGCGTGCCCAGAAAGGCTGCGAAATTCTGCGGGCCAACGGCTTTGATTGCGTGCTCAACGGCGGCGCCTTCAAGGAGCTGGTCTGTTGCCAACCTGAGTAACCACAATGACAAGCAAGCCCGGACGATTTCAGGTAAGCCAACATCGTGGCCAAGCCTCTGCGCGGGTGCGTTATCGCGAGCACTGGCCCGCCGAAGGGGTCAATGCCGCTTGTCCGCTTTGCAGCAAGGTGCTCGAGCCGGACAAGCAGTCACAAAAAAGCCCCGGGTAGTCACCTCCGGGGCAGTAGAACCAAATCAGTCAAGCAACTGGCGTTCAGATTGATGGTGGAAGAGATGTTTGCCTCAGGCAGAGATGGCCGCCAGCGAAGATTTGGCTGCTGAAATACCTTTGGCGTTGGCATCCGGGCCCATGTTCAGCGCTTCACCGTAGACGGTTTCCACTTCGGTAATTCCAATAAAGCCCAGCACGGTTTTCAGATAAGGCACCACATGGTCTGTGGTCGAGTCTTTATGTACCCCACCTCGGGTAGTGATCACTACCGCGCGCTTACCAGTGATAAGACCCACAGAGCCATTTTCTGTGTAACTGAAACTCACACCGGCGCGGGCAATCAGGTCAATCCAGTTTTTCAACTGAGTCGGAATACCAAAGTTATACATGGGCGCAGCTATTACTAGTGTATCGTGATCTTTCAGTTCCTGGATCAGCTCATCAGACAAGGCCAACGCCTGTTGCTGGCGCTCGCTCAGCTGTTCGCCGCCGCGCAGGCCGGTGGCAATTTCACCGTCCAGTACCGGCAGAGGCTCGGCCGCCAGATCCCTGACTGTGATGCTGGAACCCTGCTCCTGCCAATGCTTGAGCAGGTGGTCGACCAAGAGACCGGACTGAGAGTAACCACCCAGGATGCTGGATTTCAAAACTAATACTTTGCTCATGATATTGCTCCGCTTCGATTCAGGAATTTGTTTGAGTCAGAGCTTTTGCTCCAATCTATGCTGAGCAGTTTACTGATGGATAAAATAGAAAAAAAGCGGAGAAAATTTGATATTAAATTCGATTTTTTAGAAAGGAAAGGCTGTTATCCAGGGCTTACAAGGTTAAAACCGAACCTGTAAGCCTAGGTAATCCCAGCTAGGACAGGGTCGCCTCTTGCTTGGGCTGGCTGACGTAAACCCCCAAGAAAAAAGCACAGCAAAGGCCGTGACTCCAGAGTTCCACCTCCTGCCTGACTTTGACCCTGCGCCCTTCACTCAAAGGCGTCAGTGACACGCCCGGCCAGCTGACTCTGGCTTCGATCAACTCACCGGGATTGGCAGTCACCGGCGCCCGATAACGGATCTCGGCCTGGGCCAGCACTATATCACCACTCACTCCGGCCCGCTGCTGTTGCAGCCAGAGCATGCCCCAGCCACACAGAGTGCACAGGGTATAGATACTGCCGGCAAACATGGTCTGATGCAGATTGATGTTGGGCGCCAGCGGTGCACCGACACGAAATTCTGTGCCATCAAAAGCCAGTGGCCGGATCCCCATAAAGGCACTGACGGGGATGGTGCCATGCCAGGTGTTTTCCAATTGCTTAAGCAGTGATGGCTCAGACATATCAAACACTCAGATTAAAGGTCACTGGCCCGTCATTCAGCAGCTCCACCTGCATATCGGCAGCGAAGCGGCCGGTTTCTGTGGTCACCCCCTTGCTGCGGCAAAATGCCACAAAGGCTTCATAGAGCTCTTCGGCCTGAGCCGGACTGGCACCACCCGAGAAACTGGGACGCAGACCGCGGCTGGTATCGGCCGCCAGGGTAAATTGCGACACCACCAACAACTGCCCGCCGACCTGAGTCAGATTGAGGTTCATCTTGCCGTTGTCATCGCTGAACACCCGGTAATTCATCACCTTGGTGGCCAGCTTTTCCATCGCCGCCATATCATCCTGGCGTTCAACGCCCAACAACACCAACAAACCTTTATCTATAGCGCCGGTCACTTCATCGGCAACTGTTACCTTGGCACGGCTGACTCTCTGTATCAGGGCGATCAATCCTGACTCCTTAATTCTGTTTCACAAGAGGCCGCAGTGTCGCCCATAGCACACAGGGCTGCAACCACGGCGTGACGCATTTTATCATCCACCAGCGAGTGATGACCTCCGGCCACCAGCTGTAACTCGGCCGGGCGGGTCTGGCGTGCAAGCTGAGCCTGCAGCAAGTGAGTTGGACAGACCCAATCGTTTTCCCCCTGCAGCAAGCGGGTATGTTTCGGCCAGTTATTGAGCCCTGCATCAAACAGACTCATGGCTTCGAAATAGTGATGGCGGGCATAGTGAAGTTCGATTCTGGCCATATTGCTGTCCCGAGGCGCCCTTGGCGGCGGCAACAGTACCCCGGGTAAAGACAGATGCTGCTCCCAGCGCAGCCAACTGCGGATATAATCCTGGGCATTGAGGCAAGTAAATCCCTTGGCATAGCTTTCCAGCAGCGCCGCCGTGCTGCGCTCACTCCTGGATAGCCAGCGGGAAAAGCCATGATAGTCCACCGGGAAACGGCTGGCGGCGCCAGCAGCACCATAGAGCCAATCGCGGCCCTCGGCAGAGGGGATAAAGCTGCCCCAGTATGTCTGGGCTATGACCCGCTCAGGGAATAAACCGCCGTACACCAGCCCCAAGGTTGCCCCGAATGAGCCCCCTGCCAGGCACCAGCGCGGTAACTGCAGCGCCTTCCTGACCGACTCGAGATCATCGAACAGGCCCTGGAAGTGATTCTGCGCCAGGCCTTTCTCGGAGCGCGATAAGCCGGCGCCCCTCTGATCCAGAAACAATAAGCGAAAGCGGCGCAGATCAAACAGCGCCAACTCTTCAAGGTTGCAACCGGCTCCTGGCCCGCCGTGCAGATACAGCAGCGGGATGCCTTCCGGGTTGCCGAATTGCGCCAGATACAGGCGGTGGCCGCCACCAACCTCCAGCCAGTCGCGGGCAAACGGATTATGCCGATTCGGATTCATCATCCAGCGACTCCAATGGCTCTTCACCATCGAGGAATTCCGGCAAAGATGCGGTGATCTCGGCTCCCATCAGGACTATCATCCAGGACAGGTAGACCCAGACAAACAGTATCGGAATCGTCGCCAGGGCGCCGTAAATCGCCTCGTAGCTGGGGAAGTGAGTCACATACAGGGCAAAGCCTTTCTTGCCCGCCTCAAACAGCAAGGCAGCCACTATGGCCCCGAGCAGGGCATGCAGCAGCTTCACCTTTTGATTGGGCACCACAGTGTAAAGCAGCAGGAAGGCCGCGACAGAAAACAGAAACGGCAGACGCGCGACAAAGAAGGTACCTACACCATAAGTATCGGCTTCGTTGAATATTTTCAGCGATACTAAGTAGGAAGTGGCCGCCAGGCTGGCCCCCATCAGCACTGGGCCCAGCGTCAGGATCATCCAGTACATGGAAAAAGACACGACAGTCTGGCGTTTTTCTTTGGTGCGCCAGATATAGTTCAGCGCCTTGTCGATGGCGGAGATCAGCAAAATGGCCACCACCACCAGAGCGCCGATACCGACGGCAGTGCCCTTGGAGGCGTTGCCGACAAACTCGTTGATATAGACCTGAACCGTATCGCCTGCGGCCGGCAGAAAGTTTTGATAAATAAAGTTTTCTATCAGTTGCCGCACCCCCTTGAAGACAGGGAAAGCCGACAGCATAGACATGGTAACGGCCACCATGGGCACCAGCGACAATAGGGTCACATAGGCCAGATGACCGGCTCGAATATTGATTTGATCGTCCTGCAATCTCTGTTTCAGGTGCAGCAGGAAGTGCCAGCAGCCTTTCATAAACAAACTGAAATTGCGGGTATCTATCTTGTTGCTCACGGTTTTCTCTTGATCCTCTGGGTCTAGTGTCGCTATCTTCGTACAATAATGCCCGGATTACAAAGTGTGATGCTGCCGCTGCAGCAGGGCAAAGGAAGCCGGGAATGACACCAGTGCTATGCATAGGCATGCGCCGAGGCCCGTCGTTCAGCGCTTCTTCCACAATTTAAAGGAGAGAGTTAATGTCACAACAAGGATCGGCGGGCAATGTGATTGCCGCGCTGGCAAGCGTATTTTTCCCGGGTTTGGGGCAGTTGGTTCAGGGGCGGATCCTGGCCGCACTGATCTTCTTTCTGGTGACAGTCACAGGTTACGCCCTCTGGTGGTTGGTAGTTCCTGCTATCATAGGTGCCATCGCCCATCTCTGGTGCATCATAGATGCCGCCAAATACAAAGCATAAACAGAGAAAAGAGAAAGCTTATGAACAAGATCCTCACCACCGCCCTGGTCAGCCTGGGATTGCTGCTGGGTGGTTGCCAGAGTGCCTATTACGGTGCCATGGAAAAGGTTGGCTATCACAAACGTGACATCATGGTCGACCGGGTCAAAGACGCCAAAGAATCGCAACAGGAAGCGCAGGAGCAGTTCAGTTCGGCACTGGAAGAGATGCAGGCGCTGCTGAACCATGACGGTGGCGATCTGGAAAAGGCTTACAACAAGGCCAAAGACGAATATGAGTCGGCCCAGGAAGCCGCCGATGATGTCAGCAACCGAATCAACAAGGTGGAAGATGTGGCCGAAGCCCTGTTTGATGAGTGGCAAGGGGAAATCGGTGAGATCAGCAAGGCCAGCCTGCGCAGTAAGAGCCAGGCCAAGCTGAAAGAGACCCGCCGCTCCTACGAGCAACTGATCCGCAGCATGCGCCGTGCCGAGAGCAAGATGCCTCCTATCCTGACCTCAATGAAAGACAACATGCTCTACCTCAAGCACAACCTCAACGCCCAGACCATAGGGGCCATCAAGGGTGAGTTTGCCAGTCTGCAGAGCGATATTTCCGGCCTTATCAAAGAGATGAATAAATCCATCGATGAGTCCAACCGCTTTATCGCAGCAATGGAGTCGGGTAACTGACCGCCAAGCCATAGAGATAGCCCCGCACCGCGGGGCTTTTTTTCAGCTGTGAGCCAGTGCACGAATTTCTCCATCTGCGAATGTAAACTTGGATCTGCTGCACACTTCCTTTTTTGACTCAAGAACTTGTGCCCTTATTTGAGTTCACAATAGGCAGTCCTTTGATGCTGGCCTATATTCTCATGACACTGACCGAATCGCTCACCCTCATGCTGGCACTCCTCTATGGTGTCAGCCAACTCTGGTGGAGCGGCCGCCGTTTCGGCGCCGGCCTCACTTTACTGCTGATTTTAACCGCGCTGCTGATTAGCAGCAGCCCCATGTTACTGCTGGCCACGCTGACAGCCGTTGGTAGCCTGGCATTGCTGCAGCAACTGCGCCCCGGCTTGCTGCAATCCGAGCCCAGGATCAATAACCTGCGCAGCGGCTGCCAGCACCTGTTGGCGCTGTCCCTGTTTCTGGTCGCGATTCAGTACACCATCAACAGCCTGATGCTCAAGGCCGGAGTCACGCCCTGGATTGGGCGCCCGGATGTGGTGGATGCGTTTCTGCCCATTGCCGGCGGTATAGAACTCAAGGCGATAGCCACCCTGGGACTCTGGGATCAAACCCACCCGGCGGCGGCCGTGATGCTGGCGGTGGTGCTACTGACCGGACTGCTGTGCAAGCGGGCCTTCTGTGGCTGGGCCTGCCCGCTGGGGTTGGCCGGAGAGTACCTCTATCGCCTGCGTAAACGCTTTATCAAGCGCGAATTTATGCCGCCTGCCTGGCTCGACTGGCCACTGCGTATGCTCAAGTATCTGTTGTTGGCGGCGCTGCTCTACATAGTGTTGGGCATGCCGTCTATGGGGATCCCCGGCTACCTGGAGAGTAATTATCACAAGATAGCCGATCTCAAGATGGCGCTGTTTTTCATCACTCCGGGACTCATCACCCTGGCCTGCTTTGGCTTGATCCTTGCCATTGTCGCCTGGCGCCGTCAGGGATTTTGCCGTTACCTCTGCCCCTATGGCGCCCTGCTGGGACTGCTTAGTTTTCTCAGCCCGCTGAAAATCCGCCGCGCCCCTGAGCACTGCCTGATAGAGTCCAAGGGGATGAAATGCGACAAGTGCACCCGCGCCTGTCCGGCCGGCATCATAGTGCATACCAAAAATACAGTGCACAGCGATGAATGCCAGGCCTGCATGCGCTGCGTGGCCGCCTGTCCCAAGAAAGCGGCGCTGGGGTTCGGCCTTAGCCGCAATCATTTCTGGTCGGCCAAGTCAGTAATGCTGCTGGTACTCGGACTGCTGTTCCTGCTGCCCTTGATAGCCTACACCTCCGGCTTCTGGGAAAGCCAAACGCCGGATGCGGTTCGGATGCAACTGCTGCAGATGATCGACTATGTAGGTCACTAAACTTAACCACTCAGGCTCGCCGACAGGCGGGCCTTTTTATTGCGCTTGTCGCCGAGTCCCACTGCCGCTCCCTGACTTGCTACGCCCGGCAAGATTGTTTCCCGGTGCTATTTTATGCAATGCTAACTTCTCCACCAAAAACACGGGAAGTTTATGGCGCACCATCTGCAAACCTTGCTGCAACAATGGGCTCTCAGCGCAGACGAGCCCTGGGTGCTGGCGCTGATCACCTCGGTACAAGGCTCTTCTTATCGCAAACCCGGAGCCATGATGCTGTTTCATCCCCTGGGCCAGAGCCTGGGGATCCTCAGCGGCGGCTGTTTGGAGGCCGATCTGCGCCATCAGGCACACAAGGCCCTGACGGAACAAAGGGTGGTGGAGGTCTGTTATGACGCCCGCGACGATCAGGACGCCAGTTACCAACTGGGGTGTGGCGGCTTGGTGAACATCTGCCTGCTGCCTCTGGGACGGGAGAATCATTTTCTGGCACTCGATGAGTTGCGCCAGGCTCTGAATGCCGGTCAATCGGGCTTCTGGCAATTGTTGATGCCAAAAGCCGGTGAAGCGCCCGCAGCCCTTGAGGCGCGCTTTTTACCCCAAGGTTCCCCCTCAACCTATGCTGAGCCTCTACCTTTCCCCGCCAATGACTTTCGCCGCACCGGGATTTGGAGTCCAGAAACCGGGCAGAACGGGCAACAGAGCTGGTTAACCGTACCCGTGGGCCCCAAACCTGCGCTTGCGATTTTCGGCGGCGGTCTGGATGCCAAGCCGCTGGCGCAGATGGCTTTGCAACTGGACTGGCAGGTGAGCGTCGTCGATCCCAGAGCCGCCTACGCCCGCAGCCATGACTTTGCCGGTTGCGACATAATCAAGCTCGGCGCCGACGAGCTGGATGCCGATTGGCTCAAGCGTCAGGATGGTGCCATAGTGATGTACCACAATGTCGAGCTCGACAGCGCCATTCTCAAACGGCTGCAAGTAAGCTGCCCACGCTATCTGGCGCTATTGGGGCCAACTCACAGGCGCGATAAGGTACTCAAACATGCCGCTCTTGGGCTGGCAGACTTTGCCGTGCCACTGGCGGCGCCCGCCGGACTGGCACTCGGCGGCGAACTCCCGGGGGCCATCGCCCTCAGCATTTTGGCCCAGTGCCACGGGGTTTTGTTTGATGCGCCCATGACTGGGCTTGAGGGCCTGATGCCATGAGGCTATTGCCTGTGTTACTGGCCGCCGGAGCATCGAGCCGCTTCGCCGCCGATGACTCAGTGCCCGGCCATGCCAAACTGGCGGCACAGGATAGCCATGGCACGCCGCTGCTGCGCCTCAGTTGGCAAGCGCTGGAGCAGATGCGCGCTCAGGCAAGCCTGAAGTACCCCAAGCTTGAGCTGCTGCCGCTGCTGACCATACTCGGCGGCCACAAGGAGCAACTGCAAGCGCTGTTGCCGACCCATGCCAGCTGCTGTTTCAACCCTCTCTGGCAACAGGGGCTGGGGCACTCCATCGCCCTGGCCGCGGAGCAAGCCAAGGCCTGCTCCGCCGATGCCCTGCTACTGGCGCTGGCCGATCAGGTTGCGCTCATTAGCGCCGATTACCTTGAATTGCTCGACTGTTGGCTGGGCAGCCAACTCAGCAGCAGCGCCTTTTACCGGGACTCCCCCGGCGCGCCTGCTATCTTTAATGCCACAGACTTCAACGCCCTTTGCCAACTGCAGGGTGACCGAGGGGCCAAGGCCCTGCTGACCGAGAAATTACAACAACAACGACTGGGCCGGATAGTGCTGCACCGCGCCGCCATAGACATAGACACGGGCGCAGATCTCAGACGCCTCAACCAGCACAAGGAGTGAACAATGTCGCAACTCAAAATCAATGGCAGACTGTTTTCGGTCGAGGCCGATCCCAATATGCCCTTGCTATGGGCCCTCAGGGATCTCCTGGGGCTGACAGGCACCAAATTCGGCTGTGGCGCCGGACTCTGCGGTGCCTGCACCATACATCTGGACGGTAAGCCCGCCAGAGCCTGCCTCACCAGCCTCAAAAGTGCCGAGGGCAAGAACATCACCACCATAGAAGGCCTGGATAATCCGGCGCTGAAAGCCGCCTGGAGCAAACACAAGGTTCCCCAGTGCGGTTACTGTCAGACAGGGC
This sequence comes from Shewanella sp. BJSY2023SW005, assembly GCF_047314585.1. Taxonomy (NCBI): domain Bacteria; kingdom Pseudomonadati; phylum Pseudomonadota; class Gammaproteobacteria; order Alteromonadales; family Shewanellaceae; genus Shewanella; species Shewanella sp. BJSY2023SW005. The sequence continues at coordinate 50,492 of NZ_JBKORJ010000006.1, forward strand.
AACTCATGTCTGCCGCGGCGCTCTTGAGTGAAACGCCCAACCCCAGTGACCAACAGATAGACGATGCCATGTCCGGCAATATCTGCCGCTGCGGCACCTATACCCGGATCCGCAGCGCCATCAAGGATGTCGCCGTCAAAGGGGGGCAGAGCTCATGAGCCGGTTTACCGCAGTGGAAAACTTCAGCCGTCGTGATGTACTGAAACTCTTTGGCGCCAGTGGCGGTGCCTTGATGCTGGGCAGCAGCGCCCTGGGCTGGAGCCCCATGAGCCTGGCGCAGGACAAGCTGCAACCTCTGAATCTGTTTATCGCCGTCGGTGAAGACGACAAGGTCTACCTCACCTGCCATCGCTCGGAAATGGGCCAGGGCATACGAACAGGCATTCCTCAGGTGCTGGCCGATGAACTGGAAGCCGACTGGGACAAAGTCGTGGTGGTGCAGGGCCTGGCCGACAAGCGTTACGGCAGCCAGAATACAGATGGCAGTCGCAGCATACGTAAACACTACGACAGAATGCGGCAGATGGGTGCCATGGCGCGCACCATGTTGGAACAGGCTGCCGCCGAGCATTGGCAAGTGCCGGTCGCAGAAGTCAGCGCCAAGGCTCACAGAGTGACTCACAAGGCGTCCGGCCGCTCCCTGAGCTATGGCGAACTGGCACTGGCGGCGTCCAAGCTGCCGCTTCCGGATGAGAGCCAACTCAGGCTCAAACCCAGAGAAGAATTCACCCAGATAGGTCAGTCACGCACCATAGTGGATATGGATGCCATGTTGGATGGCAGCGCCATCTATGGCCAGGATATACGTATGGAAGGCATGCTCTATGCTGCGATTGCCCGGCCGCCTGTACTCGGCAGCCAAGCGGCGAGTGTCGATGATAAAAAGGCCCGCGCCTTCCCCGGTGTGGTGGATATTATCAGCCTGCCCGCTCCCAAAGGGGCACCGGCCTTCCAGCCGCTTGGCGGTGTGGCTGTGCTGGCCAACAACAGCTGGAGCGCCCTTGAAGGCCGCAAGGCACTGACGATTCAGTGGCAGCAAAGCCCCAACGACAAGCACGACTCCCAAGCGTTTCTCGCCACACTGAAACAGAGAGTACAGCAGAGTGGCAAAGTCAGGCGTGAGCTGGGCCAGCCTCCCGCAAGCTGGCCAAAAGAGCGCACGCTCAGCGCCGATTACACTGTGCCCTATCTGGCTCACGCCATGATGGAGCCGCCGGCGGCCACCGCCAGAGTCAGCAAGGATGGCTGTGAAATTTGGGCCTGCAGCCAAACTCCCCAGAGTACCCAGCAGAATGTGGCGGCCGCTTTGGGGCTGAAAGAGGAGCAGGTCAAGGTGCATGTCACCCTGCTGGGCGGCGGCTTTGGCCGTAAGTCCAAGCCGGACTTCAGCGTCGAAGCGGCGCTGCTTTCCAAACGCAGCGGCAAGCCGGTGAAGGTGTTCTGGAGCCGGGAAGATGAACTGCAAAACGGCTATCTGCACGCCATCAGCGCCCAGCATTATCAGGCACTGCTCAGTGATGATGGCAAGGTGGAGGCTCTGTTGTCGCGCACCGCCTTCCCTTCCATCAGTTCCACCTTTGCCGAAGGTGTGGATGAACCCTCGGACGGCGAACTGGATTTGGGCTTTATCGACTTGCCGTTTCAGTTGCCGTCGCTGCGCTGCGAAACCGCCAAGGCCGAGGCTCATACCCGCATAGGCTGGCTGCGCTCTGTGTGCAACATTCAGCATGCCTTCGGCATTGGCTGCTTTGTCGACGAACTGGCGCTGCGCACCGGCCAAAGTTGCCCTGCCATGTGGCGGCAACTTTTGGGGCAACCCAGAGTGGAGAACTTTGCCAATCAGGGCTTCAAATACGGTAACTATGGCGAAGAACTCAGCCGTCATCCTGTGGATGTCGCTCGTTATCTGACGGTCATAGACGCCGCCGAAAAACGTATGGCGCAATCACCGGCCAAGGCGGGCGAAGGCTGGGGCTTTGCGGTGCACCGCAGCTTTGTCAGCTATGTGGCGGTCGCCATCAAGGTCAAACAGGATGGTCAGCGTTTGCAGGTGCTGCAGGCCATCTCAGTGCTGGATGCCGGCACTGTGGTTAACCCTGACAGAGTGCATTCGCAGCTGGAAGGCGCGGTCATCTTCGGCCTCAGCCTGGCGATGCTGGGCGAAATCAGCTTCAAGGATGGCAAGGTGCAACAGTCGAACTTCCACGACTATCAACTGCTGCGGTTGCCGCAATGCCCTGAGATAGAAACACAAATCATCGCCTCGACCGAGGTACCCGGCGGTGTAGGCGAACCCGGAGTGCCCCCGGTGGCACCGGCACTGACCAACGCCATAGTGGCCGCCGGCGGCAAGCGCTACCGGGATCTGCCGCTGAAGCAGTATCTGCAGCTTTGATTGGTCGATAAAGTGTCGGGGCCATGCCCCGGCACTATTCCCTGGCCAACTGCTGTAGCATCCACTGCATCACAGGGCCAATGCCCTTGTCCCTGCGTCTGACCACGCCTATTTCGACCCACTGATTGTCTGTGATATTGGCACCGGACAGCCTCACCAGATCCTTGGCATACCACTCGGCCGTCGCCACATGCTCGGGCACCAGGGCCCAACCGACATTTTTGATCACCAGCGCCGTGATGTAGTAATAACTGTCGATATGCCAGTGATTGCTGGACACGGGGCGCGACTGGCTGTCGCCGATGCGGGAGCGGATCACCAGTTGTCGGTGCTGATTGAGCTGGTCGAGCGAAGGCTCGGCAATATTCGCCAGCGGGTGCTCACGACCGACAATAAGCGACTGCTGAAAGTGAGCTATCGAGTTGAACTCCAAGGAATCCAAAAGCTCATCTGTCTGGCGGAACAAGATACCCAGGTCGGCTTTTTTCTCATCTACCCAGCGGGCAATATCATCCTGGGAGCTGTTGATCAGGGTGAGTTTCAAACCCGGGAACTGCTCGGCCACCCGCACGAAGAAACTCTCGAAGCGCTCTATGGGCAGGGCCTCGTCCATGGCAACCGTCAGGGTGGCCTCCTCGCCCGAACTGACCGTCAGGGCTCTGGCGTCCAGGCGCTGGCACTGCCTCAGCACCACCTTGGCCTCCTGATAGATCTGCTCGCCAGCGGCTGTCAGTCTGGGCAACCTGGCGCTGCGGTCAAACAACTCCAGCCCCAGGTCTATCTCCAGATTGGCCACGGCTGTGCTCACCCGAGATTGCGCCTTGCCAAGCTCTCTGGCGGCGGCCGAAAACGAGCCCTTTTCCACCGCAATCACAAAGGCGCTCAGTTGATCCAGGGTCCAATTCATTCCATTCACCAAAGTATCCGAATAACGGATACAAGCTATCTTTCACCAATCCGAAAAACAAGCATAATCTGCGACCCTGTTTTCCTGCATTCGGTTAAAGGTAGTGCAATTATGAGTACCGGAATCTCTCAGCAAACACTGAGTCACAACCAGCTGCGGCGCACCTTTTGGCGCTATACCATCCCAGCCATCGCTGCCATGCTGGTCAGTGGCCTGTACCAGATAAGCGCAGGTATTTTTGTCGGCCACTATGTCGGCTTTCAAGGATTGGCCGCCATCAACATGGCCTGGCCGATAGTGTTTATTCTCTCCGGCCTGGGGCTTATGGTGGGTATGGGTGGCGGCAGCCATATCTCCATCGCCCGCGGAGCCGGGCAGCAAACGCAAGCCAATCGAGCCCTGTTGGCCAGTATCTGGCTGATTGTTTTGTTGGCCCTGGTGGCATTTATGGCGCTGCAATGCTTGAGTGAGCCGCTAATGCAACTGCAGGGGGCCACTGAAGCGACTCTGCAGCTGGGGCAGGGATATATTGCCGTGTTTCAGTGGGGCGCGGCGATCACCATAGCCTCGACGGCGCTGCCTATGTTGATCCGCAACGATGACAGCCCCAGAGTTGCCACCGCCCTGTTGGTGATGGGAGCGCTTGGAAATATCCTGCTGGATTATCTGTTTGTTGCCGTACTTGGGCTTGGGTTAAACGGCGCGGCTTATGGCACCATCATTGCCCAAACTGCTGTGTGTCTGGGGGCCGGCTATTACCTGTGTTCGAGCCATTCAGGCTTTAAGCCAAGGCTCAAAGATGCGCTACCCAGAGCCGGGGAGTTCGCCCGGATTGTCCAACTGGGGGCTTCGGCACTACTGATGTACCTTTACACCAGCTTTATGGTGGCGGCCCATAACCATCAGTTTATGCAGTATGGCACCACCTTGAGCGTCAGTGCCTTTGCTATAGTCGGCTATCTGATGACACTCTACTATCTGTTGGCTGAGGGAATAGCCGAAGGGGTGCAGCCACCTGTGAGCTACTTCCACGGTGCCCGCCAGCCCGGCAATATTATCGCCATAGTCAAGCTGGGCGCCAAGGTCACCCTGCTGTTTGGCCTGAGTTGGCTGGCGCTGCTTAACCTGTTTCCCGAAACCATGATAGGCCTGTTCGCCGACAACAATCCTTTGTTAACCCAGGAGGCCAGAACCGGGATCCGTATCCATCTGGCGGCTATCTGGTTGGAGGGGCTGATAGTGCTGGCTGCCATGTATTTTATGGCGATAGGCAAAGGCGGGATGGCTTTGGCAATCTCCCTGACCAATATGCTGATCCAGTTACCGTTTCTCTATCTATTGCCGCTGTTTTTGGGAGAAACCGGTGTCTGGCTGGCGATGCCGCTGTCCAACCTGCTGCTGGCACTGTTGGTGTTGCCTAGGTTCTGGCGCCATCTGCATGCAAGGTCGCACCTGGCAGATGGAACCCGACAAGCACCGGACGGCGCTTTGGCTAAACATCCCGCAGTCTAATGAGATGCTGGGCAAATTGAACGCAATAAAAAACCCGGTCATGCCGGGTTTTTTATTGTTCGCCTATGGCTTAGCCACGGCTGGCGCGCTTGCGGTCATTTTCAGTCAGATGACGCTTACGCACACGGATGCTCTTGGGCGTGACTTCAACCAGTTCATCATCATCGATGAATTCCAGCGCCTGCTCCAGGGTCATCTGGATATGCGGAGTCAGTACCTGAGCTTCGTCGGTACCAGAGGCACGCATGTTGGTCAGTTGCTTGCCCTTGAGGCAGTTTACTGTCAGGTCGTTGGAGCGGCTGTGGATACCCACTACCTGGCCTTCGTAAACTTCGGCGGCGTGGCCAATCATCAGACGACCGCGATCCTGCAGACCAAACAGCGCGAAGGTCAAAGCCTTACCTGTGGCGTTGGAGATCAATACCCCGTTGCTACGCTGGCCGATATCGCCACCCTTGTAAGGACCATAGTGGTCGAAGGTGTGATACAGCAGACCTGTACCTGAAGTCGCTGTCATAAACTCGGTCTGGAAACCGATCAAGCCACGGCTTGGGATCATGAAGTCGATACGTACACGGCCCTTGCCGTCAGGCTGCATGTCGCGCATGTCGGCCTTACGGGTACCCAGCTTCTCGATGACGCCGCCCTGATGTTCTTCTTCCACGTCCACAGTCAGCTGCTCGTATGGCTCGCACTTCTCGCCGTCGATCTCTTTGATGATCACTTCAGGACGGGAAACCGCCAGCTCATAACCTTCACGACGCATGTTTTCGATCAGGATAGACAGGTGCAGTTCACCACGGCCGGATACGCGGAAACGATCCGGACTCTCGGTTTCTTCCACACGCAGAGCCACGTTGTGTACCAGCTCCTGTTGCAGACGCTCAAGGATGTTACGTGAAGTCACGTACTTACCTTCTTTACCCGCGAAAGGAGAGGTGTTGACCTGGAAGGTCATAGTCATGGTTGGTTCATCAACAGAAAGAGGTGGCAATGCTTCGGCATGACCAACAGCACAGATGGTGTCGGAGATCTTCAGCTCGCCTAGACCTGTGATAGCAACGATATCACCGGCATTGGCACTGTCCACTTCGTGGCGTTCCAGGCCCATGTAGCCCAGCACCTGACCGATTTTACCGTTACGGCTCTTGCCATCGGCACCGACAATAGTGACCTGTTGGTTGGTCTTGACGCTACCACGCTTGATACGACCCACACCGATAACCCCTACATAGCTGTTGTAGTCCAGCTGAGAGATCTGCATCTGGAATGCGCCTTCGGCGTCGGCATCCGGTGGAGATACTTTTTCAACGATAGTTTGGAACAGTGGGGTCATGTCTTCACTGTTGTCCTGAGGATCCAGGCTGGCAAAACCGTTCAGTGCAGAGGCATAAACCACTGGGAAGTCCAGCTGCTCGTCGGTGGCACCCAGGTTGTCAAACAGGTCAAATACCTGATCGATAACCCAATCAGGGCGGGCACCCGGACGGTCAATCTTGTTGATCACCACAATAGGCTTAAGACCTTGGGCGAATGCCTTCTTGGTCACGAAGCGGGTCTGTGGCATTGGGCCGTCCTGCGCATCAACCAGCAGCAGTACAGAGTCAACCATAGACAGAACCCGTTCTACTTCGCCACCGAAGTCGGCGTGTCCTGGGGTATCTACAATGTTAATCCGATAGTCGTTCCACTTAATGGCGGTGTTTTTCGCCAGAATAGTGATCCCACGTTCTTTCTCCAGATCGTTGGAGTCCATCACCCGCTCGGTGGCTTCTCCGCGGGTTGCCAGGGTTCCTGACTGTGCCAACAGCTTGTCTACCAGGGTAGTCTTACCGTGGTCAACGTGCGCTATGATGGCGATGTTACGTAAATTCTCTAACACAGTTTTGCCTCTTACGATCTCTGTTCTGTGGGATGCAGCAATATAAATTGAATGGTACAACCGCTTTATGACTGCTTGGCGATTGCCTTCCAGGCCTTATAAAACCTGGGCTGCCATCGTGTCGGGGAGCACAATTTCCCCGGATGGTTGCTTTAAAAAGCGTGCCATTCTACTCTAGCGAGGGGCTATCGCACAGGATTATTTTTTAGACACCTATGAATATCCGGCTTATTCAGCGCACGCACCATTATGGTGAACGCACCTTTTTGGAACACTCAATGCACCATAATAGTGCAAACCCGCTTGCCTCGCCAGCCCTCGATTTTACCACTCCCTTTATTTTCAACATCTTAGCATCTTGGCATGAGTCTGGCTTAATAGAGACCAACAAGGCGCCAGACGCTACATACTAAGAGTTGACAAAGGGCACCCCCTTTACCCTACCGGAGGCTTGATAATGTCAGTCGAATCAGTTTTACAACAGCTGCAAGAGTTGGAAGTTAAGTTTGTTGATTTACGCTTTACCGATACCAAAGGTAAGGAACAGCATGTATCTATCCCGACTCATCAGGTAGATGCTGATTTCTTTGAAGACGGCAAAATGTTCGATGGTTCATCTATCGCCGGTTGGAAAGGGATCAACGAATCTGACATGGTGCTGATGCCAGATCCAAGCAGCTTTGTACTGGATCCTTTCACCGAAGAAACCACAGCGCTGATCCGCTGCGACATCCTCGAGCCCGGCACCATGCAGGGTTACGACCGTGACCCTCGCTCTATCGCCAAGAAAGCCGAAGAGTACATGCGTTCTACCGGGATCGCCGACACTGTGCTGATCGGTCCTGAGCCAGAGTTCTTCCTGTTTGATGACGTACGTTTCGGTACCGACATGAGCGGCACCTTCGTCAAAATCGATGCCAAAGAAGCGGCCTGGAACTCAGGTACCAGCTATGAAGAAGGCAACACAGGTCACCGTCCATTCGTTAAGGGCGGCTACTTCCCGGTTGCGCCTGTGGATTCTTCACAGGATTTGCGTAGTGCCATGTGTCTGGTGCTGGAAGAGATGGGCCAGGTTGTGGAAGCTCATCACCATGAAGTTGCTACCGCGGGTCAGAACGAGATCGCCACACGCTTCAATACTCTGACCAACAAGGCCGATGAAATCCAGGTACTCAAGTACGTGATTCACAACATGGCTCATGCCTACGGCAAGACAGCCACCTTTATGCCCAAGCCGATAGTCGGCGACAACGGCAGCGGCATGCACGTACACCAGTCACTGGCCAAAGACGGCACCAACCTGTTTGCCGGTGACAAATACGGCGGCCTGTCTGAAACTGCCCTGTACTATATCGGTGGTATCATCAAGCACGCCCGTGCCCTGAACGCCTTCACCAACCCAAGCACCAACTCCTACAAGCGTTTGGTGCCACACTTTGAAGCCCCTGTGATGCTGGCTTATTCTGCCCGTAACCGCTCGGCTTCTATCCGTATCCCTGTGGTACCAAGTCCTAAGGCTCGCCGTATTGAGACCCGCTTCCCGGATCCTATGGCCAACCCTTATCTGGCCTTCGCAGCACTGCTGATGGCCGGTCTGGACGGTATCCAGAACAAGATCCACCCTGGTGATGCCATGGACAAGGATCTGTACGATCTGCCGGCCGAAGAGGCAGCGGAAATCCCGACTGTGGCCGAATCTCTGGAAGTCGCCCTGGCGGCTCTGGATGCAGACCGTGAGTTCCTGACACGCGGCGGTGTGTTCAGCGATGACTTTATCGACTCTTACCTCAAGCTGAAACAAGCCGAGGCCGAGCGTGTCAGCCGCACCACTCACCCAGTCGAATTTGAGCTGTACTACAGCCTCTAATTGCCCTGCAATCAACCGATGAGTCAAGCCATCGGATAACAAGAAAAGCGCCCCGGGAGCAATCCCGGGGCGCTACTATTTTAAGGATATAAAACTCAAATCACTCAGGGAGCGCTGACAAGCTCAGGAGCACTCTGGGCCTTGGCCCCTGTGAGTATCACCGCCAACTTGAGTTCACCCTCTGTCTGGTTCAACTCCTCAAGCCCTTCTGGAGTAAAGCGATATTGGCCTTCTGTCTCCAGCGCTTCCATGGTGCCACCGCAGGTGTCGACGGTTTCGCTGCATTCGAAACGCACCCCCTTATGCCAAGGCATGGAGAAGGCCGATACCTGCTCTGCCGGCATCTTGAGGTACATCACCAGATAGTTGCTGCCGGCATCCTTGACGGGTTTGCCCTCCGCCGTAGTCAGGCTAAAGGTCAGTGCCTGGCTTTGAGGATCCACGGCGCTCAGTGCCACCTTGAGGCTTTCGGCTTCATTAATGGACACAGACTGCTCCGGTTCAGGATCCGGCGGAAGCACAGGGTCATCATCGTCATCCCACCAGTCACAACCCCCCAGGCACAACAGCAAAGACGCTACTATCAAACTCTTATGTTTCATAACAGCCTCCTAGTGACAATCGCTGCAGACCGCACCTTCGTGAACCCCGGTCAAACCGGCGCCGACATCATGGGCGCTGTGGCAGCTCTGACATTCCATCTGTGAATTGACATCGGCACCTATGTAAGTGTCCGGTTCACGTTTGGTGCTGCTGTGACAACCACTACACTCGGCATTGCCTGCTGCCACAATTTCAGCGTCCAGGGCATTGTCCAGCGACTTATTGAGGAAGTCAGTGGTGACATAGGCAATCTCGGCCGTCAGCTGAGCGCAGCGCTCCAATTTCGCCTGATGACTGGAGCCGTACTTGCTCGCTTTCGACCAGTGGGTCACCGAGGTGTGACAGAGAATGGAATTGGCAACCGACTGGCCTATCTTATCTGCGGTCAGTAGCTCACCGGCATTGTCTTTACGGGTCGGTGCGCCAATCGCCTTGAGGAAGGCTTCATCATTTCTCGGCATGGCTGTGTGTTCATAGTAGCGGTACACGGAGCGGATCACCGCAGTGCGGTCGACCCCGCCCAGGACGTTGACCGCCATGGCCGCCGCATTCAAGCAACCACACAGGGTTCCCCAACCTGCGATACCGCCGCCACCATAGGCCGCCAGGTTGGTAGGGATAGCGGCGAATTTACAGGCATCCTCATGCCCTTTGGCCGCCAAGGCCTTCACCAGGGCATCGAAAACCCCATACATGCAACCGCCACGGCCATAACCTTCATAGGCCAGTTTGGCGACATCCATAGGGTCTAATTTCACATAGGTCAGCAGCTTGGTGCCCAGATCGCTGCCCCCTTCACTGCCGATCCCTATGCTGGTATCTCCGGGACAAGACTCTGCGGCCAGAGCTGTGGTCGCGATCAGCGAACTCCCTGCTGCCACACCAACCAAACCTACAATCTGGCCCATCGCCTGACGTCGATTCACGTTCATACTCATCACCTCTTTTTGCACTTACATATTGCAGAATTGCAAATTAAGTAAAATTAATTCTTTATAATCAATAGCTTGCAAGCAACCCCAGCTTATCCCCTCTCCTGTTGTGCAGATGTGATCCAAGGCGGGTTTCAGTGTTAAAGAGTCAAAAATTCAACAGTTCACCGGCAAGAGGCTTGAGCCAAGCAGCAACGGCAGCGACAATGAGCCTCTTCGTCAAGCAAGGATCTGCTATGAATCTCAAGGTCTTTTTACTCACTCCCCTGTTGCTGGCCGGCTGTCACTCTGAGGGGCAACTGCCAATTCAGGCTGACGAGCTGGAGCAAATCCACTGCCGGGAAGTAAGCGATGACAATAGCGCCCTGGGTTATTACCTCGAAGGCTGCGTTGACGGATACCGAGGTGAACCCTTCAACGGCATTGCCATTTGGGGAGCGCCGGATCGCCCCAGCTATAGTGCGGCCCAGTTCAAGGATGGCCTGCGGGACGGCTACAGCTTCAGCACATCCGCGCCGCCCGAGCGTCTGCTAAGCCAAAGCGCCTGGTATAAAAATGGCAAGTTGCACGGCTGGCAGCTGAACTTTCAATACCAGCAAACCCAATTACGCAGCCGGGAATTGTTTCAAGACGGTGAGCGCCAGGAACTCTGGCTCTACGACAACCAAGGCCAACTCGACAGTTTCAAGCGTTTCGACCAGGGTAAAGTGGTTGAATCCATCTCCTACGAACAGGGACGGGAGCGGATGAAACAGTTCAAGCGGGACGGCGAGAAACTCACCGTCTGGAAAAGCTATTTTCCCGATGGTTCATTAAAGAGCTTCAGTGAACATCTGGATGAAGAAAATCTCAGAAAACTCAAGGAACAAGGCTACTACGCCAACGGCCGACTCAAGTTGGACTACCTGTTCGACCGCCGGCAGCGCACCGCAGTGCAGCACACCTTCTGGCGCAATGGCCAGCGCCAGTCCGAGCAACATTATGGTTTCTTTCCCTCAATAGCCGCCGACGGCATCTGGCTCAGTTATTGTGAGACCAATGGCGCCTTGAGCAAACGTACTCCGTTCCATCGAGGCGCCAAGCAGGGTGAGGAGCAACTCTTTCACTGCAATGGCCAGTTGCAGGTGAGCAAACGTTTCGACCAGGACAAGCTCATACCACAGACCCTGAACTACTTTGATGAGCAGGGGCGCAACTATCTGCAGGAAGAGATAGGCGCAAACGGCAAGGTACTGCATACCCGGGTCTATGATGAACAGGGTAAACTAACCTACCAAGATTGACATAATATTCAATCAGTTGGACTTATCATCCAAAGATAATAAAGCTCTTTTTCAAATGCGGCTTGCTTATCCCGGCACTGAACTTTAAAATATCTTCACATCAAGATACTTTAAGAAAAGAAAATGCCCTACCTAATTGCACTCCTCGCTCCCGTCTTCTGGGGAACCACCTATGCCCTGGTCAGCCTGTACCTGCAGGATATGTCCCCTTTCTGGGTCGCCGTCTGGCGTGCGCTACCGGCCGGGATCCTGTTATTGCTGCTACGGCCCAAGCTGCCTTCGCTCGCCTGGAGCAAAATACTCTTGCTGGCATTTTGTAATATCGGCGCCTTCTTCGCCTTGCTGTTTATGGGTGCCTACCGTCTGCCCGGCGCCGTGGCCGGCACCCTGGGGGCCACACTGCCACTGATGTTTCTGCTGCTGGCCTGGCTGCTCGATGGCCAAAGACCGGCATTGAAGTGGACCTTGCTGGCACTGCTGGGACTGAGTGGAGTGATGTTATTGCTCAATCCTTCGGCCAATCTGGATCTGATTGGTGTGCTCTGCGCCCTGAGTGCCACTCTGTTGGTAGCCCAATCATCCCGCTGGATGCAACGCTGGCAAACCGGCGATCTTCTGGTATTGACCGCCTGGCAGTTGTTGCTCGGCGGCTTGATGCTGATCCCGCTGGCCTGGACAGTAGCCGGGGCACCCACACTACCCGAGCCCAAAACCTGGCCCGCCATCGCTTGGCTGGCCATCTTCAGCACGGCGCTGAGCTACTGGGCCTGGATCTGGTCCATCAAACATCTGGGACCGCAAATCATGGGCATGATGGCCTTGATCAACCCTGTGGTGGCTGTCTCGCTCGGGGTGTTTTTGGTCGGCGAACAGCTGGACAGCTATCAATGGCTGGGGATCGGCCTGATCATGTCGTCACTGTTGCTGATGAAACTTCCTGTCCCGGCCATCTGGTATCGCCTGCGCCCCAGCCGGCGCTGACACTCACCTGACATAAGACCCCTGTTTGGCCCCTGAAAAAGGGGCCAAGGGTTCGGCTTAACTAAATTTGGCAAAATAAGGAGATTGGCCATGATGCAGTTTCTGACAGAACCACAACTCAATGCAGTCCTAGCCGCGGACGATGCCAGTCCGCGACTAAAGATGCCTGCCGACAAAGATAACACCAATGCCGCCAACAGCATGTTTGAAGGAGATGGACTATGAGCTCATCAAAATGGCAGCCTGTGTGGCTGATCCTGACCTTGATTATTCTCGGCCTCAACCTGCGCCCCAGCATGGCGGCCATAGGCCCACTGCTGGAGGCTATCCGGGCTTCCTTGCCCCTCAGTTACAGTTCCTTGGCACTCCTGACCATGCTGCCCGTGATGACCATGGGAGTCGCTATGTTTATCGGTGCCCAACTGGCCGCCAAACTGGGAGAGCGCCAAACCCTGCTACTGTCGCTGCTACTTATTGGTTTGGTCAACCTGGCTCGGCTATGGGCCGGCAGCGGCCTGCAACTGCTACTGACCGCAATCATTGCCGGCTTAGGTATCGCCCTTATTCAGGCACTGCTGCCTGGAATGATCAAGCGCAGCTATAGCCAGCATATTGAGCGTTACATGGGGATTTACGTAACCGCCATCATGGGTGGAGCGGCCCTGGCTGCGGCCATTAGCCCTTGGCTTGAGCACAGGTTTGGTCATTGGCAGTCGGCGCTGGCCTTCTGGGCTCTGTTGAGTCTGCCGGCGATGCTATTTTGGTTCTGGGGCAAACACGGCCTGCAACCCCAGGGCTTCAATAAGGCAGCAGCAAAGAAGCCTTCAGGAAAACCGGGAGTTAGCCCAAGTGTGGGCATAGGCAGCTTTAGCCATATTCCCAGGGCCTGGCTGTTGGGGCTTTTCTTTGGCCTGAGCACAGCATCCTATACCTGTGTGCTCGCTTGGTTGGCGCCCTTCTTTATCGACTTGGGCTGGCAAGCCACTCAGGCAGGGCTATTGCTGGCGTTTCTGACACTGATGGAAGTGGTCGCAGGCCTGTTGCTGCCGACGCTGGCGGCTCGCAGTCATGACAGAAGGCCACTGCTATTGCTGCTGCTCCTGTCTACCATTGGCGGTTTTATCGGGCTGGCGTTGATGCCACTGGCCCTGCCCTGGTTATGGGCTGCGCTGCTGGGTATAGGCATTGGTGGCCTCTTCCCCTTGAGTCTGATTGTCACTTTGGACCATCTGGACGACTATAGCCAGGCGGGACAACTGACGGCCTTTGTTCAGGGGATAGGTTACCTGCTGGCATCCCTGTCACCTCTGCTGGCGGGTTATCTCAAGGACAGTTCCAGCAGCTTCACGCTTTCCTGGTTGCTGCTCGCGGCTGTGTCTCTGGGCATGCTGGCCATTGTCTGGCGCTTTGATCCCAAGCGCCACAGTCAACACTTCGCCCTGTTGGCCCACTGAGCCGATTTACCGGGTGGAAAATTGTTATCCACCCGGCACTCAAGCAGACTCAAATGAGGTAGAATGGCGTCCCTCTTGTGCCATTCTGCTGTCTAAGCAACATAAAGTGAATCTATCCAATCTATTCCAGCGCCTGCTGCAATGGCTGCCTGATCGTGCCGATCTTCCCGAAGGCTTACGAATAGGGCTGCCCATGATGGCGGGCCTGCTGCTATTTTCGTTTCTCGGTGACAGTGCCAGCGGCGTCAACGCCCTGATCTGTGCCTGGCTGGTCGGCGTCCAGGGCCGCAACCTGGCTTATCCCAAACGTGCCGGGCTGCTGAGCAAGTCGGCACTTCTGTGCTGTATCAGCAGTGCCCTGGCCTTGCTGAGCCTGATCCACCCTTGGCTGGGGATCAGCGTACTCGGCGCCATAGGCCTGTTATATGGCCTCAGTTCCAACCAAAGAAAGTACATTCAGCTGCTGACCTACAACGCCGGCTTTTGCCTGATCTGCGGCCTGCATCTGCTGGAGTCGGGTACCGACTGGAAGATGTTACTGCTCTCCAGCCTGTTCGGCAGTTGGTTGGCTGTCATCAGCGCCGTCATCGCCGGGCCCTGGATGGCGATACGTCAGGGCGAACAGCTGCTGGCCAGTGTGCAGCGCAAATTCGGCTTCTGGTGCAATATACTCAGCCACTCGGACGCCGCCAATGTCGGCCAGCGTCTGGCCTTGCGGGAGCAACTCGATGATGCTATTGCCGTGCTGGCCCATTGGCTGCTGGAAATGCCGGATAAAGCCGAAGTGCAACGCATCGCCCGGCAACTGGAGTCGAGTCTTATCCTGATAGAAACTCTGGAGAGCATAGGCAGGCTGCAACAAAATGATGCCGCCAGCCCGGCACTGCAGCAGTATTTGGCCAATTTTGCCAGCGAACTCAAGACCCATAGAGAGCAAGGCACAGAGCCGACGCCACTGCCCTTGGGAGACAAGCCGCAACCTCTGCTGTTGGATGCCGCCGACCGCTTGGCCTTGGCGCTGGATCCCCAAAGACCGCTGGCAGCCGACTGGCGCGAACGCCTGGGGCTTATCTGGCCTTCCGATGCCCAAAGCGTTCGCAGTCAATGGCGCAAGGCCTTGGTGAAACACTCGCGGGAATGGCATCACGGCCTGAGAATTCTGTTCACTCTGCTGTGTTGTCAGGCCGTGGTAGAACTGCTGCAACTGCCGCAGGGTTATTGGGTGACGCTCACTGCCTACATAGTGCTGATGGTGGCGCCGCTCGGGCAGTTGCAGGCCAGGATCTGGAGCCGCTTCTATGGCACTGTGCTCGGTTCTGTGTTGGCACTGGGGCTAATCTGGTTTCTGGGGGCCGGTAGCTGGTTATTACCGGCCACCTGCCTGAGTGCCTTTCTGGCCTTTGCCACCTTCTACAAGGCCAGATATGAGATTCATGTGTTCTGGCTCACCATGCTGATGGTGTTTGCCATCACCCTGCTACTGCCGAGCGATCCCTATATCGCCTTCTACCGGGCGCTGGACACCTTTACCGGTGCCTTGATGGCATTTCTGGCGATGCATCTGTTTATTCCCAGCTGGACCCGACGCTGGCTCGACAGCTATGTATGCCACTTTATCGAGCTGGAGCGGGCTTGGCTTGCCAGTATCAATACAGGTAAAGCCGATAATGCCCTGCGTTGGCAAGCCCATGCGGCGCTGAGACAACTAGGCCAAGAAGTCGGCTTTTTGAAGCTCGAGCCCAACACGGGCCAGCGGGAGCTGCAGGACTGGCAGAGTTTTCTCTGGCTTGGGCTGACGCTGCACTGCACCCTGGTGTTGGTGGCACGCCAGCAGCAAAAGCAGCCGCTGCATCTGGCGGAGCAACAGCTGGCGGCCTGGCCCCTGCTGTTTCGCCAGCGCTTCTTGGCAACAGAGATGCACCAATCCGAGTCCGGGCCAGCGCCCAATTCAACAGATGAGACTACGCAACAGTCAGCAAGACAAGCTGAAGCGATTCCCGCTTGGGTTATGCAGGATATCGCCCATCTCTATGCCTGGCTCGACTGGCAACGTCCCTACGCCCTGAGCGGCAACACTCACGGCTGACAGGAGTCCAAGATGTACGATTTTGAATTCTACAATCCAACCCGCCTACTCTTTGGCCGCAGCAGCCTGGAGCAGCTGGACACTCTGGTGCCCAATGACGCCAGAGTGCTCTTGCTCTACGGCGGCCAAAGCGCCAAGCGCAATGGCACCCTGGCCCAGGTCAGCCAGGTATTGGGTAAACGCATCTGCGCCGAGTTCGGCGGCATTAGCCCCAACCCCGACTACCACCAGCTATTGCAGGCAGTAGAGCAGATAAGGCAACAAAAGCTGGACTTTATTCTCGCCATCGGCGGCGGTTCCATCATAGATGCGGGCAAGTTTATTGCCGCCGCAGCGCCCTATCAGGGAGAGCCCTGGGAGATACTGGAAACCGACGGTCGCCACATTGACCAAGCTCTACCGCTCGGTACTGTGCTGACCCTGCCGGCCACAGGTTCAGAGATGAATAACTGCGCGGTGATCAGCAATAGCGCTCTTGGCCTCAAGCGCTCCTTTCGTCATCCCTCGGTGTTTCCCCGCTTCTCTGTACTGGCGCCACAACTGAGTTTCAGCCTACCGCAACCACAGATTGCCAACGGTGTGGTGGATGCCTTTGTGCACGTGACCGAGCAGTACCTGACTTACCCGGTCGACGCCAAGGTGCAGGACAGGTTTGCCGAAGGCCTGCTGCTCACTCTGATAGAGGAAGGCCCCAAGGCGCTGGCAGAGCCCGAAAACTATCGGGTGCGCGCCAATATCATGTTTAGCGCTACCATGGCGCTCAACGGCCTGATCGGCACAGGTGTTCCGCAAGACTGGTCGACCCATAAACTGGGTCACGAACTGACGGTGCGCCACGGCCTGGATCATGCCGTGACCCTCGCCATACTGCTGCCGACTATGCTGCGCCTGAGAAAGGCCGCCAAACACGCCAAGCTGCTGCAGTATGCCGAGCGGGTTTGGCAACTCAGCGACGGCAGCGAGGAGCAACGCATAGATGCAGCCATAGAGCTGACCCGGCAGTTCTTCGAATCCATGGGGCTCCAGACTCACCTCAGTGACTATGGCATAGGCCATGAGGCCATAGCGCCGCTGCTGGAGAACCTTGAACGCCAGGGGCTGACCCAACTGGGAGAGGACGGCCGGGTCGACCTTGAGCTGAGCCGACAGGTTTTTCAGGCCAGCCTTTAAAGGCAGTGATTTTTGCCAATAAACAGGCTAATCTGAAGCAAGTTCACAACTGCATAACAAGGGAAGTCTTTATGCGTACTCTGATGATAATCAGCCTGGCATTGCTGTCGCTGGTTGCCCAGGCGACTGTCTATAAGTGGGTCGATAAAGATGGCAAGGTGCATTACAGCGATGAGCCCAACCCCCAAGCCCAGGCAGTGGAATTCACCGACAAGACCCAGAATCAAATAAGCCTGGAAACGCCTAAACCTCTGCCCGATCCCATAGAAGTAGAACAGGTCGGCTATGCGTTAAAGATACTTTCACCACAGCATGAGGAAACCATTCGCGATAACGCCGGTGATTTTCAGGTTCAGGTAGAGGTAGAGCCGGAGCTGGCTTCGGGTCATTTTCTGCAACTCTACATAGACGGCATCTCCTCCAGCGACGCTCAGCGCAGCAATCTCTTCCAGCTCAAGGATATCGACCGCGGCGAACACACGCTGCAACTCAAGGCAGTGCAACAAAACGGCAAAGTCCTTGCATCCAGTAGTCCCATAACCATTTTTCTGCACCAAGCCGGACTGATGCAACCCGCCTTCCCGGCTCCCGGGAAAGGCCCAAAGCCAAGTAACTAAATTTATTTCAATAAGTTAGCTACTTGGTTTTTCGAGTTAGTCCACAGAGTTGTTGGCTTGCGGCCTGCACCGAATTGGTGCACCATTATGGTGCAATCCTGCTATGGGAAACTCAATGGACACAAATATCCTGCTCAATCATCTGGCCACTGCCGTTCTGGTCATCGACAGTGACCTGCTCCCTAGCTATGCCAACGCCGCTGCCGAGCAGTTGCTGGGCGTCTCCAGCCACAAGTTGCAGGAGCAGGTACTAACAGAGCATCTGCATGCCATAGGAGTTGAACCCAGAGTGCTGCAAAGCGCGGTGCTGGAACGTCAGGGGTTGACGGTCAATACCGCCCAGCTCATCAGCCTGGACGGCCAGCATCACACTGTGGATATGACACTGATCCCTCTGGAGCAGGGAGAACAGCTCAAACCCTTGAGCCTGTTGGAACTCAGACAGGTGGATCAGCAGCGGCGCATTCACCAGCAGTTGACCCTGGATGCCCAGCAGCAGGCGGCTCAATATCTGGTGCGCAATCTGGCCCATGAGATTAAAAACCCGCTGGGTGGACTGCGCGGCGCGGCGCAGCTCTTGTCCCGCGAGCTTAGCGAGCCGCAGCTCAAGGAGTTCACCACACTCATCATAGAGCAGGCCGACAGGTTGCGCGCCCTGGTCGACCGATTGCTGGGGCCGCAGAAACCATCGCAGCACAAGCTGCAGAATATCCATCTGGTGCTGCAAAAGGTGATCAGTCTGGTGAGTGTGACCCTGCCGCAACAGATACATCTGCGCCAGGATTACGACCCCTCGATTCCGGACTTGCCTATGGATGAAGATCAACTGCAACAGGCAATCCTCAACATAGTGCAAAATGCAGTACAAGCCTTGGAGCATCAGGGCGGCGATATCATGATCCGCACCCGCACCGCCCATCAGGTCACCATAGGCAACCAGAGACACAAGTTGGTGCTGGTGCTGTCAATCATAGACAACGGCCCGGGTATTGCCCCGGAACTGGTGGATACCCTGTTTTACCCCATGGTCACAGGCCGCAAGGACGGCAACGGCCTGGGGCTATCCATCGCCCACAATATTGCCAGGCTCCACGGCGGCCGTATCGACTGCGATTCGGCCCCGGGACACACAGAGTTCAGCCTGACATTGCCGATCAACAACCACAGCGGCTAACAAGAGAGGAAACAATATGAGTGAACAGGTTTGGATCCTCGATGATGACAGTTCAATTCGTTGGGTGCTGGAACGGGCACTGCAAGGCGCCAAACTCAGCTGCGCCAGCTTTGCCGCCGCCGAGTCACTGTGGCAGGCGCTGGAAATCTCCCAGCCCAGAGTCATAGTCTCGGATATCCGCATGCCGGGGACCGATGGCCTCACCCTGCTGGAGCGTATCGGCCTACATTATCCCCATATCCCGGTGATCATAATGACGGCCCATTCAGATCTCGACAGTGCCGTCAGCGCCTATCAGGCCGGGGCATTCGAGTATCTGCCCAAACCCTTCGACATAGATGAGGCGATTGCCCTGGTAGAGCGGGCGCTCAACCATGCCACAGAGCAGGCACCTGTGGCCGCCGAGCCTCAGGTCAAGGCACCGGAGATCATAGGCGAAGCCCCCGCGATGCAGGAGGTGTTTCGCGCCATAGGCCGTTTGTCGCGCTCATCTATCAGTGTGCTGATCAACGGTCAGTCCGGTACGGGTAAAGAGTTGGTTGCCGGGGCGCTGCACAAACACAGTCCACGCAAAGACAAACCCTTTATCGCCCTCAATATGGCGGCCATCCCCAAGGAACTGATCGAATCCGAGCTGTTCGGCCACGAGAAAGGCGCCTTCACCGGCGCCGCCAATGTGCGTCAGGGCCGGTTTGAACAGGCCAATGGCGGCACCCTGTTTCTCGATGAGATAGGCGATATGCCGCTGGACGTACAGACCCGGCTGTTACGGGTGCTGGCCGATGGCCAATTCTATCGGGTCGGCGGCCACTCTCCGGTGCAGGTCGATGTCAGGATCATTGCCGCAACCCACCAGGACCTGGAACAACTGGTACTCAAGGGGGGCTTTCGGGAAGACTTGTTCCACCGCCTGAACGTGATTCGAATCCATCTGCCACCGCTATCACAGCGGCGGGAAGATATTCCGCAGTTGGCACGCCATTTCCTGGCCAGTGCCGCCAAAGAGATTGGGGTAGAGGCCAAAATACTCACCCCGGAAACCGCCGCCAAGCTGCAGCAACTGCCCTGGCCCGGCAACGTGCGCCAGTTGGAAAACACCTGCCGCTGGTTGACCGTGATGGCCTCGGGCCAGGAAATTATCCCTCAGGATCTGCCGCCTGAGCTGTTCAAGGAGCCCAAGGCACCTCAAGGCAGTGCCGGCCCGTCCCAGGATTGGCAAAACGCCCTGAAATTGTGGCTGGATATGCGCCTGTCACAGGGCGAGAGCGATCTGCTGACCGAAATCCAACCCGCGTTTGAGCGCATCTTGCTGGAAACCGCGCTGGAGCATACCCAAGGGCACAAACAGGAAGCCGCCAAACGCCTAGGATGGGGCCGCAATACCCTGACCCGCAAGCTTAAAGAACTGGCAATGGACTGACCCCTGCGTCGGGAACCTTCCCGCAATAAAAAAGGATGCCGTTTGGCATCCTTTTTTAACTGAGCAACGATATCAAAACTGCCAGTGTAGCCCCAACGCCAGGTTGGACATGTCTGTGTCCAGATCGCGGGCGCCATAATTGAATTCAGAATCCAGCTCTACCTTGAGCATTTCATAACCCAGACGCAGATGTAGGCTCTCTGTCAGAGCGGCGTCCAGCCCCAAACCATAAAGCCAACCATAGCCGTCAAAATCCTCTTCCCAGTAACCGTTATCGACACGCACCAATCCGCGGGCAATACCCGCCTTGGCATAGAGGGAAAAGGTGTCATTAAGCTGCCAAGTAAACTTGGGCGCTATGCTGGTGTAACCGCTGAGGATATCCAGATTGTCGCTATCCAGGTTGTCTGCCACCAAGAGGTTGGCCTCGAGGGCAAACCAGGAGTTGAACCGGTAACCACCGTAAGCGCCGAAGCCTACTCCGGACTCGCTGAAGTTACTATCCTTGAGCTCAAGCTTTCCCTGGCCAATCTGGCCGCCTACATAAAAACCTGAGTCGTCCTGAGCCTGAGCCAAAGGTGCGGCCGCCATAGAGACCACTAAAGCCAGTGCTGCTTGTTTCATTGATAAATCCTTTTAGCGATTGAAAGTCGCAGTGATATTAATAGAAACAAACAGTTGCAACAATATTGCTGCAAAATTAAACCCTTTTTGTCAGCAGGCGTTCAGCCAGAAACCCTAATGTGCCATGGCCGCCCGCTACACAGGATCCTGGTGAATGATCACCTCGGCATGGTCAAAGTCGGCGCGGATCCGCTCGCCTGTGGCCACAGCTATGGCATGGGCCTGTTGCAGGCTCAGGTCTTTGTCCAGCTCCAGATGCAGTTGAATAAAGGTGGTCTTGCCCGCCTGACGGGTACGCAAGTCATGAATGCCACGCACTTGAGTATCCTGCTCGGCCAATTGCCGAATACGCAGCCGGGTTTCATCATCAAGCTCCCGGTCGAGCAAGGCCTGAATCGAGCGATACCCCAGCGACCAGGCTTGTTGACCTATGTAAAGGGCGATCAATACCGCAAACAGACCATCGGCCCACCACCAGCCGTATTGCGCCAAAACCAGCGCCAACAGCACGGCACCGTTGAGAAACAGATCTGACTTATAGTGCAGGGCATCGGCCTCGACCACTGTACTCTTGGTGGCCGCCAGCGCCCGTTTCTGCAGCATGACCAAGGCCAAGGTCAGCACTATGGCAATAATGGACACCACAACGCCCAAAGTGGCATGGGTCAAAGGCATGGGATTAACCAGGCGCTCGCCGCCGTGAAACAGCAGCAGGAATGCCGTCCCCATAATAAAGGCCGATTGGGCTAAAGACGCCAGCGGCTCAGCCTTACCGTGACCATACCTGTGCTCCTGATCGGCAGGCACCAAGGCATAGCGAATGGCAATAAAGTTGACTATGGAAGCCAGGGCATCGGCAAAGGAGTCGGTCAGAGAGGCCAGCATACTGGCCGACCCGGACCAGAGCCAGGCGGCCAGTTTTATCAGGATCAGGGTAATCGCGGTCGCCACTGCGGCGCGGCTCGCCAATTTAACCCAAAACTCGTAGCGGGAAGTCGTTGTCATTCAAGGGCTCAGCGGTCGGGAGTCACTGAGCCCATAGTAGCAGATTTAATCCTGGATAGGCTCAGGGCGCTCACCACGTCTATCCATACGCTCCTTGAACTTGGCTTGTTGTTCCGGAGTCAGCAGGTTATAGATCTGGTTGTGCAGCTTCATCCGCTCCAGCATGTGTTGTTCTCGCACCTGCTGACGCTGCTCGATAATCTCTTTGGCCTTGGCTTCATCGAAGTTGCCTGAGGTCATCAGTGCCTGCATTTCGGCTCTGTGCGCTGCACGGGTTTCCTTGTCAGGACGTGACATGCTGCTTCTGTGCTGGTCCATCAACGCCTTAATCTCTGTTTTCTGGGCGTCGGTCAGATCCAGACCTCGTAGGCCAAACATGCCGAAATGGCCCTTGCCGCCTTTCATATGGTGATAGCCGCGCTCGCCCTTCATGTGATGATAACCACGGTCGCCGTCACGGTGTGGGCAATCGCCGTAGCCGTTACCGGCTTGTGCCGCGCCAGCCATCAGAGTGGTGCCGGCAATCAGGGCCAGCAAGCTTGCTTTGATTGAAGTCTTCATAAGAGTATCCTCGTTCTCGGTCGGGAAGTATTTGACGTCTTCCAGTCTAGTCTTCTATGTGTAAGTGTGGGTTCAAACTGAGTAAAGCACTGTAAAGCTTGGTTATCCGGGTTGAAGATCCGTATCTTTACCCAGACTTACACAGCTAAACCGCAGTTGACTCAAAAGCGGGTATACTCGGCAGAGAGAAATTGTGTGAGGCGTATAAATGAGCCGGATTTTATTGATAGACGATGACCTGGGCCTGGCCGAACTCTTGGGGCAATTACTGGAGCTGGAAGGCTTTGAGCTGACACTGGCCCATGATGGTCAGAGCGGCCTGGAACTGGCGATTGCCAATGATTACGACCTGATCCTGCTGGATGTGATGCTGCCCAAGCTCAATGGCTTCGAAGTGCTCAGGGAACTGCGTGGCAAGAAACAAACCCCTGTGCTTATGCTTACCGCCCGCGGTGATGAGATAGACAGAGTGGTTGGCCTGGAGATAGGCGCAGACGACTATCTGCCCAAGCCTTTCAATGACAGGGAACTGGTAGCCAGGATCCGCGCCATCATACGCCGCGCCAATATCACCCCGCAGGACATTCCCCAGAGCGGTATTCAAACCATAGGCGATCTCAGCCTGGACTCCGCCCGTCAGGAAGCCTATTGCAATGAACAGTTATTGCTGCTGACCGGCACTGAGTTCAGCCTGCTCTACACCCTGGCCAATCAGGCCGGAGAACTGATAGGTAAAGACGAACTGAGTGAAACCGTGCTGGGCAAAAAACTGATGCCCTTTGATCGCAGCCTGGACATGCACCTTTCCAACCTGCGCAAGAAACTGCCGGAACGCAGCGACGGTCGTCCCAGGGTCAAGACCATACGTGGCAAAGGCTATATCTGGATCCCTTGATGAAGTCATTTTCCCTGCCCAATCGCCTCTTTATCAAACTGCTGCTGGGCTTTTGGCTCTGCAGCAGCCTGATCATTCTTGCTGTTGGCATGCTGCCGCTGCTGCAGCAAAACCATGACAGGGCCCCAATGCCGCCTAAACTGCGGGAGGTCTTGTCTCAGGTCGCCGATGAGCTGCAACAGGAACCGGCCAAGTTGAATGGCCGCTTTCTGCACCATTGGGAGCGCAGACGCAGCATGGAAGGCAAGCCAATTCGCATCTATCTGGTCAATGAGCAGGGACAGATAATCAACACTCACAGAGTGTCCAAAGGCATGCGCCGCTTTATGTTGATGGCGGAGGAAGCCAACGCACCCATTTCACACCAGTTTCGCGATGAACTGATATTCGGCCCGTTCGATTTTAAGGTTAACGGCACCCCCTATGCCCTTTATGGCCGGTTGCCGGATCACCACCCCATGCCCTGGTTCTTTTTCTTTATTGAACACAAGTTACTGACATTGTCGCTGGCGATTCTGCTTTCAGGGTTGCTCTGTGGTTTGTTGGCCTGGCACCTGGGCAAGCCGCTGCGTTCGTTGAAACAGAGTGCCAACGCTCTGGCGCTGGGGCAATTGAACAGCCGGGTCGACGATGCCACGGCCGGACGTCACGACGAAATCGGCGAACTGGCCCAGGCCTTCAACAGCATGGCGGCCGCCATCGAAACCATGGTCAATAATCAGCAGCGACTGATAAGCGACATCTCCCATGAGCTGCGAACTCCGTTGACCAGGCTGCAATTGGCACTGGCCCTGGCGCGCAAGAAGGGGATGGCCGGAGATGAAGCCGAACGTATCGCCTATGAGGCCGACCAACTGGAAAAAATGATTGCCGAGCTGCTGGAGCTTTCCCGGGTGAAGCTCAAGGCACAGGACAACAAGCTGAAGGTGGGGTTGGCCGAATCACTGAGCCAGGTACTGGACGATGCCGAATTTGAAGCCGAACAGCAGCAAAAGGAACTCAGCATCCTGATACCGGAAGAACTGGAGCTGCCCATCTACCCAAGACCGCTGTCACGGGCGATTGAAAACCTGCTGCGCAACGCCATCCGCTACTGCCGTACCCAGGTAAATATCTGCGCCGAGGCCAAGGGGCCATGGGTAGAGATAAGCATTACTGACGACGGCCCGGGTATTGAGGAGTCTGAGTTGGAGGCTATTTTCAAGCCCTTCTATCGACCGCATTCAGCCAGGGAAAGAGAGAGTGGCGGTTGGGGGCTGGGATTGGCCATTGCCGATGCCGCAGTGCAAGCCCACGGCGGCAATATCCAGGCAAGCAATCGCGCCCAAGGTGGGCTTGAGGTCGTCATCCATTTACCACGCGACTGAGACCTTCAGGCTCATACTCCAGACTGGGTTGGCGGCTTAGCCAGGCGGCAAACTGTTGCTTGGATGGGCTGCGCTTATCTGAGTGCCCCATCAGATGGATCAGCGCATAACTGAACTGGTAATAGAGCTGCGGGTCGTCGTGGGCCTTGCAGGCATCGTCGGTATTGATCATGGCGCCACGCAGATAACTCATCACCAGCTCGACCCGATCGAATCCTGGCACCTCCCCCACAGCGGAAATGGTCTTGGCATTCCACTGCATATATTCATCGAAACGTCTTTCACAGCCATGCCGATAAAACTCGGTCGCCAACAACAACAGAGCTTGATTCGGCATTATCCGCTCAATGACAAATTTATTTGTCGACAAGACTTCATAGAGCCGCTGACAATGATGAAATATAAACCTTTCCAGAGGGTCTTTATATTGTATTTCATCCTGTTTGGCCTGCTTGAGCCAATACTCATATTCACTGCAAGCTACTGCCACCATGAGATCGGCTTCTGTAGTGAAATGATTATATACAGTGCCTTTGGATATTTGGCTGGCTTCAACAAGATGAGAACGACATAAACCAAAAGTCTTCTGTCCTCTTAAACAACGTTGCGCCACTTCAACCAAATAGTTTCCCCGTCGTTCCCATTTTCCCATTGGCCACTCCTGAGCAAAGCTTAAATATAAACTCTCCCAACTTCACAATAAAATAGTAACAAGCTTTCTGCGACTGCGATATTGAGTAATACTGATACCATTATGAGTCACGCCAATAGCCAATGTTAAAAATAGAATTGCTCGAGAGTTTTATTGCTGTGGCCGAATGCGGCAATTTATCCAAGGCTGCAGAAAAAGTCTGTCGCACCCCGTCGGCATTGAGCTTACAGATCAAAAAGCTGGAAGAAAGTGTCGGTCAACCGCTGTTGCTCCGAGACAATCGAGGCGTGGTGCTGACCGAATCCGGCAATACCCTGCTCAACTACGCCTATAAGATGATGCAACTCAACACCCAGGCCCTGGATGAGCTGAAAGACTGCCAGAATCGCGAAGTGATTCGCCTTGGCGTTCCCACAGATTATATTACCTATTATCTGGACAACTGCCTGCTGGAATTTGTCCGTGAGTTCACCTGTATTGAGTTGGTCATAGACACAGATGTCAGCGGCAATCTGTATAAGCGGTTGCATCAAGGGGAATTCGACCTGATAGTGGCGACCCATTGGCAGCCTCCGGTGCAGGGAGAGCTCCTGTTCGAACGACGTTTTCATTGGGTGGCCGCCAAGAACGGCAGTGCTCATAAACGGGAAACGATTCCCATGGCACTTTACCCGGAAAACTGCCCCATCAGAGCTCAGGTGTTTGCCAACCACCAACTGTCGATGCGGCCCATCAATGTGCTGCTTTCTACCCCCTCTCCCCAAGCCTTGTGCATGGCGGTTGAAAATGATTTGAGCATAGCTCCGATTGCCGAATTCAGGATCAACGACAAGATGCAGATCCTCGATCCCATAGAGCATGATCTCCCTCCCTTGCCCGTGTTTAATGAATCTCTCTATCTCAATCCGGAGAGCCAGACTGAAGCCTGCAATCAACTCATCGCCCTGTTGAAGGCCAATCTCAAAAATAGAAACACGACCGTAGAATAAGATGAAAGCCGGCTAATGCCGGCTTTCATCTTGATTAACTACCACTTGAGCTTACTCAGATCGCACTGAATGGTTTCGCCCTTTTTGGCCGGTGTGCCCGGCTGCTGCGCTGATTCACACAAGAGTGTTGTACCATAGTCATTGCGTTTGTCGTGGGCATTGCTTCTGGCCCAAACCGAGACTATCGCTCTCTCTTCCGGCTTGGCTTCACAGCTGCCATCAACATCGAAGGCATGGATGGTGTTCTGGTGAAAATACAACAGGGGATCGCGTTCGCTGCTGCCGGAAAGCCACATGGCATCGACATTGGGTTGCCCGGCATCGAAGCGGACCCGGCGCATCTTGTCATTCTCTTTTACAGTTTCCAACAAAGGTGAATCGGCTTTAATTGCCAGGCTCTTGAACTGATTGGTGCAAGCCGGCAGCCTCATGTTGTAGTACATTTCAGAAATGGCATGGTTGTGAAACGGGTAAAGAGTATCGACCGACTGTACTGTCATACCTACTTCGGCGCCGACTTTCTCACCATTGATGCTGTCAATTCTCAGTAGTCCCCAGTGACCGAAGATCTCTGCATAAGCATAACCGCCACGAACATTATTGAAGTTCCTGTCATTGCGCTTGCTTTCTTCGGCATACATGGGGAACCAACCGGCAGCGGCCCACAGGTTGGGCAAGGCGTTGGCGCTGATGTCATAGGGGAAAGCCGATGGCATCTTCACCTCATCACCTGTGACCATTTTGTAGAAGTTATCAGTAAAGATTTTTCCCTGCTTTTGCACCTGTTTATTGGTGACTTTCTGCTTGAAGAATTCATTAAAGCTCATGCGTTTCGCCCACTGAGCCACGGGGGATTTTTGCTCCAGTTCCCCACCTGGGCTGTAGATCCAATTGACATCACGGCGAGCCCCGAAACAAGTTTTGGCACTTTGAGGATTGTGCAATACCTGATAGATATTTTTCACCATCAGCTGCATATCGCGGCGATCCATTACACAGAACTTTTGTCCACCGGCGCTGGTGTCGTAAATAGCCTCATCCGAGTTCAGGCAATGAGCTTGCTCGCCATTGGTGAGCGCCTGGGCAAAGCCATTTAAATAACGCAAGGTTTCATCCCAGAGAATATCGATATATTTTTGATCTTGTTTGGAATACTCTGGCGTTTCACCCAAACAAACAAAGCTTGCATTTTCAATATCAGCCGGGTCTAAAAAATCCGGTAACTTTTCTGCCATCGCTGTATTGGAAATCAGCAGTGAAATTAGTATTAGCTTCTTATTCATCACCTGGAACCTCAATTATATTTAGAGTAAATATCAGGCGAAGCATATACTTGGAATCCATTCCAAAAATGTTGTCTGAACACAGGCAACAAAAAAGATAACAGAATGAAAAAGAGTTGTGAGCCAGCAAACAAAAAAGGCCCACTTGTGATCAAGTGAGCCTATCATTGAATTAAAACAGCAGTTGCAGGGACTATTTTAATCAAAGATATTTACGGGTCATGCTGCCGGTGGAGGAAACTTGAGGCAGCATATAAACCCTTTCATTATTCCTTATGTTTATCGTATTTAAAGGTATGGCAATTACTGCACAGAGGTTTTTTAGGCTGGTGTTCACCATGACACTCAACACAAGGCAGGTCTTTACCATAATGCAAGTTGTCATGGGGATTTTGCCATCTGTCCTCACCACTGCGGGCTGTCTTTTTTGCCAGTTCATCGACATCGTGGCACTTAAGGCAGGCACCATCTGAAGGGTACTGCTTAAGCCCTTGGTCGTGGCATACCTTACAATCCTTGCCTATCACTGCCTTATGATAATCGCGCTGCTGAACGGCATGAACCGATACCGAAGTTAGCCCTGCCAACAGCAGTGCCCATACTAAGTTTGCTTTCTTCATTATTGAGTCCTCTCTCACCGTTCAATTCAGGCTTGCATCATGCTGCGGGCCGCAGTCATACCCATCACCATACATTCGGGGATAGAGCAGCTTCCCAGGCGGCTAACGCCGTGGATGCCGCCACAGACTTCCCCTGCGGCATAGAGTCCGGCAACCGGCTTACCTGTGAGGCTGTCTTTGACTTCAGCCTTGGTGTTCACCTGGACTCCGCCCTGGCAGTAGTGCACCTTGGGCCATAGACGCACCACAGTGAAAGGCGCTTCAATATACTTATCTTTTGCCTTGGTCATGTTCTTGCCAAACTGCTTGTCTTCACCGCTCTTGACATAGCGGTTGTACTCTTCGATTTGTGCCTTAAGCGGTTTCAAAGGCACCTCAAAGTGCTTGGCCAGTGCCTCCAGTGAGTCAAACTTCCACCCCACATTGTATTTGAGCACCTTGGCGGTATTGGGGTGCTGTTTGGAGTCCTTGTAGCTGGTGATCAAGATAGGTGGCAGCGGTTCTCCCTTGGCGTCGCGACAGGCCAACTCGGCATCGGCGCGGGTCTTGCGGTCGGCAATTTCATTCATAAAGCGCTTACCCGTCATGCGGTTAATCGCAATTGAATGAGGGAAGTTGAAGATGGAATAGTTGGAAACATAACCAAAACCGCCCTCATCGGGAGAGGCCCAGGGCCCGGACTGAATATGTGCCAGATGCACAGGCACAGCGCCGAGACGGAACATCTCCAACATACCTTCACCTGTGGCGCCGGGAGTATTGGTACAACCCACTTCATGGGTCAGAGTCGGATCCTGCGCCATTCGCAGGCCGATATTCTGGGCAAAGCCACCGGTTGCCATCAAGACACCGCGCTTGGACTTGATATACATCAACTTGCCAGAGTCCTCTTCGCCGAAGTAATAACCCTGACGCATCTTCACCCCTTCGACGCGACCATCCTTGCCAAGGACAAAGCCCTCAAACTTGGAGCGGTTATGGGTCTTGACTCCGATACGCTGGCACTCTTTATACAAAGGCTGGGTAATACCTGCGCCGCAACTGACCGCGGTTTGATAAGTACGGGCAACCGAGTGACCACCCAATTGTTGCAGGTAAGGATGGTATTCGGCGCCGGCATCCAGGGTCATCTGCAAGGCTTCCACCGCGTGTGAAGCCACATGACGCAGCAGTTCCTCATCGGCGATACCCCGGCCCGATTTCAACTGATCGGCAACCATCTGTTCTACTGAATCCTTGACACCTTCCTGTTGCTGCATAGGTGTACCCGGTGCGGCGAACAAGCCACCGTTAATGGCAGAGTTACCACCGAAATAAGGCATTTTTTCAAAGATATGCACATCTTTGGCGCCTTTGCGGGTCGCCTCAATGGCCGCTGCCAAACCGGCAAACCCTGAACCGATAATCAGCACTTCAACTTCTTTATCCCAACTCACATCCGTGGCTTTTTCCGATACAGCCAACACGGGAGCAGCCACGGCAACTCCGGCAGCGGCGCCAACGCCCTTAATAAAGTTACGGCGTCCCAGCAGATCTACTTTGCTCATCTGTCATCACCTTTTTCGTTTTAATCGACACTGGCATCTTAGGGATGGAATCAATTCCAAAACGGGAGTTAAGCGTCAGTTGCTTTTTAAACAAAAGGGCAACATTTAAAAATGACATCTGGCTTGGGTTTTAACTGCAAAGCTGGACAAGTGACATTTTTTGGAACGGTTTCCAAACTTCGCCACAGCCCACAAGAAAGGCAAGAAATCAGGGGAAATGAGAGCGACTGATAAACCGCTATGACTTTGGCTCTTTCTCAAACTCAAAAGCTAATCTAAGTCAAAGTTAGCCAAGCACCGACTCAATAAGAGGGAATATCAACAAAAAAGCTGGGTTGGAGCCGTATTGTTGGGGCCTAACTGTATTCAGGACAGGTCACAACAAACAGTTTGGGGCCCAGAGGCCCCTTTTTTAGACGAGGATCAGCCGACTTTAATCAGAGTGCGGCCGCTGATTTCACCTTTAACGATTTGCGCTGCGGCCTCGGGTACCTGCTCCAGAGTGATTTCATGGCAAGCCTCTTGATAGTAACTCTCAGGCAGCAAAGCCACTATCTGCTCCCAGGCAGCACGGCGTTTGGCGGCCGGGCACTGCACCGAGTCTATTCCCAGCAGGCTGACGCCACGAAGAATAAAGGGCATTACCGTGGTTGGCAGGGCAAAGCCACCCGCCAGGCCGCAAATCGCGGCAACCCCACCATAATTCAGCTGTGACAATGCGCTGGCCAGCACCTTGTTCCCTACGGTATCCACTACGGCGGCCCAGCGCTGCTTATCCAATGGTCTGGCATCCTGCTCAAGCTCGCTGCGCTCAATTAAATCGCTGGCGCCAAGCTGCTTGAGCCAAGCCGCATTCTGCTCCAGGCGACCTGTGCTGGCGACAACCTTAAAGCCGAGTTTAGCCAGCAGCGTCACGGCCACCGAGCCGACCCCACCACTGGCACCTGTTACCAACACCTCACCATCTTCCGGTTTGATCCCAGCTTGCTGCAGCGCTTGTACACACAGCATGGCCGTGAGGCCGGCGGTGCCTATCATCATCGACTTGGCGGCTGTGCAACCCAGTGGCATAGGCACCAGCCAGTCACCCTTGACTCTGGCACTCTCGGCCATACCGCCCCAATGATTTTCGCCAACGCCCCAGCCGGTGAGGATAACCTCATCGCCTGGCTCATAATCCGGATGGGCTGACTCTCGCACCACACCGGCAAAGTCGATACC
Source organism: Shewanella sp. BJSY2023SW005 (assembly GCF_047314585.1). NCBI lineage: Bacteria > Pseudomonadati > Pseudomonadota > Gammaproteobacteria > Alteromonadales > Shewanellaceae > Shewanella > Shewanella sp. BJSY2023SW005. The sequence goes on from NZ_JBKORJ010000006.1 coordinate 81,539, forward strand.
CGGCACCATGGGGAATTGACGGATAATCTTGCCAAGCCCGGTCACCGCCAGGCCGTCTTTGTAGTTCAGCGAGCTGTAGGCAACATCGACCAGGACATCTCCCTCAGGTAGATCGCTGTCCTCCAATTGGGTTATCTGGGCCTGGGTCCGTTTATCGTTTTGGGTCAATACGAGTGCCTTAAACATGATTACCGCTCCTGCTGTTGAAAATATGGATTCAAGACTAGTGGAAAAACCACCGCCGAGACATCGGATAATTCGCAGAGTGTCGAGGCGTGCAACTCATGGGCTATTTCGCGGCTTGGTTCACATTCAATAATCCCAATCTGTTGCACTGGCCTCAATCATTGACTGTACTACTGCGAGTTTATTAACAAAATATCAACATCTAAAACTACTTCAGCGCCAACGCCTTAAGCTTACGGTATAGGGTGTTGCGGCTAATCCCCAAACGGCGTGCCGCTTCACTGACGTTACCATTGCAGGCTAGCCAGGTGTCGCGAATTTGCGTCTGCATTTGGCTGTGCAGATTGTTGCCCGGCGCGGGTGCCAAGTCGGCCATCGCTTCTTCTGCAGTACCCAAGGTCTGCTGCAGGCTCTCAGGCAGCGTTTGCCAGTTAAGTTCAGGGAACTCTTCGGCCATCAAACAGGCTACCTGCATCAGGTTATCCAGCTCCCGTAGGTTTCCCGGCCAATGATATTGCAGTAATTGCTGCTCCAACACAGGACACAGGCTCTGGGGCCGAACTCGATAGCGCTGGTGCAATTTGTGGATCAGACGCCGCAGGTCGCTTCGCTGGCGCAATGCAGGCAGTGTGACCTGCAAGCCATTAAGCCGGTAATAGAGATCGGCGCGAAAAGCCCCCTGCTGCACCAATGCTGGTAAGTCCATATGAGTGGCGGCAATCACCTGAATGTCGACGCTGTGTGCCTGATTACTGCCAATGGGCACCACCTCGCGCTCCTGCAACACCCTAAGCAAACGGCTCTGGGCCGCCAGGGGCATCTCGCCTATTTCATCCAGAAACAGGGATCCCTGGTGCGCCTGACGTATTTTGCCGACATATCCCTGCCTGGAAGCTCCGGTAAAAGCACCCGCCTGATAACCAAACAGCTCTGATTCCACCAGCTCCGCCGGGATCGCGGCGCAGTTGACCGCCACAAAAGGCTGCTGATGCCTGGCACTTTGCACATGCAGCTGTTTGACAAACTGCTCCTTGCCCACGCCGGTTTCCCCCAGGATCAGCAAAGGGATATTTCGTGCCAACACCTTACGCGCCTGCTGCCAGGCTTGCTCCAACCTGGGTTCTTTAAAAGCTGCGCTGCTTTCTCTGCTCTGGCTTTCTCGGCTCTGGCTCGTTCGAACCACAGGCTTGGTATGTTGAGGCTGCTCCAACGCCTGGGTTCTGAACACCAATCCCTGCTGCAAGCGGCCGCTGCCCCGACTCAATACCTGAGGGGACAAGGCCTGATGAATTTGGCCCAGATTGATGCCTTTGAGCAACTGCCTTGCCATAGGGTTGGCACCCAGCACCCGTCCATCAAGGTCGAGCACCAATACGCCTTGCCAGCCTGAATGCAACAGGGCCTGCTGCGGCGCCAGATCCAATCGAACAGCAGCGCCGGGGAGTCGGCACAATAAGGCCAACTCCAACTGCTGCGCCAAACTGGACACCAAGATGGCTGTCTTTGGGGTATGGATTTGCTGCTCACTGGTGATATCCAAGGCTCCCAGCAACTCACCGTCCGGGGAAAACAGCGGGCTGGCAGTGCAACTCATAAATCTGTGGCTCTTGATAAAGTGCTGCTCACCGATAACCGAAACACACTGGCGTTCGCTGAGTGCCGCGGCTATGGCATTGGTTCCCTTGTATTGCTCCATCCAGTTGACCCCGGTATCCAGGGCAATATTGGCAAGCTTTTGTGAGTAGCGGCTCACGCCCCAGTGATGCAGCACAAAACCTTGAGGATCCGAGAGGATGAGCCGGCTCTGGGTTCGCCCCATAAGTTGATTGAACAGTGGCAGTGCACTGTGCTCCACGGCTTGCAGCAGCCGGCCATGGCGCTGGCGCCGCTCATCAAGGGCTGCAGTATTGAGCCTGAGTTCATCGGGTATGGCGGCGGGATTGAGCCCGGCCCCCTGGCAACGTTGCCAGGAAGCTGATAACCAGGATTGGGAATGGGTCTTGAGTGTCATAGCCCTGCTCCATTCTGGTACACCTGTGTGTACCTTTTTGCCACAGTTTGCGCGATAGACAACTCGAGTACCCGGCACCACGCCAAGATACAGCAATCGCAAATTTAGTTTTTCATCATACTGTTAGCACAATAAATGAACAAGCAGGCTCACACTGGCCCGGCCTTTGCGTTTACCTGAGCCAAGGCCGCTGTGGCCGAACAGATAAATACAAGAAAAATCTTTCAACAAGACGAGGAAACTCACCATGATTTATGCCCAACCCGGCACTCAGGGTGCCCTGCTGCAGTTCAAGGATAAGTACGACAATTTTATTGGTGGAAAGTGGCTCGCGCCGGTTGGCGGACAATACTTTGATAACCGTACCCCGGTCACCGGCGAAGTCTTCTGTCAGGCCGCCCGCTCTGACGCCCGGGATATCGAGTTGGCGCTGGATGCGGCCCATGCCGCCAAAGAGAGTTGGGGCAAGACTTCAGTCACCGAACGGGCCAATCTGTTACTGCGCATTGCCGATCGAGTAGAGCAGAGGTTGGAGATGCTGGCAGTGGCCGAAACCTGGGAAAACGGTAAGGCGGTCAGGGAAACCCTCAATGCCGACTTACCCCTGTTGGTGGACCACTTCCGTTACTTTGCCGGCTGTATTCGCGCGCAGGAAGGCAGCGCTGCCGATATTGATGCCACCACGGTCAGCTATCACTTTCCCGAACCTTTGGGCGTGGTTGGGCAGATCATTCCCTGGAACTTTCCACTCTTGATGGCGGCCTGGAAGATAGCCCCGGCACTGGCGGCCGGCAACTGTATCGTACTCAAGCCGGCGGAGCAGACACCGGTTTCCATCATGGTACTGCTGGAGCAGATTCAAGATTTGCTGCCTGCCGGGGTGCTTAATGTCGTCAACGGCTTTGGCGCCGAGGCGGGTCAAGCGCTGGCCACCAGCAAACGCATCGCCAAGTTGGCTTTCACGGGTTCAACCGAAGTGGGTTACCACATACTCAAGTGCGCCGCCGAGTCACTGATCCCCTCGACCGTGGAGCTGGGCGGGAAATCCCCCAACATCTATTTCGCCGATGTCCTGGAACAGGAAGACGATTATCTGGATAAGGCGGTCGAAGGCATGTTGCTGGCCTTTTTCAACCAGGGTGAAGTCTGCACCTGTCCCAGCCGGGTACTGATCCAGGAGTCCATCTACGACAAGTTTATCGAGCGGGTCATCGCCAGAGCCCAGAGTATCAAACAGGGAGATCCGCTGGATACCGACACTCAGGTCGGCGCTCAAGCGTCACAGGAGCAGTTTGATAAAATACTCAGCTATCTGGAAATTGGCCGCAATGAAGGCGCCAAAGTACTGCTTGGCGGTCAGGCCAACAATCTGCCGGGCTCCCAGAGTCAGGGCTATTATGTTACCCCGACAATACTCAGTGGCCATAACCGGATGCGGGTATTTCAGGAGGAGATCTTTGGCCCAGTCGTTGCTGTAACCACCTTCAAAGATGAAGCAGAAGCTCTCAGCATTGCCAACGACACTCAGTACGGTTTGGGTGCCGGCGTCTGGACCCGGGATATGAATCGGGCACAGCGGATGGGGCGGGGGATCCAGGCAGGACGGGTCTGGATCAACTGCTATCATGCCTACCCGGCACATGCCGCTTTTGGAGGATACAAAAAGTCAGGTATCGGCCGGGAGACCCACAAAATGATGCTGTCTCACTACCAAAATACCAAGAATCTGCTGGTGAGTTACTCCACCAGTCCCTTGGGTTTCTTCTAAACCAAACACAGTAAAAAAGTTCATCTCGGATCTTCGGGGAACGCCTCTCTGACTTTCAGAAAGAAGTATTCGGTATCCCGGTAGCCATAGCCCATTCGCTTCAGCAGTTTGATTTTGTTGTTCATCCCT
>NZ_JBKORJ010000007.1:0-3455 GCF_047314585.1 Shewanella sp. BJSY2023SW005
AGTCCTGAGTGTAGCCAATTTGCTTCATAAGCCAGCGGGGATTTCGGCTACGTCGGGGGTGTCCTTGGGGATGCAAGGGGCTTTGGACAAGCAAAACCCCTTGCCCGGTGTGGTGTGGAACACCACGACTTTAGGCCGCTGGCACAGCGGCTATCATGGCTTTAAGCCAACTCTTCACCGACCGTGAACATTCAAGAAATTTCGCTAAATTGTAAGCTGGTGTAGCATGGCCTCATACACAACTTATAGAATTCATAACAATCTCTGAGTTCAGTGCCAAGGCCTGAACTGACCAGGGTAAGAAAGTCTTTTTGTAGGTAAAAAGCAACCAAGCATAGGAATCACTTTGAAAATTAGGACAAGAGAACAGTTGGTCGATTTCGTAGACCAAGGGAATAAGGTCAAGTACATATTCTTCTGGGGACACCAGGAGAAAGGAGAACAAATTTCCAAGAGTTGTTTTAGTCAATGGTATGACGCAAAGTTTGAAGAAGAAGGCAACGTCTTCATTACTGCGGAGCATTACATGATGTATCACAAGGCAAAGCTATTTGGTGATGACATTGCATGTGAAAGAATCCTCCTTGCCACCAACCCTGGCGCAGCCAAAGCTATTGGTCGGGAAGTAGTCGGGTTCAACCAAGAAGTCTGGGATGAGAGACGCTTTGAAATAGTGCTTAATGCAAACTTAGCTAAGTTTGCTCAGCATACTGAACTAAAATCGCTTCTGCTTAATACTGGAAACCGTATCTTAGTCGAGGCTAGTCCTGTAGATAAAGTATGGGGGATAGGGCTCGCTCAAGATCATCCTGAATCTGAAATTCCCAGGAGATGGAAAGGCTTAAATCTGTTAGGGTTTGCACTCATGGAAGTTCGCGATCGGCTCAGAAAAGATCTCTGACAATCAAAAGCCAAAAGAATAACAAGCTTCAAATAGTGAATAAAAATTCATTTATTTTCTCTCCTCCTCTGGGTAGACTGAGCGCCCTCTTATCCAGAACATCATAATAAACATGCAATTAAGTCGTAGGCATTTTATTCAAGCCGGTCTAGCCAGTACCGCACTGGGGCTCAGTGGCTGCAGTAATTTCTCTCTATCTTCCCAAGAGCAGGCCCAAGCTACAGTCTCCAAGGGGCCCCTGGCGCTGAACTTCAATGAAAACCCGCTGGGGATGCCAAGCAGTGCCAGGGAAGCCATTATGCAGCATATGGGCGAGGCGCACCTGTATCCCGACAGTGCCCGTCAGGCTTTGCTCAAGCGCCTGGCAAGCTACCACGGTGTCAGCCAAGAGCAGCTCATTTATGGCAATGGCTCTTCCGAAGTACTCAAGTTCGCCATAGATGCCATGGCCAGCGCTCACTGCCAGTTGGTGATGCCCAAGCCTACCTTTGACATAGTGGCCGACTATGCCAAGGCCCGGGGGCTCAAGGTAACTGAAGTGCCGCTCACCGCCGAGCTGCAAACCGATATCGCCGCTATGCAAGCCGCCGTGGCCGCACACCCTGGCCCTTCCATTGTCTATCTGTGTAACCCCAACAACCCAACCGGCCTCTTGCTGTCCAAGGCGCCGGTTGCACAGTGGCTGGCCAAGGCCAGTCCCGAGCTGCAGTTTATTATTGATGAGGCCTACGGCGAGTATGCCGGTAGCGATTTCCAATCCGCGCTGCCATTCATTCAAAATGGCCAGAAACACATAGTGCTGACCAAGACGTTCTCCAAAGCATGGGGAATGGCGGGACTAAGGGCCGGTTATGCCATTGCCGCTCCGGAAATGATAGCCGCCATGCAGGCCCAGGCGAGTTTTGACAACGCCAACCTGTTTGCTCTCTATGGGGCGGCAGCAGTGTTGGATGACAGCGCCTGGCTGGCGCAGACCCGCAGCAACAACTTAGAAGCCGGTGCCATTATCATTGCCACACTCAAACAACTGGGGCTCGACTATCTGCCGCTCAACGCCAGTTTTATTTTCCACCGCATCAAAGGTAACAATGAAGACTATCGCAAGCGGATGCAGCAGGCCGGCATTCTGGTGGGCCGTACCTTCTCTGGGCTTGAAGGCTGGAATCGCTTGACCTTGGGCACGCCAATGCAGATGCAACGAGTCGCCAAAGAGATGCAACGTCTGCGTTTGGAAGGTTTGCTCTAATTTCTCTTTCAAGAGCTGTTTCAAGCGCTCTTTCAAGTGCCTTGGCTTTTCGCTAGACTCGGACTTTCGCAGCCTTTTTCAGAAGGATTCTGATATGCAAGTCCAATCCATTCTGGGGGCGTTATTCGCCCTCGGTTTCTCCCTGTCGTTGCAAGCCGCCCCCGGCGAGCTGGTCATCAACAAAAATGCCAAACCCAAATCCTCAAATAGCTATATAGAAGCCGTTCATAAAGAGATCCCGGTAGCGGGAGCCAGTGAGGCCCAGGTTCGTTATGCCATTCTCGAAGGTATGCTCAGCACCAAGGGCTTTGCTTGGGTATACGAGGGCGAAGGTGAGGGCTATATTCTGGCCCGTTTCGACTATCGCGGCGACACCAATGTGATGCGCATTGAATACGACGCCAACTATATTCAGCTTAAATACCACGCCGCCCTGGGGGATTTTGTCTGCAAAAAGCTGATTGATGATATCTGCTACAAGAATGGCCGCGGCTATTACAACTACATCAAGAATCTGCGTCTCTCCATCGCCCTGGAGCTGAAAAAATCATGAAACGAATACTACTGCCGCTACTGCTGAATCTGTTATGGTTGAACCCGGCTTCCGCCGAGACTGAATATCAATTGCAACGCTGGCAAAACCCAGTACCCACAGGTGGTTATGTGCAGGATATCCCCGCCATGTTGCAGCGGGCCGTTACCCGGGATAGCTGGGAACTGGAAACTGCCGCAGATGGCACCTGGCTCGCCCGGCTCAATAACTACAAGGGATACACGGTCGAAGTAGAAGTAGCACGGCAGCAACAGGAACTGCAGCTTAGCCTGCTCTCCAGCCGCTGCGACTGCAAAATGGACCAAGCCAAAATCGACAGTTGGTTAATTCGCCTCAGGCGCAATATCGCTCTCGAAGTCACCAAGGCCGCCAGAGATGAGAGTCTGCGACAGAAGCTGAAAGTCGAGTAGAAGCTTGATAGCTCAAGGCAGGTATGACTCTGGATCGGTGAAATCTTGGCACTAGTTTACAGGCATGCACAAGTTTACAGGCACAGGCGGAACTGTAGCCATCCTTGGTTTGCGCTCGAAAGCATATTGCTACGTAACTCTCGCTGGCAACTCTCGCCATGTCGCAGGATCGCCGGTGCGAAATAGCCGGGATCCCGGTCGATGCGCCAATAGCAGACAAGTTCAAACGATGAAAAACAGACACAAAAAAGGTTCATCGCAGATTAGCGTGGACTGGAAATGAAAACGGTTGGAGAGTTATTGTTTAGTCGCCAAACAAAAACAATGACCAACCCCAACCGTTCT
>NZ_JBKORJ010000008.1:0-22125 GCF_047314585.1 Shewanella sp. BJSY2023SW005
TCAGCAAGGAAACCCCTATGCGATGCGGCGCTTGGTACCGGCGGGAGAAACCCTGCAAAACTGTGAGTGGTATTTAGGTAAATACTGCGACGATGCCTGGGCGGATAAGGCGCGGGAATCTTTCCAGCAGCGCTTGCAAGCCAACCCCGATGATATGCTGAGTCGCTATGCAGCCTCCATGGATGCCGACAGGGCGGCTGAAGCGGCCAAGCAGAAGTATTATGCCCCTATGGTCAAGCAGGCTCTTAGGTATGCTCGGGCTTATGAGGCTGGTGAACTCAGTGAAGCCGATGCCATCAAGGTGGTGACTCTACTCAAAATGGCGGCCAATGATAACTTTGCACCGGCAATGGATATGCTGGCGGGGTCTTTTTACAAAATTATCGGTTTTGAGATGGCCAATTTTTATGCCAAAAGAGCATTTCATCTAGGTTTTAACTCTATAGATGCCATTATCCACGTGAATAGGAAATAGTGGCTTAAAGGAACGAATCGAGATGAAATGCTGGTCGCTTTATCCTATATATATGCCGCTGAAAAGTATTATAGAGAAAGTAATGTCGACTTTATGATTATAAAAAGCCTTGATAAGGGGGGCGCACCTGTAAGTGAAGCCGAAATTTCAGTTGCCAAAGAACAAGCCGAAAAAATCATCTCAGAAATAACACCGGTTATTTATATCGATGCAATTTACGATGTGGAAGCCTATCACTAGCAAGAGCATGGATACGACCAGACCAGGCAAGACAAGATCTCTGCTGGTGTAGTTATATCTCAGCAGAGATCTTAGCAACCCATCCCTGCAAATAAGGAACTCTTGGCCTTGAAGGAGTCCCTAACCATTCGGACCTTCCTGCAGTATTTACCTGTCTAAAGAAGTCACTCCAGATCCAGCGAAAAGGTGCTGATTTTTTGGGATCCCTGGCACCACTCACTTCCTTGTCGAGGCTGCTTAGCGATAACACTTTTCTAGCTTGTATCGAATAGGTTTGGAACCTCTGCCGCCATCCAAGATGCCGGGCAGCTAGAATGATGTGCCAAAGCAGGAAACAATGGGCAAAGAAAAGTGGTCACTGTTTGTAGCATTCGCGACGAGACTCGCCTCGCACCCACTTCTGTTTACCTATATAGAGCGCGTATGGGACCCATAGGTAGCTTTCTTAATGGTCCTTTGCTTCCTTGGTGACTCTCTGGTCTCTGGCATAGGGTTTTGATCGGTTACTGTAATTTAACAAACGCTAATACTTAGGTCTTGGTTTTTTCCCGCTTTTGCAGAATAGGCCACGGATCTTTCTTTATTCACTGTAAGAGATCTCTTACTTTTTGCATTCGAAACTGACTTTTTAATGGCATGCCATCTCTATAAAAAAGTAGTTTTGATTATCTAATGTTCTTAAATTTAGCCTTTTGGGATAATATGCACCCAACTAAAGTATTATATGTTTTAATATTATTGTTTCCTTTGTTAAATAAATGTATTTTCGCCTATTATACTAAGGTCTGAAACGCCGATTGACTATAACTTGTTGGGCTTGTAAGTTAGGTCTGCTTTTGAAATGGACTTACCAGTCGTAAAAGATCTTATATGGAGATAATCTCATGGCGAAAGATGGTTCAGTCGCTCCGAAGGAACGTATTAACATCAAATATGTTCCCTCTACGGGTGATCAACAGAGTGAAATGGAACTTCCTCTTAAGTTGTTGGTTTTAGGTGACTTTAAGGGTCATCCTGAAGACTCTCAATTGGAAGAGCGTAAGACGGTTCAAGTTGATAAATCTAATTTTGAATCCGTTATGAAAGAAGCCAATCTGTCAATTTCTGCGACAGTTGACAATAAATTGACAGATGAAGATGGTGCTGAGTTGTCTGTTGATCTTAAATTCGATTCCCTCAAAGATTTCTCACCTGATTCTATCGGTGAGCAGGTTCCTGAAATTCAAAAGTTAATCGAACTTCGTGAAGCTTTGGTTGCACTTAAGGGACCATTGGGAAATATTCCTGCCTTCAGAGCTAAGTTGCAGGAATTAATTGCAACGGAAGAGTCTAGAGAAAAGCTGCTGAGTGAATTGCAGCAGATGGAACAATAATTCAAGCCAATATAAGCCGTTATGGAGATAGGCTGTGGATTATGTCTCGGATATAGACACAAGTGTAATTGAGGAATCAAAATTCATGGATGTTCAAAATCAAACATCAGGCGCTTCCCAAAGTGCCAATGCAACCCTGCTCGATCAGATAATGGCACAAACCCGGATGGCGCCGGTGGATGAAGGCTATGACATTGCTCGCCGTGGTGTTGCTGCTTTCATCGGTAATATTCTGGAGACAGACAACACTGCCGAGCCGGTCAACAAGGCTCTGGTCGACAAGATGTTGGTTGAGCTGGACAAGAAGATCAGCCAACAGATGGATGCCATTCTGCACAATGAAAAGGTGCAGCAGATAGAATCAGCCTGGCGCAGCCTCAAGCTGTTGGTCGACAGAACCGATTTCCGTGAGAATATCAAAATTGAATTGCTGCACGTCACCAAAGATGAGCTGCTGGATGATTTTGAATTTTCACCGGAAACTGCTCAGTCCGGTCTGTACAAGCATGTTTATTCTGCCGGTTACGGCCAATTCGGTGGTGAGCCTGTTGGCGCTATCGTCGGTAACTATGCCTTCACCCCTTCGACTCAGGATATGAAGCTGCTGCAGTACGTTGGTGCTGTTGGGGCCATGGCTCATGCGCCATTCCTGTCTTCAGTTGCGCCTGAATTCTTCGGTGTCGACTCGTTTGAAGAACTGCCGAATCTCAAGGACCTCAAGTCTACTTTCGAAAGCCCCAAGTACACCAAGTGGCGTGGGCTGCGTGAGTCTGAAGATGCTCGCTACATAGGTCTGACGGCGCCTCGCTTCCTGTTGCGTGTGCCTTATGACCCAATCGATAACCCGGTTCGCAGCTTTAACTATCGTGAAAATGTCAGCGCCAGCCACGAAGATTACCTCTGGGGTAACACGGCGTTTGCTCTGGCTACCCGTTTGACCGAGAGCTTCGCCAAGTATCGCTGGTGTCCTAACATCATTGGCCCACAGAGCGGTGGTGCGGTGGAAGATCTGCCGGTACACGTGTTCGAATCCATGGGCGCTTTGCAGTCCAAGATCCCAACCGAAGTCTTGATCACCGACCGCAAGGAATTTGAACTGGCCGATGAAGGCTTTATCAGCCTGACTATGCGTAAGGGCAGTGACAATGCGGCCTTCTTCTCTGCCAACTCGATTCAAAAACCCAAGGTGTTCCCCAACACCAAGGAAGGCAAGGAAGCCGAGACCAACTACAAGTTGGGTACCCAGATCCCTTACATGATGATCATCAACCGCCTGGCACACTACATCAAGGTGTTGCAGCGTGAGCAGATAGGTTCCTGGAAAGAGCGTCAGGATCTGGAGCGTGAGCTGAACAACTGGATCAAACAGTATGTCGCCGATCAGGAAAACCCACCGGCAGATGTTCGTAGCCGTCGTCCTTTGCGTGCCGCCAAGGTTGAGGTGATGGATGTTCAGGGCGATCCAGGTTGGTATCAGGTTTCCATGGCTGTGCGTCCGCACTTCAAGTACATGGGTGCCAACTTTGAACTGTCGCTGGTAGGACGTTTGGATCAGGAGTAATCACGTTGTTGAACGATGATTTCTCCGGAACTTTTGGTGTCGGCTTCTTTGAACGCTTGGGAGCCGAACGCCAAAGTGGATATGGCGACAGCAGCTTGGATGCTGTCGTCGATTCCATCAAACGTAATGTTTCACATATTCTCAATACCCGCATTGGAGAAAGCCAGAGCTGTCCTGAACTGGGACTGTTCGATTTCAATGATGCCAGTTCCGGCAGTGTGGATCTTGGCCTGAGGATGCGTAACGGAATCAAGGCTTGCCTGAGCCGCTTTGAACCCAGGCTGACAGATATTGATGTCAGCGTGTTGTTCGATGAGGGCAATCCGATGAACCTCAGGTTCCACATCTACGGCAGCATCAGAGTGGCTTCCAACAAGGATAAGTTGAAGATCGATTTGTTATTGGATAACAGTCGCAGATACAGAGTGGTTTAGCAGTGCCTCAGGACAAATACTTCAGGGATGAACTTGCTTTCTTGAGAGAGCAGGGGCGGGAATTTTCGGATATCCATCCGCAGTTGGCGCGTTATCTTCACGGTAACCACACTGATCCCGATATCGAGCGTTTGCTCGAGGGCTTTGCTTTTCTGACCGGTCGACTCAGGGAAAAGATTGACGATGAATTCCCCGAGTTTACTCACTCGATGATCAGCATGCTGTGGCCCAACTATCTCAGGCCTATTCCCAGTCATACCATCATGCGTTTCTATCCGCATGAGAAGGGGATCACCCACAGGCAGGAGATTGCGGCCGGTTGTATGCTGGACAGTCATCCGGTTGAAGGGCAGATCTGCCACTTTCGTACCTGTCGTCCTGTTGATGTTTATCCGGTGCAAATCCGTCATATAGATGCTTCCCATTCCCGGGAAGCTTCTATTATTCAATTGGATTTTGATAACAACAGCGACCTTTCCCTGCTTGAAATGGGGCTGGAAAGCCTCAGGTTTTATCTGGGAGGCCAAAGCTACAGTGCCCAGATGCTGTATCTTTGGTTGAATCATTATCTGGACTCTATCGAAATTGTCGGCGCCCATGGCAGCTATCGCTTGCCGCGCAGCAGCTTTGCGTCAGTAGGATTTGAGGCCGGCAGCGGTATCTTGCCCTATCCGAAAAACGTCTATGAAGGCTACCGGATCCTGCAGGAGTACCTGACATTCCCCGAGGCGTTTCATTTCTTCAATATCAAGGGAATCGCCAAGTGTATCCCCGAATATCTCAAGGGTGACTTCAGCCTCAAACTCACTTTTTCCAAGACGTTGCCTGCCGACGTGCATGTGCGTCAGGATACTTTCCTGCTCTACTGTGTTCCGGCTATCAACCTGTTTGAGCACGACGCCGATCCTATCGATCTCAACGGCAAGCGGGTCGAATACCCGATTGTGCCCTCCAGTCGCCATCCATCTCACTTTGAAATCTTCAGTGTCGACAAGGTGCAGGGTTGGCTGGACTCCAATGAGGGCAGAATGCGCGGCCAACAGCGGATCTATTCGCCGTTTGAGAGTTTCCAACATGAAGTGGAGCGCGCCCGTAATCGCACCGCGCTTTATTACCGGATGCGGGTGCGCGACAGCATGCGCAACGACGGCCTGGATCATTGCCTCTCATTTGTGCGCAGCGATGAAACCCAGTGCCTGGACATGACAGAAGCCGTGTCGGTGACACTGACCTGCTCCAACCGGCAACTGCCGACCAAGTTGGGTAAGGGTGACATCTGCGTCGCCACAGATACATCGCCAAGCTTTGCCCGTTTCAGCAATATCACCGAGCCCAGCCACCCTTTGCGGCCTGTGCTCGATGGCAGTTTGCTGTGGACCCTGATCTCCAACTTGTCGCTCAACTATCTGTCACTGCTGTCCCGTGATGCCATCTGTTCCATTATCCGCGCCTATGACTTCAAGGCGTTGGTCGACAGACAAGCAGAGCGGGTCACCCGGATGCGACTCGACGGCATCAGCAGTATTCAGTCCGGGCCGACCGAAAGAATTGTCAGGGGATTGCCAGTTCGCGGCCTCAAGACAGAGCTGGTGCTCGACCAACAGCATTTCGGCTCCGAGGGCGACCTTTACCTGTTCGGCACTGTGCTGAACCACTTTTTTGCCCTCTACGCCAGCATCAACTCGTTTCATGAGTTGGTGGTTATCAATGCTCATAACAAGGAAAGGTACACATGGGATATCCAGTGCGGTCAACAACCGCTGATATAACCTTTCCGGAGCCGGGTGGCAGCAGGCTGCCGCAGGACTACCGTGAGTACAGCTTTTTCCAGTTGGTGGAGTTATTGCACCAACTGGAAGGCAGAGATCCGGAAGATGCCCAGTGGGAACTGGCCGGTGAGTTGCAGTTCAGCGCCAATCCAAGCCTTGGATTTGCGCCGGCGGATATCTCCATGCTCGAGTCTCTGGGGGATGGGCGCCTGCGGCTGGAGACCTGTTTTCTCGGTCTCAATGGCGCCCAGTCGCCGCTGCCCAGTTACCTGCTGGATATGCTGCTCGACGATGAAGACGGCATTCGGCGCAACTTTCTGGATTTCTTTAATAACAGATTGATTTCCTTGTTGTATCGCCTGTGGCGCAAATACCGTTATTACGTGCGTTTTCAGGACGATGCCAGCGACAGTTTTTCGGCCCAGGTCTACGCCCTGGTGGGGCTGGCCAACGAGGATATCCGCGGCGACACACCAATCAACTGGTGCAAGATGCTGGCCTACGCCGGCATGCTCGCCGGTCGCAGCCGCTCGCCCCAGGCGGTTGCCGGCATAGTGGCGCACTGTTTCGACCTGCCCCAGGTGAGCATTCGCCAATGGCAACTGCGACAGGTGGAGATCCCCGAGTCCCAGCGTTGCCGTTTGGGGATGGCTAACTCCAGGCTGGGGGAAGACACCATGCTTGGGGAGCGGGTCGGCGATCTTTGCGGCAAGTTTGTGCTCTGTATGGAAGAGCTGTCGTTAGAGCGTTTTCGCGATTTTCTGCCATCCGGGAGGGAGTTCCAGCCACTTTGCAAGGTGATGGAAGTGATCCTGCGGGAACAGATGGCCTATGACCTTGAGCTGACGCTCAGGGAAGATGAAGCCCCGCTGCTGCAACTGGGGGAAGAAAAGGGCGGCCAATTGGGATGGTCCTCTTTCCTCGGCAAGGGCGATAGCACGCGCAAGAGCGTATTGATTCAAATCAGGCAATAAAGGGAGGTTGGCCTCTTGAGTAATTTGATTGCGTTGAATGTGGTGAACTCCCAGCTGTTGGAGTCAGGCCTGGTGCCCCACACAAGAATGAACAAGGACGGCGGCCTGATAGGCGCCGGCCCAGGTTGCGAATGGGTGCTCAGGGACAGGGAGCGCACCATAGGCGACTACTTCTGTCGCATCCTCTGGTTGGACGGTCATTTCTGTATTGAAGATCTCTGCGGCCGGGTGTTTCTCAACGGCTCCACCGTGGAGCTGGGGCGGGATCGCAAAGCCCGGCTGAATGAGAACGATCATATCGCCATTGGCCCCTACAAAGTACGGGTGACGCTGCTCGACAGCGAGCAGGCCGATGACCCGGTAACCGGCCAGCTTTCTGAATGGTTCAAGTCTGAGAACGGTTCACTTATTCAGGCTGAAACCGCCGAAGAAGAGGAAGAAACCGATGCCAGCCTGGATGACCCTTTACTGGCACTGGACAGGCAACAACAGGCCGCGGTCAAAAGCGTTGAATTTGACCAGGAATCTGTGACCAAAGAGCAGGAAAACGCCGAATCCCTGCTGGCCAAGGAACTCTACTGGCAAGGCAAGAATTTTACCGCCCAGGCCGACACGGACTTCGATACCGGTTCGGCTATTCATCTGAACAAACGAGCGAAAATGGACAATATTATGGACGAGAATGCACTGGACTTACTGGAATCTGAAGTCAAAAACGGCCTGGGCAATGATTGGCCCGCCGATGAAGGCACCCATATCGCCACCGGCCCTATGCTGCGCGGCTTAGGGGTACAGTTGGGTGATATGAACGACACAGGCACCCAGCAGGCACTGGCCATTGAAATGGGCGCTGCTTTGCAGGCCGCCATTAAAGGCCTGCTGTCACTGCATCAGGACGCGCAAAGCAGCCGTTATGATCTGATCAACAAGAACCTGCAGCCCATCGAAGATAACCCGCTGCGTCTGGGGCTGGATTATCAGGAAACCGTCCGCACTCTGTTTGATGACAACAAGAGCCCGGTGCATCTGTCTCCGGCGGCCGCCATCAGCGAAAGCCTGAATTCCATCGAGCACCACAATGAAGCGGTACAGCATGCCATCACAGAGGCGCTCAACTACATCCTCAAGTCTTTCTCACCCGACACCTTGCTGAGGCGCTTCAGCCAATACCGCAAGGTGAGCGAGTCGGCGCTCAACCCAGGTGATAACTGGGCCTGGGAAATGTACGAGAACTACTACCAGGAGCTGACGTCATCCCGTCAACAGGGCTTCCGTAAACTCTTCTGGGAAGTGTTTGAACAGGCCTATGACAAGAAACTCAGGGAACTGCAAAGGGAATTCTGATGGGACTGATAAGGCTGGGTTTAATCGGGCTTTGTTTGCTTCAGCTGGCCGCTTGCAGCTCGGCATGGAATGCCACCAAGAAAACGGCGCAGGTACTGTGGGACCCTTCCATTCCAGTGGGAGAGGCCAAAGACCTGCCGACACAACTGACCTACAGCATGTATGCGCTCGATAAGGTCAACCCCAATGCGGCCGGCGATGCCACGCCGCTGGAGCTGGTGGTGTACGAGCTGGAAGATGACTCCAAGTTTCTGGCCGCCGACTTTGACTCGCTTAAGGCGGATTACAAAGAGGCGCTCGGCTCCAATTATATCGACCACAGTGACTACACCCTGCTGCCGGGACAGTTCAAGTTTATCGACCATTTCGCTGTCGATGAGGACACCAGATACATAGGCATCATGGCGCATTTCAGTGATCCCGAGGTCGCCCAATGGAAGAAGGTCGTCAAGATCAAACCCATGGGCCGTGAATATCACCTGCTGATGTTTTTCAGTGAGCAGGACATAGTACTGGATAAAGTGGAATAACAATGTCTTCAAGAAACAGAGTGATATGGAGTGAAGGGCTGTTTATCAAGCCTCAGCACTTCCAACAGCAGCAGCGTTATCAGGAATACCTCACTGACGCCAGGCTCAATGCGGTCAGCGGTTACCTCTATGGGATCACCGAGCTTGAACTCAACCCCGAGTATCTCAGCTTTGGTCGCATTGCGATTCAGCGTGCCCGTGGCGTAATGCCGGACGGCACTGTGTTCAACATCCCTCAGGAGGATGTGCTGCCGGACGCACTGGAAGTGGCCGACAGCTCACTGGCCAACCAGATTGTTTACCTGGCGCTGTCGCTGCGCAGTGATTCAATTACCGAAGTGGCCCAGGACGAGCAGGGCGCCGGACGTTATCTCAATCGGCGTCACGAGGTGCGGGACATTCACACCCATCAGGGCGACTTTACCGCCATTGATGTCAGCCCGGTCAGGCTCAGATTGATGCTGGAGAAGGAAGATCGCAGCGCCTACAGCTCGCTGGCCATCGCCCGCATTCTGGAAAAGCGTCCAGATGGCAGTGTGGTGCTGGATCCCAACTTTATTCCCTGCCACTACAATGTCAGCGCCGTGCCGATTTTACACCGTTTCCTCGGAGAGATGGCCGGTCTGATGCGCGAGCGGGCCCGCAATATCGCCCAGCGCCTGGGCTCGCCGAGCCAGGGCGGGGTGGCAGATGTGGCCGATTTCATGTTGCTGCAATCTCTCAACCGCATGCAGCCTGTGTTGCAGCACCAGTCCCTGTCGCGGACCCTGCATCCGGAAACCCTGTATCAGGCTCTGGTCAGTGTTTGTGGCGAGCTGTTCACCTTTACCGATGATAGCCGCATGGCACCGGCGTTTGCCGCCTATGACCACGATATGCCGGTATCGGCCTTCACTCAGGTAATGTCGACTCTGCGTCAGTCTCTCAGCATAGTGCTCGAGCCCAAGGCGGTATCGCTGCAGCTGCACAAACGCAAGTATGGCCTCATGGTGGCGCCGGTGCAGGATCCGGATCTGTTGAAACAGGCCGACTTCATTCTGGCAGTGCGCGCCAGAATGCCGCTGGACGAACTCAAGAAACTGTTTATCCAGCAGACCAAGATCGCCTCGGTGGAGAAGATCCGCGAGCTCATTTCGCTGCAGCTGCCGGGTGTGCCTCTGTCTCCGCTGCCGGTGGCCCCAAGGCAGTTGCCTTACCACGCGGGTTACACCTACTTCCAGCTGGAGCGTTCCAGCCGGGCCTGGGAGATGCTGGTGAATTCCAGCGGTTTTGCCTTCCACGTGGCGGGGGACTTCCCGGAACTCGAACTGCAATTCTGGGCTATCAGGAGCTAAGAAATGGATATCAAAGCAGAAAAACAGCCTATATCGCCTGAGCAGGTCGAAGAGCTGCTCTATGACGAAGCGCAGAACATGAATGCCGATAAAGAGTATTGGTTTCAACTGCGTGGTGACAGCCTCAATGCACTTATCGATGCGGCATCTCCTCTTATCGGCATGGTGTTGCGGGTACGCAAGCTGGCCATCTTGGATGATGTGGAAAAGCTCTATCACAACACTGTGGATGACATCATGGCCATCGAGGCCGAGCTCACCGAGGCGGGCTATGATCGCGCCGAAGTGCTGGCCTATCGCTATGTGCTTTGTTCCTTTATTGATGAAGCCGTGATGAATACCCCCTGGGGCGCCGACAGTGCCTGGGCCGAACATTCGCTGCTGACCCGTTTTCACAATGAAACCTGGGGCGGGGAGAAGGTGTTTGGCATCCTGCAGCGTCTGGAAACCGAACCGAGCAAATATCGTGAACTGCTGGAGTTTATCTACCTGTGTTTCTGCCTGGGTTTCGAAGGGCGCTACAAGGTGGTGGCCAACGGCCGTGAGGAGTTCGACAAGATAGTCAATCGCCTCTACGAAACCCTGCGCCACCTCCGGGAAGAAGAACCGGAACTGCTGACCGGGGCCACAGAGCATGTGGTCAACACCCGTTATCGCCTTGGGCGCCAGATGCCTATTTGGACAGTCTTTGCCGGTTTCGGCCTGATGCTGACCATAGTCTTTCTGTTTTATTCCCTGTCCCTGGCGAACAAGTCCTCGGGCGTGCTCAAGCAACTGTATCAGATCCTGAATTGAGGAAGCTGTGATGATCCGAATTGAACTCACTACCTTGATCGGCAAGCTCAACGCCGTGACCAAACTCGCCATGGAAGAGGCGGCATCACTCTGTATTGCCCGTCAGAACCCGGAAGTGACCTTTATGCACCTGCTGACTTGTCTGCTGGACAATCCGCTGGGTGATGTGCGTCTGCTGCTCAAGGCTGCCGAAGTCGATGCCGAGCAGGTAAGGCAAATTGCCGGTGAAACCCTGCCAAGGGAAGAGAGCCTGGAAACCTATCCGGCATTTTCACCGCTGCTGGTCGAGCTGCTGCAGGATGCCTGGCTGCTTTCAAGCACTGAACTTGGCCAGACGGAACTTAGATCCGGCGCCATCTTCGCCGCCGCACTGATGCAGGCCGAGCGCTACCTGCCAAGGGATCTCGCCACTCTGCTTGGCAGCATTAATCGCGAAACCCTGAGACGGGAATTCAATACCCTGACCCAGGCTTCATCCGAATCGCAAATGGTCAAGGGCGAGCGCGGCGCGCCAGTATTGAATGAGGCCCAATCGTCGCTGGCCAAATACACCAGCAACTTTACCGAGTTGGCCCGCAAAGGCGAACTGGATCCTGTATTGTGCCGGGATGATGAGATCAACCTGATGATCGACATCTTAAGCCGCCGCCGTAAGAACAACCCGATAGTGGTTGGTGATGCCGGTGTGGGCAAGAGTGCCGTGGTGGAAGGTTTGGCGCTGCGTATTTGTGACGGCCGGGTCCCGGATGCACTCAAGGGGGTGCAGCTGTTGTCGCTGGATCTTGGTCTGTTGCAGGCAGGCGCCGCGGTCAAGGGCGAGTTTGAAAAGCGCTTGAAGTCGATTATTGAAGAGGTCAAACAGTCGGCCGAACCCATCATACTCTTTATCGATG
Source organism: Shewanella sp. BJSY2023SW005 (assembly GCF_047314585.1). Taxonomy (NCBI): domain Bacteria; kingdom Pseudomonadati; phylum Pseudomonadota; class Gammaproteobacteria; order Alteromonadales; family Shewanellaceae; genus Shewanella; species Shewanella sp. BJSY2023SW005. The sequence continues at coordinate 11,723 of NZ_JBKORJ010000008.1, forward strand.
AAGCCCATACCATGATAGGCGCCGGCAATCAGGAAGGCGGCGGTGATGCGGCCAACCTGCTCAAACCGGCTCTGGCCCGCGGTGAGCTGCGCACCATAGGCGCCACCACCTGGAAAGAGTACAAGAAGTATTTCGAGAAAGACCCGGCGCTGAGCCGCCGTTTCCAACTGGTGAAACTCGATGAGCCCAGTGTCGAACAGGCGGTGAATATTCTCCGTGGCCTGCACGGGGTCTATGAGTCTTCCCACAATGTATTGATCCAGGACTGCGCCCTGCGCTCAGCGGCTTATCTGTCGGCGCGCTATATCTCCGGCCGTCAGTTGCCCGACAAGGCCATCGATGTGCTGGATACCGCCTGTGCCCGAATCGCCATTAACCTTAGCAGTACGCCTAAGCGTTTGGCGGCATTGGATAACTTGCGCCATCAGCGCCATATGGAAACCGAACTGCTGGAGCGCCAGAAAAAACTCGGTCATCCGGTTGATGAAGAGCGCCTGAATCAGCTGCACCAGGCCCAGGAAGAAGCCGACAGTGAGTATGCCGAGCTGGAATCCCTGTGGCAGCAGCAACAGGCCGGAGTCACTCAAGTAGTGGCCCTGAGACGCGCCATTCTTGATTGTGACGATGAAGCCGAGCTCGAAGGGCTGCGGCTGGAGCTGCAACAGGCCGAAGAATCACTCGAAGCCATCAGTGGCGACCAACGCCTCATTTACCCTCAGGTGGATGAGGCCCAGATAGCGGCAGTCATCTCCGACTGGACCGGCGTGCCGGTATCGCAAATGAGTGGCGATGAGCTGTACAAGATAACCCATCTGCCTGAGCTTTTGGGGCATAGCCTCAAAGGGCAGGATGTGGCCATTGCCCGCCTGCACAAGAATATGCTCACCGCCCGGGCAGACCTGCGCCGCGCCGGACGTCCCAAGGGCGCCTTCCTGTTGGTGGGACCAAGTGGCGTCGGCAAGACAGAAACTGTGGTGCAGATTGCCGAGCAGCTGTACGGCGGCAAGCAATTCCTGACCACTATCAATATGTCCGAATATCAGGAAAAGCACACTGTCTCCCGGCTGATAGGCTCGCCTCCCGGGTATGTCGGTTTCGGTGAGGGCGGTATTCTGACCGAGTCCATCCGCAAGATGCCTTACTCCATAGTGCTGCTTGATGAGGTGGAAAAGGCGCATCCGGATGTGCTGAACCTCTTTTATCAGGCGTTCGATAAGGGCGAATTGGCCGATGGCGAAGGCCGGTTGATTGACTGCCAGAATGTGCTGTTTTTCCTGACCTCCAACCTGGGCTATCAGACGATAGTGGACTACAGCGCCCAGCCAGAGCTGCTGGACGACAAGCTTTACCCTGAGCTGGCGGCCTTCTTCAAGCCTGCGCTGCTGGCGCGAATGGAGATAGTGCCCTATCTGCCGCTGGGTGAAGAGGTGCTCAAGGAGATCATTCACTACAAGCTGGCGTCGCTGGAGCAGCGTTTGCTGGAGCGTTACAAGGCCAAGGTGCATTGTGACGAGGCTCTGGTGGATGAAATCATGCGCCGCGCGACCCGCAGTGAAAACGGCGCCAGGATGCTGGAAGCCATCATAGACGGCCAGGTACTGCCGCCCTTATCGCTGTCGCTGCTCAACAAGCTGGCAGCCAAAGAGGAGGTCAGTGAGATCCATCTGGGCTGCCGTGACGGTGAGTTCTTCGGAGAGGCGCGATAGTGGTGACTGAGCAGTGGTTGGAACAGGCGGCAAAATTGCTGGAATGCCAGCAGTTTGATGGGCTGTTGCAGCAGTTTCTCGAGACTTTGGCATTGGAGTTGGGGCTGGATAACCATCTGTTTCTGGCGCCGGGCTTCGATGGTCGGGAACTCAAGCCACTGTCCTGCCTTGGCCTGTGTGAAGGGATCTCATTGCAGGCGCTTTGTTTGGCGGTTACCGACTTTCGTCATCCGTTTGCCCATGTGTTGCAGACAGGCGAAGCCATGCTGCTGAACAAGGCCCGGCTCGCCTACTGGCAGGAGCACAGCGGTTTTGTCAGCCTGTGCGATCGGGTCGGCAAAGAGCAGGCACTGCTGCTTTTCCCGCTGAGCCATGAGGGTCATGTGCGGGCTATCCTCTGTCTGCGTCTGGCCGAGCAACAGGGCAGTGGTCTGCTTGTCCGTCAGGACTGGCAGCAATATGCCGCCGTCTTTATGCGCCACTGGCAGTTGCTGGATAAGCTGTTGCGGCAGAATTCAGATCAGTCTCAGCTGTCGAGCTCGCTTGATGAACTGCGTCGCCAGCAGCAACAACATGATGCCATGCAACAACTTGGCAAGAACCTGGTGGGCGACAGTCAGGCCATGAGTCAGCTCAGGCAGGAGATAGTGCGTGGCGCGGCCTCACAGTTGTCTGTGTTGGTGCAGGGTGAAACGGGGACGGGCAAAGAACTGGTGGCCCGGGCAATACACGACTTTTCCGAGCGCAGCGGCAAACCTTTTGTGGCGATCAACTGCGCCGCAATACCGGAAAACCTGCTGGAGTCCGAGCTGTTCGGTTATGCCAAGGGGGCCTTTTCCGGTGCCGACAAGGATAAGCAGGGGCTGATAGCCCAGGCGCACCAGGGCACGCTGTTTTTAGATGAAATCGGTGATATGCCTTTGAATCTGCAGTCCAAGTTACTGCGGGTACTGGAAACTGGGCACTACCGGGCACTGGGAGGCAACAAGGAAATCTACGCCGATTTTCGCTTGGTGGCCGCTACCCATGTGAACCTCAAGGAGCAGATCCACAGTGGCGAGTTCCGTCGCGATCTCTTCTACCGCTTGTGCCAGTTTCCACTGCAGGTACCGGCGCTCAGGGAGCGGCTTGAGGATATCCCCGATTTGGCGGCGCACTTTATTGCACTGTTCAATCAGAGTCAGCAGCGACAGATCCCCGGCATCCGCTTCAGCGCCCTCAATCGGCTGAAGAACCACGGCTACCCGGGCAATGTCCGCGAGCTGCGCAATATGCTGGATTATGCCTGCGCCCTCACAGCCGACGGTGTCGAGATAGATACCGCGTCTTTGCCGGCAACGGATTCGGAAATGCCCAAGCCGCAATTGCCTACCGAAGAGGGGCAGGAGTTTGAAGCCATTTCCGATCTCAGGCTGGCGGTAGCTCAGTTTGAGCGGGCGGTGATCAGCGCCAGATTGAAGGCCTGCAACGGTGACAGAGCCAAAGCAGCCGTCAGTCTGGGAATGCCGAAACGCACCTTTTCCCACAAATGCCAGAAGTTGGAGATTAACGAATAATGTCAAGGATTCAAGGCGTTATATTTTTATGCCTGTGGGGGCTGGCCGCTTCGGCTCAGGCCTCGGACGACACAGTGGCCAAGGCAGAGGCTTGTACCCAAATCCCCTCCAGACTGGAGCGACTGGCTTGTTTCGATGAGCTGTTCAACACTCCGGTGGCAACCGTGGTGCCGCAGCAAACCACTGACAGCAGCCCTTATCCCGAGGCGTTTCAGGTTGCCATGGCGTCCGAGAAAAATCGTCAGCAGGGCATGGCCTTTATTGCCGGGCATCAAGCGGATGCCGTAGAAGATCTCTGGTTGACCGCACCCGCCATAGGCGCCTTGCCACCGCGTCCGGTACTTATGCTCAGCTGCATCGACGATATCAGCCGGGTCGAGCTGATGTTGCCCACTGCGTTGGAAGATGGCTGGGCCCAGGTAGGGCTGCAGATCAACGGCGTCGAGCAGCAATCACAGCGCTGGCTCAGTGATGATACCGGCTATATCTTCCGCACCGGCCGCGGCCTGCCGGCCATTCAGGTGATGAAAGCCCTGATCCGCGGCGACGATGTGCGCCTGCGTTCGGCCAACAAGGCGATAGACGGCTTGCAGTTTGATACCCGAGAACTTGGCAGTGCGCTCAAGCCACTGCGCCAATCTTGCAGGTGGTGATAGATGGATCTGAATCAATACCTGGATAAAGTCAGCCGCCCCATCAGTGAGGCCAATCCCATAGGAGAGCGCCTCAGCGATGATGTGCTGTTTGACTATGTGGAAGGCCAGATGATGAAGGTGGGGTCGCTTTCGCATTCCGAAGTGCAATGGCATGAGGTGGAAAGTGCGGCCTTAAAGTTGCTGGAAACCAAGAGCAAGGATTTGAAACTGCTCACCTATTTGCTGCAGTGCCTGCAGCATCAGTGCAGTTTGGAGCGTTTCTCCTGCTCGCTGGCACTGCTGGAGCGTTTTATGGCCTCCTTCTGGGAGACTTGCCATCCGGCGCCGGGCCCCAGAGGCGTGTTGCCCAGGCGCAAGTTTTTCGCCCAAATAGTACAGCGAACCCTGAAAGCGGCCGAAGGGCTGGATACCGATTTTTGCGATCCCGACACCAAGTCGGTATTGCTGCAGTCTCTCAAGGCTCTGTGTGATACCGCGGCCGCCAAAGAGTTGCCTGTGGATGAACTGCAGGCCCTGGAGGCCAAGCTCAAGCGCCGTTTCAGCAGTGAGCCTGCCAACAAGCCCAAACCCGAGCAGGAATCCAGCGCCGGTGAAAGCCGCAGTAGCAGTGAAAGCAGGGATATGCCCAGGCTGGAGATAGACAACAGCAGTGACAAGGCTACCAAGCAAGCTCTGCTCAAGGTGGCAGACTTTATCGCCGAGAATCCGGCGGGCATGGCGCTTGGCCTCAGGCTTAGACGCTTTGCCATCTGGTTCAGTGTGACCTCGGCGCCGGAAAATGCCAATGCCAAGGGCGAAACCAGCCTGATGCCTATCTCTGCCGACAGAGTGGCCGAGTATCGAAGCCAGTTGGCCAAGAGTCCGGATCTGGCGCTGCTCAGACGCATAGAGCAGAGCCTTAGCCTGAGTCCTTTCTGGATTGACGGTCATTGTCTCAGTGCCCAATTGGCACAGACCTTGGGGCAGCCGGCCTGGGCTCAGGCGATTCTGGAGGAAACGGCGGCCTTTGTTGAACGTCTGCCTGCACTTTTGGATATGTCATTCAAAGGCGGCGTGCCTTTTGTTTCCAAAGAAACCCGCAGTTGGCTCAACGGCAGCGAGCAGCAGGGTTCAGGCTCGGCCGAAGGCAACAGTTACGAGCAGGAAATTTGGGAACTGGCCGCCAGTGGCGGGTTGTCGCTGGCATTTGCGGCGCTCAACGAAAAACTGCACAAGGCCACTGAGCCGAGGGACAAGTTCTATCTGCGGCTGCTGGGGGCCGACTTGAAAGACAAACACCAGTTAGGGGCCATGGCAGAGGTGGAGTACCAAGTGCTGCTTGGCCAGGCCACGGACACCAGTCTGGCGGATTGGGAGCCGGGTCTGATGTCTCGTTTACAACAAAAAGTCAATCTGAGTTAGGTACAGGGAAATGTATATGTGGTCGATGATCAAATCCTTTTTGAGGAAACTGCTGCCGGAACTGAAGTCGGCGCTGCCCATTTTGCTGGTGGCTATCTTCGTTCTGGTCAATGTGGCGATTTGGTGGGCTGGCCCCTGGCTGGAGCTGGACGGTGAGAAACCGTTGGCATCGACAACGGCCCGAATTATAGCCAGCACCATCTTCTCCCTGTCCTGCTTTACTATTTGGGGTTGGGTGCAGTGGCGTCGTCTGCTGCGTATCGGCGCCTTGAAAGTTAGGGAGCAGCAGCTCAAGGAAGACCCGGTGAAGATCCTGGTGGAACGCCAGGAGCAGGAACTCAACGAGGTGATGGTGGGCATGAAAGAAAGCCTCAACACCCGTAATTACCTGTACGCCTTGCCTTGGTTCCTGGTGCTTGGGGTGGAAAACGCCGGTAAGACCAGCCTAATTAACCGCTCCGGGCAGAAGTTTGTTTTCTCTTCCGTTATGCGCGCCTCGGGCAAGAAGTCTGAAAACCCTTTCTCTTTTGACTGGTGGATAGGTGACGATGCCGTACTGATTGACCCGGACGGTGAGCTGTTGACCCAGAAGCCTTCGGTAACCAGCCCGGATGGCGAGACAGAGCGCCGCCTGTGGTTGCACTTTGTCGAGTGGCTGGAGCGCACCCGCAGTCGCCGCCCCCTGAACGGCGTGGTGTTGGCGCTGGATATGGCCAGCCTGGTCAGCGATCCTGTGGCCGAACGCAAGGCCTACGCCCACTTGTTGCGTGCCAGATTGCGCGAGCTGATGGAAACCCTGTCAACTCGTCTGCCCGTGTATATCACCCTGACCAAACTGGATCTGCTGCTGGGATTCGAGCCCTTCTTCCGCCATTTCACCCAGGCGCAGCGGGATGAGATCCTCGGTTTCACCTTCTCCCTGAACTCGGTCAACGATCTCGACAGCTGGCTCAATGAGTTTGATCAGGATTGGCAAGACTTTATTCAGCGCATCAATGCCGGCCTACCAAGGGCGCTGCTGCAGTGCCGCGACAAGGAAGAACGCTCGGCCATCTACAGCTTCTCACGTCAGATTGCCGGAGCCCACAAGGTGCTGCGTGAGTTTTTCGTCGATGCGTTGGCAAGCGATCAGTTCTCGACCTCGGCACTGGTACGCGGGGTTTATATGACCTCTGTTTACCAGCAAGGGGTGCCGACAGATGCCTATGTGGATGGCGCTTCCCGCCGTTATGGCCTGAGTGAGTCGGTCAATAGTGCCCAGCGCAGTGAAAACTCTACTCCCTATTTCACCCGTTCGCTTTTTACCCGCATCATATATCCGGAAGCGGGTCTGGCTTCGGACAACTTCAAGGTGGCCAAGCAAAAACGTCGCATCATGGCGCTGTCCTTTGTGGCCTGCTCTATCGCCTCAGTGCTCTTGATAGGCAGCTGGCACAGATACTACCTGCTCAACAGCGCTCAGGCCGATGCCGTGCTGAGTAAGGTGAATGAATACAACGAGCTTATCGATAACACCAATTTCGATCCGCTGGCCCGCAATGTGATCCCGCCACTGAACACCATTCGGGCGGCCACGCTGGAGTTTGGTTTCTTCCGTGACAAGCCGAGGTTAATCTCAGATCTCGGCCTCTACCAGGGTCACACCATAGGACCCAAGGTGGAAGAGACCTATCTGAACCTGCTGTCCTATCGTTATCTGCCGATACTGCTCCGGCAAGTGGCGCGGGATCTGGCCGATGCGCCAGAAGGCAGTGATGAAAAACTGGCGGTATTGCGGGTATTCAGAATGCTGGCTGATAAGAGTGGCCGCCGCGACAGCTTTGTTCGCGAATACTTTGCCGATGTTTGGCAGAAGGCCTATGAAGGCAATCGTGAACTGCAGACCCAACTGATGGAGCATCTGGATTACGCCTTGTTGCACACAGACTTGCAGCATGCACGGCTGGAGTCCAATCCGGACGCCGAGACTGTGCTCAAGCCATTCGATACCATGGTGGCCCAGGCCCAGAATGAGCTGAGTCTGCTGCCGATAGAACAGCGGGTATACAGATACCTCAAGTCCTCTTCGGTATCTCAGTTGGGGGCACCGCTGGATCTGCGTTTGACCGTTGGCCCGGCCAATGAATTGGTGTTTGACTCCCAGATAGCGGCGCAGGATCCTGAGATCTTCAAGATCCCGAAAATACTCACCAAACAAGGTTTTGAGCGCTTCTTTATCCCGAGATCTGATTCAGTTGCCGAGCTGGCGTTGATTGACAGCTGGGTACTCGGCCAGGCTCACAGCACAGACTTCAGCGATGCCGACAAGACGGCGCTGCGCAACAAGATCGTGGCCCAATATCTGGCCGACTATAACGCCAGCTGGCGCCGGGCGCTGAATGGCTTTGAACTGAAGAATTTCGAAGACATCAACCAGGCGGTGTTGGTACTGGATAACGTAGCCATGAGTAACAAGCCGCTGTCGCGCCTGCTGGAAACGCTGGGCAGCAATACCCAACTGTTCCCGGATATGCCGGATGATGATCAGGCCCGTCAGGCGCTGCTCAAGTCGCCTCAGTATCGTATCGCCTCGACCATAGATGGTGACTTTGTCGAACTGAACCAGATGCTCAAGTCCCAGGACGGTAAGCCGGCTTATCTGGATGAAGTGATGGAAGCCGTGGTGCGCCTGCACGCTTATCTGCGCGGGATCCAAAACTCCCCGGATGTGGGCAAGGCGGCACTGAAGGCGGCTCAGGAAAGGCTCAAGCTCAACGATGCCGACCCTGTTTACGCGCTGGAACGTATTTCCGATGGCCTGCCCAAGCCGCTGGACTCCATGGTGTCCAAGTTGGCCAAGGAGAGCTGGAAGGTCGTGCTGCAGAGTGCTATCAAGCATCTTGAAGTGCGTTGGTACAACGAAGTGTATATGGAGTTCCAGCAGAATCTGGCATCCCGTTATCCCTTCAATCCCAAGGCCACTAAACAGGTGTCGATTGCCGATTTTGAACGCTTCTTCGGCCCGCAAGGCACGTTGAATACCTTCTATGATCAGCAGATGCGGATGTTCCTGGAAGAAAACATGGATCAGCTCAACCAACTGGCAGGCAGTGAAACCGGCCTGATCCGTAAAGAGGTCTTGCAGGCGATAGAGCAGGCGAAACAGATCCAGACTGCCTTCTTCAACCTCAAGGGCAACCTGGACGTACAGTTCACCCTGGAGCCACTGCAGATGAGCCCCAACAAGCGTCGTAGTGTGATCAACGTCGATGGCCAGTACGTGGAATACACCCATGGCCCACGTCGCGCCATCGAATTGGTATGGCCCAACACCTTGCGGGAAACGGCCGAGAGTAAGCTGACTTTGGTGCCAAGCGAAGTGAATATGTCACCGCGTTCCTTGAGCTACGAAGGCCCATGGGCATTCTTCAGGCTGCTCGACAGCGCCAGGATCACCGGCTCCAGCTCGACCAGTGTGGATTATCAGTTCAATGTGGATAAGGGCGATATCTCCTATCGGATCCACACGGCAGACAACAGTAATCCCTTTACCTCAAATCTGCTCAGCAACTATCAGTTGCCTAAAACACTCTACTGAGCCGCCGGGCTTCCACAGCGTGGAAGCCCAATTCCCCTGTGGGACTCAACTTAATGGAATTTGAGGTGTACCAAGTTGATACAGCAAACAACAGTGAATGCCGGATGGTTCAGAATGACCGCAGCACCGGCTCAGCTTCGGGAAGATAACCGCTATCAGCAGATGCGTAGTGAGATCAACCGGCGCCAATCTCCCTTCAGTGGTGGGACGGATTGGGAAAAGGTCTATGATCTTGCTGCCACTCTGGCGATGACAGATGGGGTGGATCTACTGGCGGCCAGCTACTTTTCGGTAGCTGCGGCCAAGACCCGCGGCATTGCCGGTTTGGCATCCGGGCTGGAGTTACTGTTAACCGTGTTGGCGCACTCGAAAGAGATGGGCACTATCAGCCCGGAAAAGTGCGCCGAAATACTTAACTGGGCCATAGGTAAGTTGTTGCCGGAGCTCAAGGATATGCAGGCTACTGAAGGCAATATCCGTGAGTGGTATCGTTGTGAATATGCCTGTCAGCAGCTGTTTGAGCTGATGCAGGCGCGTCAACCCAAGCAGATGCCAAACCTGGATGCGCTCGGCTTTCAAATCTTCGACAAGATTGATGGCGTTAAACAACCGGCCAAGCGACCCGCTGTTACCACAAGTGCTCAGCAGCAGGCTAATTCCAAGGGGTTAAGTTGGCCGCTGGGACTAATCCTCTTGTTGCTGGCATTGACGGCGGGACACTTTGCCGAACCTTTGGGGCTGACTATAGGGCAGAAGTTCTGGCCGGAGCGATTTGCGCCCAAGCCACCCGAGCAGGTGACCCAGTTGCCGACTGAAACGGCATTGCCGCTGTGGCAGAAGATAGATCAGCTATTTGCCGCCGCACCTTTGGCCAATGATGAACCATATGTTTATCCCGAGCAGGTAGATTATCTGTTGGAGCTGGACAAGTATTTCCAGCGTTTTGCCGCCAGTCGCACCCGAGCGGCCAACTTAAGCAAAGAGTTACAGCAATGGCAGGGGCTTGATGCCAACAAACTCAGTGTGCTGCAGCGTCAGTCACGGGATATGGCCGAGTATGCCAGCAGCCTGTCCCCCGTGTTGGCCAGAGCCTACTTCATCGATGAGCTGCTCAAGCAACAGCAAAATGAGCGGGCAGCTCAGGAGCTGACACTGCTGGACAGGCAACTGAAATCCCTGCTGATCAAGCGCACTTTGTTGGCCCAGAGTTTGGGGCTCACTCAGGCTTCTGGCGTTACAAATGACCCGGCAGCCAAAACCGCCCCAGACTCGAATAAAGCGCCAATGGCGGCGGGTTCAGATAGAGCTAATGTCCAAGATGCGGCCGACGTTCAAGATGTTGTTATGTAATACAAGAATTCCCCTGTTTGGCCGCCTTTGTGTCCGCTCTTGAACTCTGGCCTTTGGCGGCTTTCGGGCAAGAATTTGCCCGGCGAGCAAAAAATTGCCCGGGTTCGGGCAAGAAATTGCCCGGAGAGCGGGTGTGGGTTTGGATGTTGTTGTAAAA
>NZ_JBKORJ010000009.1:0-7411 GCF_047314585.1 Shewanella sp. BJSY2023SW005
GCTGGGTTGTGTACTCTGGCCGCCATATAGCCACAGCCCGAACAAGCATATCGATAACACCAGTGCTGCAATGATTAATTTATGGTTTTTATTAAGTTTTGAACTTTGAGTTTGCATCATCAAAGCAAGCCCTCTATTTTCTTTGTTCTGGAAGGGGGAAGCAGGGTATCCAGCTCAGTCAGGCTCCAAGTTCTTTGCTTGAACAAGCCATTCCGCCGGCGTTCGAACATGGCTAAGCTTTCTGCCTCACTCACGGATTCTTGCAAAGTCCGGTATTTTGGAGCTACCGGGATCGACTATTTTACACCGACCATAGCCTACCCCTTTCCTACTTGAAGCTGCAGCGGTGTTGGCGACGTTCAATCACCCCAATCACATAGTGTATCTATGCTCATGGGATTCACTCACTTGCCGCCTAGCTGCAGCTCCAATTAGTTTGGGGGTAACATCTCTGAGTCAGATAACAGCCATAGACACTTTACGACTGACCTTTGCTTTGCCATTGAGGCCTGACCCTGGCTAATTCCATGAGTTGGTGATGCGAATAGCTAAGATCTCTGCTGAGATATAGTCTAGTATTGCCGCATCCATGCTCTTGCTAGTGATAGGCTTCCATATCGTAAATTGCATCGATATAAATAACCGGCGTTATTTCTGAGATGATTTTTTCAGCTTGTTCTTTAGCAGCTGAAATTTCAGATTCCGTGAGTGGCAAATTCATTTTTTTAAGATCATGTTTTATAAGTCGCCAATAAGTATCATCTCTGAAATAGTCTCTAAAGATCAAAGCGTAGGGTAATGATAATAATAAATTACCTCTTTCTCGGACTTGTTTATAATCCCCTTGATACCCCCAATAAATAGCGTCAATAGAGTTATATCCTAGCATCAGCGCCTTTTTGGCATAAAATAATGACTTATCTTTTCCTAAGAACTTACGAAATGATGTAGATAACATAACCAGAGCTGGCGCGAAGTTATCATTGGCCGCCATTTTCAACAGGGCTACCACCTTGGCAGTATCGGCTTCACTGAGTTCTCCAGCCTCGTAAGCCTTACCATACTTATGTGCGAGGCTGACCATAGGCGCATAGTACTTCTGCTTGGCCGCTTCAGCAGCCCTGTCGACATCCATGGAGGCTGCATAGCGACTCAACACATCATCGGGGTTGGCTTGCAAGCGCTGCTGGAAAGCTTCCTGCGCCTTGTCGGCCCAGGCATCGTCGCAGTAACTGCCCAGATACCATTCACAATCCTGAAGGGTTTCTCCCGCTGGTACCAAACGCCGCATCGCATAGGGGTTTCCGGCAATAGCAGCCTCATGGATCCATTTGTCTCCACCAGACAAAACACTGGAGCGCAAGACCGTCATACCATACCAATACATAGCATCACTGTTGCCTGCTTCGGCCAGCGGCAAGAGTGCCTTTTCGGCCAAATCCCTTCTCAACGACTGCAACTCATATAAACCTTTGAATAAAGGATCACCGGGTTTGACCAAGCTACTGGCATAGATATCCGGATTGGGCTGACTCTCGGCCGCCAAAGCCAGTAACTCGTCATTATCAATAATCGCAGCATGGGGGCTGGGTTGTGCACTCTGGCCGCCATATAGCCACAGCCCGAGCAGGCATATCAATAACACCAGTGTTGCAATGATTAGTTTATGGGTTTTATTAAAATTTGAACTTTGAATCTGCACCATCAAAGCAAGCCCTCTATTTTCTTTGTTCTGGAAGGGGGAAGTAGGGTATCCAACTCAGTCAGGCTCCAAGTTCTTTGCTTGAACAAGCCATTCCGCCGGCGTTCGAACATGGCCAAGTTTTCCGCTTCAATCACGGATTCTTGCTGAATCTGGTATTTTTGGCTATCTGGATCAATTATTTGGGCAGCGACCATGGCCTGTAAACCTTCGGGGGTTAAATAACAGCCATAGACACTCTTACGGCTGACCTTTGGCTTTCCATCGCGACCAAGCCCTATCTCATTCCATTCGTTGGAATACCAAGTCATGCGTTCACATAGTACCGCACTCAAAACATCAAAATCACCCAATAAACGATTAGCTAAATCACTATTTTTGAATGATGCTAATCTGAAAAAAGAAGCAACTTTTAACCAGTTATCTAGTACTCTTTGCCAACGCCTGAGATAAGAGGCCGCCTCCTGGCCTTCCTTCACTCCCATTAATTCCAGTGCCTTGGTAAATTGGCGGCGGCGCAATACAACCTCCCTTGTATCGTCTCCCGGTTGCAGTTGTCGCATAATAAACAGCAGTGCTTCGGCCTGAATGCCACTGCCATTCCCTCCCGGGGATGCTATTAAGGCATCGAATAAGGCAGCCAAGGTTTCCGGAGGAGAATCCTTAAGCCAAGTCCGTGTCTTCTCACGTTGCTGAGTTTGCAGAATCCGGGAGGCAATTACTGGCGCATAATCTTCCTGAGTCGACTTATGCAGCCAATCTGCGTAAACCCTGGGAGGGAAAAGTAATATATCGGCCAGACTGAGCCCTGTGGCGATTGCCAAGGTCAATCTTTGGTTGAGTATATAAAAAAGCTTGGAGTCTTCATCGTCAAAGACGGCCAAACGACTAAAGCCGCTCTGCTTTAGCATGTTCAACAAACAGCCAACAAAAAGATCTGTACTGAAAGGGTCGATTGCAATATTCAAGCTGCCCTTTACCCCGGGGCCACAAACAACCTTGGCGCCGACGACCAAGAAGAAACAACCCGCGTCATAGCCCAAACGAAATGTCCCTTCAACACCAATCCCTATCCCTGCAGCGCCGCCGGCAGTTATTGAACCGAGCTTTCGCCACTGATTGGTGTTTAATTGCTCCTTATCTTGCTTCGTCTCTTTCGCTTCCTTCTCTTGCTTCTTATCAAGAACATCGGAAGACATTGGGGGTTTCCAATGAACTTCTCCTGTTACCGTGCCGCCGACTTCTGCACCGGCAAACAGTTCCGCAGTGGCTCCGGCCTGGGCGGCCCCTTCTATAACATTCTCAGGCCCCTCGGCCTTTATTTTCGAACGATTATAACCCGATGGCCGAAACGCCGAGCCTTTAACACCTACATCATTTCCATCTGCACTGGGACCTATGCTAATGTTTGTAGCCAAATTCAAACTGGCTGCTATAAGGCCGTATGTGGTTACCTGTAGCCAAAAACAAATTTCACCGGCTTGATACAGTTGCTTGACTTCATTACCTGACTTGCGTGCAATATAGGGAAAATCAAGCTGTAACCCTTTCACTGGCATGGGGTTATAAGGCACATAAGCGTTCCCGGGAGCCTTATTTCCCAAGGGAAACCAGGCACTGAAACCCAATTGTGCTCTGGCCAGATCCAGAGATAGATTAAGCGCAGTGTCTCCACTGAGTCTTTTGGCTACTTCAGAACCTTGGATAGCCAACCCCGGAGCCGTTAAAGAACTGGTTGCCGATGAGGTGAAACGCATAAGTTGGGCATCGGCGGAAACAGTATAGCCATCCATACTGGTGTTTGATTGGTAAGCCCAATCCTTGCCCAGTAAAGAATGCTCATTTTGAAAATGAATCAAGGACATATCAAGAGAAAGTTGTTTATTCTCAGAAATTTGATTCATAAACTTCTTGTATGCATCTTTAGGCAGTCGGACTTTTGTCTGTTTGACTGTCTCGGCCACATCCTTGGGAAATTGGTTCAGCGTAGGTTCTTTCTGCTGCGCTTCAGCCGCATTTAATTCGTCACGCTCCTCCTTGGATTCAACCGCTTTGGTTGAGGCTGATAAGGCCACCCGCTGAGAAATGTCTTTAACATGCCCCTTGCCTGAACTAACCAGGTGCTTTTCCGAGGATGCGGGTAGCAACCAAGAGGGGGTTCTGAGGTAGAAAGGGGTACCTTCATCTCCTTCTGAGAGCAGATAACATTCAACAACCCTGAGATCATTGTTATCAGGCAGATTCATTATCATGCCCGGGTGTTTTACGGCAGGTCTCCAGTCTTCAAAATTCCAAAGCACTGAATAGGATTCCTTGTTGACTTTCTTACTGATATTGCTCACATCGCCCTTTTGAGCTCTGGAGTTTGCAAGCGTCTTCCAGTAATCCATTCGAACTTTACAGGCTTTCTTGATTAACAAAGGTTTTTCAAAGAAATCCGGAATGGATTCCAGTTTTATCTGCCGTAGGTCTTTAACTTGCTTCTCCCAAAAAGCATCCAGCTTAATATCCAGAGCTACCGTATCCCAATAGCCCCACTGAAAACCGCCACTCTCCATGAAAGCCTTGAGCCAGACATAGTCATCCGATTGCTCAAAATGCTTTTGTTTTCGATCCTTCTGTAACAGTTCAAAAAGAAGTTCTACCTGTTCATTATTCAGTTCATCATTGCCCCAAAATGATGAACGCCGAACATTAATAACAGCATTATATTTTTTTGAATACTGCCTATATGAAGAAAACATCTCTTTATATAGATTATTGTTATTCAGTTCATCTAATGTAAGACATTGTTCCTTGAGGACCATACCGGAAAGATTAAACATCAAAAGATTCCAGTAAAAACCATATTTCCTAGTATCATAGCCTAAAGAACCACTAAGGCTACTTAATTTAGACCAGGAAATTTCTGGCTCATTAAAAATATCATCATACTGAACAAACTCTTCCCCCCAGAAATAGTTAAATGTTTTAGCAGCTTCACTATCACCTTGAGAAATTAATGACTTATACTCAAAACCCAAGGTGCGTTTCAGGCTGCTGACATAGAGACCTATATTCTTCTCTTTATCACTGGTAAAGTAATTTAAATTTTCATCATAAATAAACTTAGTGCCATCATCGGTTTCCCAACCATTGGCCTGTTTTTTGGCTTTATCTTCCAGCTTTTTGCATTCAGCCAACACATATTCTTTCAGTTCTAATTCAATTTTTTTTCTGGCCTCGCCCAAGACATATTGGGTATTCAAGCTATCCAAAGAGCCTGATGGGTAATGATTAGCCGCTCTTACGCGCAGCTCAACCTCACTCTTGATAAAAGAATGTTTAGCCAGCAACTCAAAGCCTACGCTGCGGGCATAATCATCCAACTCATTAAGTTCAGCCTTTACCCAGAGTCCCAGCCCTTGGGTCCATTTGAGCAACCATAATGTTTTGTACCTTTCTTTATCTGCCGCATCAGAAAGAAATATCTCATACGGTAAATAGTCATAACGAGAGAGCAACCCAAGCTCATTGAGCTTTTGCAGCATCTTTTCATTAAAGTCGGGCGCATTGATATCCATGTCACTGAGCTGCAAATGCTGTCTTTCTTGCTTGAGTCTTTCTAACGCTTCAGAGGTCAGAGCATACCAATAGCGCTTCCCATCCTTTGGATGATTTGGCACATAGAGTACGTCTTCATACTCCACATAGGCACCTTCACAGGTTGTAATTCCTTTTCCACAGGCCCCATCCTCTGGAGGCTTAACGGTAGGCAGATGCTTGTTGACGTCAATAGGTACGACTTCATACTTCCAACTGATGAATTTATTCTGCAGCTCCAGAGTATTCATGTTCGCCAATTCGGCATAATCCATTTTGTGATAGTCGGCCAACATTCTCAGGCATTCATCCTGGACGTTTTGGCAAGCCCTAAGTGCCAAGTTATCTTTATGATTCATATCACTAAATCCATTTACTAAAAACGGCTGAATTAAAGCTATAGCTTTCAACGGCTTTGGGTGTGTGTTTCAGAGACCTGATTTCGCCCTGCTGGGAGGTCCAACAAAGCGCCGAGGCAGGTCCCAGAAGTGTGTCCCTGTCATCGGCATCCAGTTCAGAGTACAAGGGGTCCAGCGTTTGATTGCTGTAATATCTGAAGATGGTCTGGCGCCCCAGGATCCTGGGCTGTAACAGGGCCAGCAAGTGTTGTTTCAGCGTGTCGAACGCCCCGGCCTGGCAGGCAAAAATCACCGCCGAGCTGCGCCAGAGGGAGTCATTTTGCCATATGGGCAACAGGCTGCTGTCGTGGCGCAAACGAAAGATGACCGGGCTCTGTGGCATCAGGTAGGCAAATGGACTATTGATGAAGAGATCGGCCAATTCGGGAGCCGCTTCATGTTGATAAGCCAGCTGCATCACCTTGGGATAACGAATTTTGTCGGTCAGCATCCAATACTCGACACCGGCCAATTCAGGCAGTAACTCACTCATGGCCCATTACCCCTTGTGCTTCAAGCAGGGGCAATCTTCCAGAGGACAACTGCCATCGGTTTGCTTTTGGCACAAGCGAGCCACGGCGACATTGTTGTAGGAAAGCATTTCCATGCTGGCGGGAGCCAGTTGCAGAGGTAAGGGATTAGGAAGCTCGGCAGCGGCCACTTCTCCCGGAAGCTCCGGCGCTTTACCGCCATAACCACTGCCTGATGCCGCGCCGCCGCCGGCATTAAGGTTGATCCCGGGGCCGGAAAGATGCACCCCGGCCGGATCGACTTTGACAAAACTGCCACCGGCTTTGACCGTGATTTCAGAGGAAGACTCCAACACCACTTTTTGCCCCGCCTTGATATGAATTTCATCACCGGTTTCATTGACCCACACGGAGCCGGCTTTTAGATGTAAGCTGCCATCCACTATCAGGCTCTTGTCGCCGGTTACCTGCTGACGGGACTCGCCCAACACCGTCAGGTGGTCGTTGCCGCCGATGCGGCTGCGCCTTTCATTGTCCACATCCAGGTGGCTGTCGTGCTTGATATGCTCGTGTCTGTCATTCTCGGTCAGCAGGTTCAGGTCTTTCTGCGCGTGCAGGTAAATCTCCTCTTCCCCCGCTTCATCCTCAAACCTCAGCTCATTGCTGCCCTCGCCCTTGTGGCTCTGGGTCTTCAGCACGGTGCGGGTCTTGTGGGCCGGCAGCGCGTAAGGCACCTGGTTCACCGCATGGAAGGCCCGGCCGGTGATGATGGGTTGGTCCGGGTCGCCGTCCAAAAACGACACTATCACTTCATGCCCTATCCGCGGCAGTGCCATAAAGCCATATTGACCACCGGCCCAGCCCTGACTGACCCGTATCCAGCAGCTGCCGTGCTCGTCACCCTTGGCATATCTGTCCCAGGGAAACTGCACCTTCACCCGGCCGTATTCGTCACAAAATATCTCTTCATCCTTCGGCCCCACCACGGTCGCTATCTGCGGCCCCGCCATCTGTGGTTTGGCCTTCGGCTCCGCTTGCCATTGCATGGAGGATGGCACCGCGACTATCTCGTTACTGTAAGTCGTGCCGCGGCTGCTGTTGTCCTCTTCCGCCGCATTGCCCTGCTCGCCTGTGTGGCTGCCCCCCACTATCACCCATTCGCGATTAAGGCTCGCATCCGGGTGTTCGCTCAGGGCAAACTTCTGCCCGCTCAACGCCTGCAGTTGGTCACTCTTGAGCAGCAGCTGTTCGCTCTCCCG
>NZ_JBKORJ010000010.1:0-80308 GCF_047314585.1 Shewanella sp. BJSY2023SW005
GGATAGAGCCTATCCACGTGCGTTAAAAATGAGTAAAAACAAGTATCCCATTAAGCCTAAGAAAAATGCCGTTCACACTAAGTGAACGGCATTACTCCAAGAGCGGCTTTTTTGATCCAGCTAGCTTATCAAGCGTCAGGGGCCTTCTCTTCCGTCAGCCCAATTGAGGCCATCCAGGATTCAAAGTCCACCATATTCCCCGGCAGGACTATCTTGCTGCCAGGCTTACTCAGACCGCTGAGCTGCGCCAGATACTGCTCACCCAGTTGCATCCGCAGCGCGTTTTTGCCACCGGGCGCAGCGATAACTTCGGCCAACTTCTCTATCGAATCTGCAGTAGCGCGGGCAATCGCCAGTATCTCCTCGGCCTTACCTTCGGCCTCGTTGATTCGGCGTTGCATCTCACCCTCTGAGTGGTTGATCATCTCCTGCTTCAAACCCTCGGAACGATTGATCTTACTCTGCTTATCACCTTCACTCTTGGCCAGCAATGCCCGGCGTTCACGCTCGGCATTGACCTGCATCTCCATGGCATTTTTCACGGTTTCCGGCGGCGTAATATTCTTGATCTCATATCTATGCACCCGAATCCCCCAGGTGGCACCGGCCTGATCCAGTACCTCTACCACCTTGGCACTAATCAAGTCGCGCTCTTCAAAGGTGCGGTCCAGCTCCAGAGTGCCTATCACAGAGCGGGTGGTTGTCTGCGCCAGTTGAATGGCCGCATAACGGTAATCGGTTACCCCGTAACTGGCCTTGACCGGGTCCACCACAGAAATATAGATAACCCCATCCACCTCGACATTCACCTCGTCGCTGGAGAAGCACTCCTGAGGCGGCACATCTATGGTTTCTTCTTTCAGGTCATGGATATAGGCGACCTTATCGATAAAAGGCAACAAAGCGTGGAAGCCGGCATCCAGAGTCATATGGTATTTACCCAAACGCTCCACGATATAGGCAGATTTAGTTGGCACCAAGCGAATCGACTGAAACAGCTTGACGATAAAGATCAGGAAGATAAGCCCCCAGATCCCCAGTACTATCATGTCGGTATCTATCTGTCCCAGATTCATTTGCGCGCTCCTTTGCTACCGGCAGCAGTATTGCTGACTTGCTGAATACCCTCGAAAAAACCTTCCATCTTTGCCAGTTCAGTAGGAACCACAGAGATATCTGCCTTCTGCAATATCTCACCGACCTGTTCGATAAACTGTTCCTTCAGCTGCATGTTCATCGCCTCGTTGCCGCCGTTGACCGCCAGCGCCTTGGCAACCATGGCCATACTCTCGGCCTGGGCGTTGGCAACAATCGCAATCTCCTGCGCCGTACCCTGAGCCTCGTTGATGCGCTTCTGCTTCTGGCCCTCAGAGATGTTAATCGCTTCCTGGCGCTCACCCTGAGACAGGTTGATCATCGCCTCTTTCTCGGCGCTGGCCAGGGTGATTTCGGCGCGCTTGCGACGCTCGGCTTCCATCTGCTTCTCCAGGGTGTGGATCACATGCCTGGATGGGCTGATATTTTTGATCTCATATCTGAGCATCTTGATCCCCCAAGGATCGGACGCCTTGTCGATTTCGCGGACAATCGCCTCGTTGAGCGCATCACGCTCGGAAAAGGTCTGGCTCAGAGTCAGTTTACCTATCTCGGAACGCATTGTGGTTTGTGCCAGGTTTACCGCCGCCAGACGATAATCTTCAATACCATAGCTGGCCAGCTTGCCGTCCATCACCTTGAGATAAACCAGGCCGTCAACTTCCAGCTGGATATTGTCCTTGGAAATACAGCTCTGCGGCGGTACATCAAGCACCTGCTCACGGGTATCGTGTCGATAAGCGACTCGATCGAAGAAGGGAATTAAAAAGTGAAAGCCCGGCTGCAGTACAGTACGGAATTTCCCCAAACGCTCAATGACATGCACCTCACGCATGGGCACAATCAACATCAGCTTATAGAGAATGAACAGAACAAAAAGTATAAAAATGGTAAATGCAAACATAGAGTCCTTCCTGCTTGATTGATTATTCAGAGTCGTCGAGTGGTTCCACTACCAGAGCAATATTATCGCGACAGATAACCTTCACTCTGGTGCCGACCGGGATCTCCGAGCCGTCTCCCAGTGCGGGCCAATCCGCCCCCTGAAATTCGATGCGACCGGTTTTTTCACCCGGCCCAATGGTTTCCTTGACCCGGGCCGGCAGATTAAACAGATCCAGCTCCTCGTCGGTATTGCCAACGTGAGAGTCGCCTCCCACCAAACGTTGAGTCAGTTGCCTGAAGCTCAACAGCAAAACGATTGAGGAGATAAACCACAGGGTCAGGCTTTGTGCCCAGCCCTCGACCAAACCCACCCAGGTAGCCCCGGCTACCAATAAACAGGCTGCACCGAGAAATACCACTATCCCGCCAGGCAGTATCAGTTCAGCCAGCATCAGCACTATACCGATTAAGGCCCAATAAAGCATGGGATCCGAAGACGCCATATATCCCTCCCCCAGAAATCAAGTGTCCATCTTGGCACTATATCAGCAGTTGCATCCCTTGGCGACATAATATGTCAACTTGAATCAATTGATACCTTCAGGATTCGCTGACCAAATGACTTTCAGCTCACAAAATTCAACTTTTCTTTACATCTTTGTGAGTCAAAGCTGTTGGAAATTATTTGATTTACCTTTCCAATCAATTGAATTAAATCAAAAAATGTCATTATTCAACGACCGTTTCAACAGGTTAAAAAAGCTTTGAGTCCGACGCCGTTTTTCCCTATATTGCCATGGCTTTTTGACCGGCAATCGAATCACAGAATTCAGCCTTGGTAAAACGTTTTGCCAACAGATAGCCGCCGGCACAACAGCAAACTGCTTCTGACTCTACCAAAGGGATACTCTAAGATGAAAAAAATCTGCCTGTGCGCAGCTCTGTTGTTCTCACCTCAAGCATTCAGCGAACCTCTGGTGCAATGGTGGGATGTCAATATCACTGCGCTCTATGGCCAGGATTACGACCTGGCACCATCGGATAAGCAAACCACTTTTACCCTGGAAACCGCCGGCGGTTGGAAATACGGCGATTGGTTTGTGTTTCAAGACTTTATCAATTTCAACGGCCACAATGGCGGTAAGGACAGCACCACCTATGGCGAGATTTCTACTCGCTTCAGCGCCGGTAAAATTCTCGGCAAACCTGTGGGCTTTGGCCCAGTGACGGATCTGTCACTGGCGCTGACACTCGAAGAGGGCGAAGGCCCGGTGGAAACACTGCTCTACGGTATAGGTATGGACCTCAAGCTGCCCTACTTCACCTATTTCCAGCTGAACACCTATCGCCGTGATGCCCAAAACAGCGCCAATATCAGCGATGGCTGGCAGTTGACTCCTGTGTTCCGCATGGACATTCCCGTGGGCAACAGCAAGATTGTCTTCGATGGCTTTATCGACTGGGTATTTGCCGCCAATGAAGACGGCTATAAAGAAAATATCCATATCAACCCCCAGATCAAATACGACCTGGGCGCAGTGCTTTTTGGCGAAGCCAAGAAGGATAAGTTTCTGGTAGGTATCGAGTATGATTACTGGCAGAACAAGTATGGTGTGGACGGTGTCGACCAGAACACCTATTCGGTGATAGCTCAATATCATTTCTGAGCCGGATCATGGTTCATTAAAAAGGCGCTCAGTGAGCGCCTTTTCCATTTTTTACCTAATCAGGCCAGCAGTTTTCTGGCGGCGTTGACCACAATGGAAACCGCACTGACTTCAGTTTGTTTCATGGTTGCCTCATTGGGGATCTCTTGCTGGGTACGGTTGACAATCACACCGGCGACACAAGCGGCGCGCCAGCCTTGAGAGGCACACATGGTGAACAGAGTCGCCGACTCCATTTCATAATTGAGTACGCCCATTTCCTGCCACTCTTTCATTGAACCGGCAAAACGGCGGGTTACCCGGCCACTAACGGTATCATAGCGTTCCTGACCCGGGTAGAAGGTATCAGATGAGGCAGTAACCCCAATGTGTGGTTCAATACCGGCATCACGACAGGCGGCAACCATGGCAGTGGTACATTCAAAGTTAGCCACCGCAGGGAACTCCATTGGCGCAAAGTGCAAACTGGCACCATCGAGACGCACAGAAGCCTGAGTCACAATCACATCACCCACATTCACGTGAGGCTGAATTGCACCTGTGGTACCGACACGCAGGAAAGTATTAACTCCCAGTTGCGCCAATTCTTCCACCGCGATGGAAGTCGAAGGACCACCGATACCGGTAGAGCAAATCACTACCGGCTTACCATCAAGATAAGCCAGATAGCTGGTGTACTCACGATGGCTGGCCAGGAAAGTCGGCTTGTCCATCAGTTCAGCGATACGTTTAACTCGTTCAGGATCGCCAGGCACGATAGCCAGTGTGGCGCCATCCAACATCTGCTTGGTCAAACCCAAGTGAAATACATCAGCCATAGTGAAAACCCCTTTCAATTTTGATTATAAAATTCGTCTTACCGAGACTCTATCCCAGTATGGAAGCGGATAAGATTAACTTGATCACAGATTTTACGGCAATAATTAAATAATCAGCCGTAATAGAGTTACCAAGTTAACCACGATTGTCTGACTGGTTTTACAACAGATTGTTCGAAAGCATAGCAGTAAAAGGCCTCACTCACCTCCACCAAACGGTTAATCTTTCCATTGATCAAGGTCACATATTCGTCATCCCAAACAGGTTAGGGTTAACAATAATCCCCCAGCCAACAGGAGTGCGCCAATGTTTCCGGAATACCGCGATCTGATCACCAGTCTCAAGAGCAGCGATAGCCATTTTCAGAAGCTTTTTGAAGAACACAATCTGCTGGATAAAGAGATAAAGAATAAGGAGCAGCAGCTTTCCAGTGAATATACCCAAGAAGTCAAAGAGATGAAAAAGCGCAAACTGGAGCTGAAAGAACAGCTGTACGACATTCTCAAAGCCAACGGTTAATCCAAAACAGACAGGGCGCCACTTGGCGCCCTGTTGAAATCAATCTCAGCTAAAACCTCACTCTTGGCCGAGATTACAAATAGTAGTCTTGCAAGGGTGGGAAACCATTGAAGCACACCGCCGAATATGTGGTGGTATAAGCGCCTGTGGTCAACCAATAGAGCCTGTCACCTATGGCCAGATCCTCTGGCAAACCGTAACTGTACTGTTCATACATGATATCGGCGCTATCACAGGTAGGCCCGGCAATGACGCAAGGTTGCAGCTCCCCTTGAGCCTCAGTGTAAATCGGAAACTTAATCGCTTCGTCCATAGTCTCAATCAACCCGGAAAACTTACCGACATCGGTAAATACCCAGCGCTCCAGTGCCGTGTTGGACTTGCGGCTGATCAATACCACCTCAGAGACCAGCACACCGGCATTGGCAATCAAGGAGCGCCCGGGTTCCAAAACTATCTTGGGCAACTGCTCACCAAAATCCTCTTTGAGGAAGTGAATGATCTGCTCGGCGTAAGTGGTGAGACTATTGGTCCTGTCGATATAGTTGGCCGGAAAGCCGCCGCCCATATTGATCATCTCCAGCACTATGCCGTGCTCCTCTTTGAGCCTGTCAAAGATCACCTTAACCTTGCCGATTGCCGCATCCCAAGCCCCTATGTCCCGCTGCTGTGAACCCACATGGAACGACAAGCCATAGGGCTTTAGCCCTAACTCATTGGCGAGTACCAAAAGCTCGTAGGCCATCTCGTTCTGGCAGCCAAACTTACGCGACAACGGCCAATCGGCGGTTTCTGTACCTTCGGTAAGGATCCGCACATAGACCTTGGCCCCAGGGGCTTCTTCGGCAATCATCCGCAGATCGGCCTCTGAGTCGGAGGCAAACATAGTCACGCCACGCTGGTAGAAGGCTCTGACATCCTTGCGTTTTTTAATGGTGTTGCCATAGCTTATCCGCTCAGGGGAAACACCCAACTCCATCACCATATCCAGCTCATAGATGGAAGCTATGTCAAAATTGGCCCCTTTATCTCGCAGCAAGCTGAGGATCTCAGGTGCCGGGTTGGCCTTCACTGCATAATAAACGCTGGCAAAGGGAAAGCTCTGCACCATATCATCATACTGTTTCGCGATGATCTTGGTATCTATCACCACAAAAGGTGTCACCTTATCACTGGCAAAAGCTTTGATACGCTCAAAGGTTTCATTGTCATAGTAATCAGCAACATCAATAGATTGAAATTGGCTCATTGGCCCTGTGTCTCCTCGACATTCAAGTACGGCGAACAGCCTCGCCGAAGCGGGTTAAAATCCAGCGCAGTAAACGCTATTTCCGCCTCTCACGCAATGAATTTTTATACATTAAAATCAATTTTTTATTCCGCAAATTCAAACCACAGCAAATACAAAATAAAAGCATTAAGAATCATACAATTACTACTTTCACCCTCAAATATACACCATGATTGCTACTCGCTTTAGAGCGCTTGGTGCAAGCAGCTACCGGAAACGAATCTGGTACCTAAAGCATAGCGGCAAGCAAGAGAGCACGGGATATTCGATTTAATGGAAGAGTATGGCGAGTATTTTGCGATTATTTTCAATCGAGCATCCGGGTAAGCTGAATGCAGATATGTCAGGAACTGCATACTGCATCCTACCGCTGATTTGGAGACTCTATGTCCGCGACACAGATAATGCCGGCGCTGTTTCTGGGCCATGGCAGCCCGATGAACGCCTTGCAAAACAACACCACCACAAAGCAGTGGCAAGAGCTGGGACAAACACTTCCCAGGCCCAGAGCGATATTGTTAATTTCGGCCCATTGGCTGACACGGGGCACCGCAATTTCCACTGCAAGCCGGCCGCAAACCATACATGATTTCGGCGGTTTTCCCGCCGAGCTCTTTGCCATGCAGTACCCGGCCGCCGGCGCGCCGGAGTTGGCGGAGCAAATTGCTGCCAGTCTGAGCATTCCTGTCACTCGTATCGACTCGCAAGGGTTGGATCATGGCAGTTGGTCGGCCTTGGTCCACCTTTACCCCGAGGCCGATATTCCGGTATTTCAATTGAGTCTGGATCAAAACCTCAGAGCGCAGCAGCAGTTCCAAGTTGGACGCGAGTTAAGGCGCTGGCGCGAGCAAGGCGTACTGATCATAGGTTCAGGCAATGTGGTCCACAATCTGCGCGCCTTGGCACCAGGCAGCCCACCATTGCCTTGGGCATCCCGGTTTAACCAGGCGGTTACCGAGGGTTTAATAGCTGAAGAAGATCAGGCGCTGCAGGACTACAAAACTTTGGTCGATGCCGACACGGCCGAGCTGTGTCATCCAACAGATGAGCATCTGCAGCCACTGTTTTACTTGTTGGGAAGTGCCTTCCCCGGAGAGCGCAGGCTGCTGTTCAACAACAGCCTGGAGATGGGGGCTATCAGTATGTTGAGTCTGCAGCTCGGCTGAAGCTCGAGCTGCGAAGGGCTCAGTCTTGCAGCCCGGCGTCTTTGAGAGCCTGCTTCAGGGCTTCGGCATCATCAAAGTATTGCAGCTTGGTGATGGTCAACTGGTCCAGAGAGATCAGGCTGGCGGCATCATTGGCGGCGGGCAGTAATTTGCTGATCTCCCCCTCTTTGTCCAGGGCAATACTGAAACTCAGATCCCGCATCTGTGGGATGGCAACAAATTTGGCAATCAAGGATGGCATACCGCTGATATCCGCCAGATAAAAGATACCCGCCTGCTGCAACGCCTGATTATCGCGGCCTTCGAGTGCGGTTTTGATGATCTCACCACCTTTCATGCTGCGGCCAAACAATAGATACTTGGCTGAAGTGTCCAACACCATGGCGGCTTCATGTTGATCCTGCAGTGAAATCGGTTTCAGCGTGTCACCCACGGCATATTCGGAAGCCTGGATCATAGGGCTGGCCAGCATGGTCAGACACAGAGAGAGCAGTATTGCAAAAGACCTCATATAGTTCCCTTTTAATTTGCCACAACAAAGAGGCAGAATACCCTGTTATTGAATACAAGTGAGTGACATGACTCAGGAATATTGTTTCCATATCTTGCGGCATTTCAGGAAAGGAGCCAAGCAATGAAGAATACCGGGTTGGAGCTGGAGTTGGCACAGCTGCAAAATGTCTATGATCTGATAACCGAGTTTTTAGTGAAATACAGCTTCCAACTCTTGGGAGCACTGATCATCTTTCTGCTGGGACTGTGGCTGGCCGCCAAGGTAGCCAACACAGTCAGCCGCCAGTTGGAAAAACACAATGTCGACGTCACTCTGGCCACTTTTGTCACTCATTTGGTGCGGATACTGATCATCATAATGATTGCCATCATCGCCTTGGGCAAACTGGGGATCAGCGTCACCCCCATGGTGGCAGCCATAGGTGCCGCGTCACTGGGCGCCGGTTTGGCGATTCAGGGCATGTTGTCCAACTATGCCGCCGGGGTGACCATTATTGTCACCCGTCCCTTTATCGTGGGCAATACCATTACGGTCAAAGGCGTCACAGGCCTTGTCAAGGATATTCGCCTGGGGCTGACCATACTCACCAACGAGGAGGGCGAGCAGATCAGTATTCCCAACAAACACATTATCGGCGAGATACTGCACAACTCCTTTGCCAACAAATTGGTAGAAACCCACTTCAATATCGACTATAAAGCCGATCCCCAGCAGGCGATAGCCGTAGCCCAGGCGGTGCTCGGCAGCCATCCCAGTGTCGATGCCAACTCCCCATCACAGGTGGGTATCAATGGTTTCAACAGCACAGGCATAGATATAGGTGTGCGCTATTGGGTTCCAACTGCCAGCTATTTCCAGGACAAATACCAAATAAACCTGCAAATCTGGCAAGGGTTGCAACAAGCAGGGATCCAGATCCCCTGTCCGGCACGGGACATAAGGATCACTGAGCGGCAAGAAGACTGATCACAAGCCTCTTTGCCACTCCGCTCGCAGGGCGAAGCGTCCTGCGAGCGCCTCCTCAACCGTCGCCAACAACCTGGCCTTATCCCGCCCAAGTATGCCTTTCAACACCAAATAATTGGAAGCATGATCCGAGCGGAAAATGGTCTGATCTAACTCCAGCGCCTGCAGTAAATAACGCATCTCCTGCAACAGTTGTCTTTGGTCCGGCATTTGAAAGTCGCCATCAAACGCACTATCCATTCTTTCCTTGCCAAGTGGCAGGGTCACCACCAGGGTGCTGAGATAATCCGGCTGCGCGGCATTCATCAGTCGCGCCGAATTAAGTGCGTGTTGCTTTGATAAAGCCACGCCACCCAGACCATTGAGTATCATCACAGATGACTTTATTCCGGAGGCACGAATTTTCTCCAGTGCCGCCAGCGAGGAGGCGTAACTCTCACCCTTGCCGATACGGGTCAGCACCTGATCATCACCACTCTCGCAACCGACATACAGCAAGGACAACTTGAGTTGCCGCAACCGCAGTAGCTGCTCCACACTCTTGTTGTCTAGGTTGCGCGGCAAACAATAGCTGCTGATGCGACTGACATTGGGCAAGTAGTGATGAATAAGCTCACAAATCTGTTCCAGCCTGGCAAACGGCAACGTCATGGCATCACCATCGGCCAGAAACACCCGGTTCACCTCGGCGCCGGAAGCCGCTACCCGGCGCAGGTCTGCTTCCACCTTTTCCAACTTGAACGCCCTGAAGCGCTTCTGCTCCTGGGTATACATGTCGCAAAAGGCGCAGCGATTCCAGCTGCAACCATTGGTCACCTGCAGTATGAGAGATTTCCACTCCGATGGCGGCCGAAACACAGGTTCAATATATGACAACATGCTGCTCCTTGTTTATGACTCAATCGATTTTGCCCCTGTTACCGGAGGCGGCAGGCTTAAGCCCTGATGCTAATCCCGAAGCACTAATTTGCATATTTTTTGCCCAAAGTCATATTTTACCCCGTGCAAGCCTGTTATATTAGCCGAATACGTAACAACTGCAGCGCCTTATAGTCCGCGAGTGCCAACCTGGGGTAAGAATCACTATGATTGCCACACAAGTACCTGACAGACGAAAGCCGGATGCTGAGCAGGTCAGCAATAGCATTCATTGGCATGCCATGACTGCCGAGCAACAACTCGCCTTCTATCGCTTACAGGGATATGGTTATCGCTTGCTGTTTGTACGTAACCTGCTCAGTGGCCCCTTGGCCATCATAGCTCAGCATGCGCAGCTGGCGACCATCTCCTCGGCAGGTGAGCTGGACTTGCAACCGGATATTCGCCTCCGAGCCTGAAAAATGCCCCTAACGGGGCATTTTTAGTTGCAGCTGTTTTCAACTCATACCAGAAATATCAGACGATGATTTCCTGATAAGTCTCTACGTGATGGGACTCTACCAGCTCAGGCATCTGCTGATGGAAATAGTGCTGGATGGCGTCTTTGGCGCAGTGCTGGTCGAAAGATTCGATGTCGACAAACTTCTCAATGAAAGTGATCCTGCGCGGCTCGTCGCGGCTCTGGTTCAATTCGTAGCGAATGCAGCCATCCTCCTTGCGGGTGTCCGGGATCAGCGCTCCCAGAGCCTCAATCAAGGCCTGCTCTTTACCCGGCTTGGCCAGAAAGCTGGCCACACAAACGATTTGACGCTGGTTTATACGATATAACGACATTCAAGTGTCCTTCTTTTGAGAGTGCAACAACATATCCAGATGGGGAATGCCATCTTCCAGATAGACCTCTGAAACCGCTTCAAACCCCAAACTCTGATAAAACGCCCGCAGATACTCCTGCGCACCAATCTTGATATCTTCAGCGGGCCACAGCTTATGGCAGCCGCCAATCGCTTCCTGCATCAGCTGTCTGGCACGGCCACCACCTCGGGCCTTGGCCGCAACGGCCACCCGGCCGATACTGACCTGGGAATAACTGACCCCGGCAGGCAGCAGCCTGGCATAGGCCAACAGCTCCCCGGAACTGCTGCGGCCAAGCAGGTGCATGGCCCCAGCCGCTCTGTCTTTTTCATCCAACTCTGGGTAGGGACAATTTTGCTCTACCACAAAGATATCCACCCTGAGTTTCATCAATTCATAGAGGGTGTCCAAGGTTAACTCAGCAAAGGGTAATAATTGCCACTGCACGGATAGTACTCTGTTATTTATCGGGAACTCAGCCTACACCAGTCTGAAATCCGGCGCAAAAAAATGCCCGCAACGGGGCGGGCCAAAGGGTATGAAGAAAATGTTTCGGATTACGCCTGAGGTGCCGCCTTACGGATAGACAGCACGGCCACCACGGCAAGAACCAACAGGCAGCCCATGATAAAAAACACATCGTTGTAGGCCTGTACATAGGCTTGTTGGGTCATGGTCTGCGCCAATAAGGCCTTGGCTTGTGCCGAAGCCGTGACCGGATCTGAGCCGGCTGCCTGCAACAGCGCCGCGTTGGCGTTGAGCGCCTCATAGGCTCCGGCACTCACTGCGGGCACGGTTTCCTTGATATGCGCCAGATGCATTCTGGAAAGGTTGTCTGTCAGAGTCGCCACCAGCGCAATCCCAAAGGCGCCGCCCAGGTTGCGCACGACATTGAGCACGGTCGACGCAGATGGCGTTTGCTCAGGCTTGAGATGCATGGTCGCCAGGATCCCAATCGGCACCATGATAAAGGGCTGTCCCAAGGCTCTAACTACCTGCGACGCTATCATTTGCGGTCCGGCATAATCCATGGTCATATGGCTGTTCATGTAATAGCTGAGCGCCAACATGGCAAAACCGAACGCCGCCAGGTAACGGCCGTCAACTTTCTGCATTAGTCTCGGCACCAGAGGCAACACCAGGAGCTGTGGAAATCCCATCCACATAATGACCTCACCGATTTCCAACGGGCTGTAGTCATGTAGCTGCGACAGAAACAGCGGGATCATATAGATGGCACCAAACAGCGCCGCCCCCAATAGGAAATAGGCTAAGGTAGAAATAGCAAAGTCTCTCTGCCCAAGAAGCCTTAAATTCACCAAAGGTGCAGACTTGCGCAGCTGAATCCAGATAAACAGGCAGATATTGATTGCCGCTATGATGGCCAGATTACGGATCAGATCCGAGCCAAACCAATCCTTGCGATTACCCTCCTCCAACACCACTTCCAGGCATCCCATCCCCAGCGCCATAGTCACTATCCCTGAATAGTCGGCGTTGCTGAGTTTGTCCCAGAGAATCGGCTTCTTCTCCAAACCGTAGGCCAACATGGCCATCACCACCAAGCCAGGAGGAAGATTAATGTAAAACAGATAGTGCCAACTGAGGTGTTCGGTCAACCAGCCGCCCAGAGTGGGGCCTATGGAAGGCGCAAAAGTTGCCGTTACCCCAAACAGTGCCATACCGACGGCGCGTTTTTCAGTGGGCAAGCATTCGAGAATCAAGCGAAACGCCAGGGGAATAAGGGCGCCACCAAAGAAGCCCTGCAGTGCCCGAAAGGCGATCATCGCCTCCAAATTCCAGGCAAATGAACAGAGCAGCGAAGCCACAATAAAGGCCAGCGCGTTCCAAAGCAGATAGCGCCGCACCGACAGACCTGTGCTCAACCAGCCGGACAGGGGAATGGCTATCATCTCGGCCACCAGATAGGCGGTCGAGATCCAGGATCCCTCTTCCAACGTGGCCCCCAGACTACCCTGGATCTCCTTCATCGACGCATTGGTGATCTGAATATCCAGAATCGCCATAAAGGCGCCAATCAGGCCGCCGAATACGGCTATCCAGGCGCGGCGTGAGCCGGGTCCATAGCTGTCATCCTGCGGCGCGGCAGTGGCTGCTGTGATTGCAACTTGAGTCATCTGAGTTCAGGCTTCAGCGGCGGGCGATGGCATCAAGGGTGCCGCCGGTCTCAGTATCAACACTGACGACGGCACTGAGTCCGGGCATCACTCTGGCATCTTCTTCTGCCAACTGCAGGCGGATCCTTACCGGGATCCTCTGAACTATCTTGGTAAAGTTACCCGTGGCATTTTCCGCCGGTAACAGACTGAATTTGGCGCCGGAGGCCGGTGACAGGCTATCGATAACACCAGTAAAGGTTTTGTCGGGAAACGCATCGAGCTTTACCTGCACCGGCTGACCGGGCTGCATATGCTGGATCTGGGTCTCTTTGAAGTTCGCCGTGATCCATACGGCCCCATCCGGCACCAAACTGAACAGCGACTGCCCCGGCTGGACGTATTGCCCCACCATGGCGCCGCGTTTGCCCACAACTCCAGAAAATGGAGCCCGCACCTGAGTATCTGCCAGTTGAATTTTAGCCAGTTCCAAACTGGCACCCGCTTCCTGACTCTTGGCCTCGGCCTGGGTTAATTGGGCATTAAATACTGCCAGTTCCCGCTCTTTGGCATTGAGTGCGGCTTTGGCTTCATCCAGACGAGCCGCGGCAGAATCGGCAGCGGCCGTCAGTTGATCCACATCATCCTGGGAACTGTAATTTTTCTGTCTGAGTTTTTCGGAGCGCTCCAATTGCTGACGGGCACGATGCAAATCTGACTCGGCGGCGACCACTCCAGCCTTGGCCTGAGTGATCAATGCCTGTTGCAGATCGACCTTGGCAGCCAAAGTGGTCAATTCGGCTTTGGCACTGTCCAGTGCCGCCTGCTCCTGCGACAACTTGGCCTGATACTGACTGTCTTCCAGTTGTGCCAGCAACTGCCCTGCTTCTACGTGCTGGTTGTCTGTAATATCGGTTTTAACCACATAACCCGGCACCTTTACACTCAGGTGAGAAATGTCGGTTTCAACATAAGCGTTGTCTGTAGTTTCGATAAATCTGAGTTGCTGATACCAGTACCAACCGCCGCCCAAGATGGCCACCAGTAGCACAGATCCCCCAATCAGCATCTTGGGCTTCAACATAATTAGACTCCTGAATTTTGGAGTGGTATTTTACAACTGTCTCAGCAGATTTATTAGATGCCATACACTCAACCCACTGTTTCACAGGTGTAACAATAATATGGATCTCAATCGGGTACAGATTTTTGCGCAAGTTGTTGATAAAGGAAGCTTTACTGCCGCAGCCAAGGCGATGGGCATCACCAAAGCGACCGTCAGCCGTAAGATAGCCGAGTTGGAGCACAGCACAGGGGTACAGCTGTTGTTGCGCACCACACGTAGCCTGAAACTGACTGAGGCAGGTTCAATTTACTTCAACAAAGTCAATAAAATACTCACAGATTTACGCAGCGCCGAAGATCAACTCAGCGCCAGCCAACAGACAATCCGTGGTAATTTGCGTATCGTTTGCCCGATAGAGTTTGGCCAACAGGCACTCGGTCCTGTGATCGCCAGGTTTCTGGAAGACTATCCGCAAATGCAGATAGAAGCCGAGCTGACCAACCGCAAGGTGGATATGGTCGAAGAAGGTGTCGATGTGATGTTTCATGTCCAGGGATTGGATGACCCCAGACTGGAACACTTTCGCCTGGTACATGCCCACAAGGTGTTGATGGCCAGCCCGGAATATCTAGAGAGGTTTGGCACGCCAACGACACCCGATGAACTGCTTAACCACAGAGGAATACGCCTGGCATCGCCTTACATAGATGGCAATTGGCGGATTTTTGATGGCAAGCAGTGGCAAGAGATAATCCCCAACTGTCGCTTGCAGGTCAACAATATCACCCTGGCCAGAGAAGCCGCCATAGATGGCCTTGGAATCGCCAGCCTACCTATGATGATCGCCCATGATGCGCTGCAGCGGGGAGACTTGTTGCCGATACTGCAGGATTTTCCCATGGAACATGTCACTGTTAATCTCATCTACCCCAAACGCGCCTATCTACCGAGAAAGTGCCGTACCTTTGTCGAATATTTCTACCAGGCCTTGTTCCAACGTTGGGGCAACCTGGTACTGGACATCCCTCCCTATGTCATTCCCCCGGAGAATTTGGCCCAGATGACCCCGGCCAATATCTGCTGTGACCAATGAGGGTTTGCTTTTCCGATCTCCTTGGGCTATGGTGAGGGCCAGTTAGATTTTTTCCCTTATTTTTAAGTGCTTGCACTTGCATTGATGTTGCGGAGTCTCATTATGTACAGTCACACTTTACCTCTCAAGAGCACTTCACTGACATTTCCAGTGTAAGCCGGGTGCGGCCACGCATCCGGCAGTAGCAAAGTTTTCTATTCATTTTCCGTTTCAGCCTGTGAGGTTGTGGTGGTGTATAAATCTTTGTCTGCACTGGCAGATCTATTTTCATTCAAAACATCGCAGCTCTATCTGCAAAACTCGTTCAATGTGTCTTTGAGGCCACTGACCCTGGCATCGGTGATCGCCAGGCTGGCACAGCCCTGTCCCGGCGGCGGTGTGGTGCACCCGGGAACCAAGGCGCGTCTGCAAAACCTGAAAACCGGCGAGTTTCTGGAGGTGGAGTTGGTTTATCCACAACAACATGATCCCGACTCCGGCCGCTACTCTGTATTGTCCGATCTGGGTGAGGCCCTGCTCGGATGTACGCTGGATGATCTGATTGAAGTGGATGTACCGGGTGGCCCTGTGCTGTTTCAGATCCTGTCCCTGAACCAGCCAAGGCCCTGCCTGCCGGCCTGATTGCATGCTTATTGACGCTTAACAAGAGGAGACAGTGCCTTGAAGTGTTTAACTCAGCCGTGAATGGCCCGGACAGGATGATCCGGGGTTTGGCTTAATCCTCGACGGCCACCGCCTCTTTCCCGGTCGGTCGAAGGGGAAACAGCCCTCTCTCTGGCAAAGCGGCGGCGTAGAGAGAGGTCATTGAAGAGGAGATACGCTCATGAGTAAAGAAAAAGCAAAGAAAAAACCGACTAAATCCCTGAAAGAAAAACGACGGGAAAAACGCGAAAAACGCGCAGATCAGGAGTAATCCCAAACTACTCCTTAGGGAAGGTGCAAATAAGTCCCATGTGTGCTCTGCGTCGGCTTACAGGCCTGAATGCAAGGCGTGGTTCGCAGCAAATGGCCCTAGTCCTTTGCAAGAAACACAACACAGCAGGCAGGCTTGTAAGCCACGCCCTTCGGGGCTTTCACTGCAACGGGCTCTCTGCGTTATCCGACTTCGACAGGCCCCGGCATGCCTTCAGTCAGATGCCTTGAACGCCAATTGCTGTGTAAGCCACTCTCTACAAAAGAGAGCGCCACGAGGACTTGTTCGCACCTTCCTTAGTTTCGAGCCACCTTTTGGGCGCCTTAGGGCGCCCCTTTTTTCAAGGCAAGACAAGCGCACTTCCTTGGGCCAGCTGTTGCCTGTAGGCCTGCGGTGTACAACCTGCGTACTTGCGAAACAGGCTGATAAAGGGCGAAGTCTGGTGGTAACCCAACGTCAGTGCCACCTCCTTCACTGAAATCGCTTGTCGCAGCAGCTGCAAACTGTGGATAAAGCGATAGCGTTGCCGCCACTCGGTATAGTTCATTCCAAGCCTTGCCTGGCACAAGCGCGCCAAAGTACGTTCTGTGGTACCTAAGGTATCGGCCCAGGCGGCAAAACTGCGTCCGCCCTCAGGCTCGGCTTCCAGCTCGGCAGCTATGGCCTGCAACATGGGATGGTCGGTTACCGGTAAAAAGGGTTGTACTTCCCTGGCCTGACTCAGCTGATCCAACAGCACCTTAAGCAGTCTTTGATCCTCAGGTGTATGTGCCAGCTCGACACCTCTTGAGTTCAAGTCCATCAAAATAGCTTCCGCTATCGGGCTCAACTCCAGCAGGCAGATATGCTTGGGCAACCTGGCAGCCAGTTCCAGTGGCACATTCATTGAACTGTACTGCACGCAGCGGCGCATGTAGCTCTCATGCTTTACTCCGGCCGGGATCCAGATACCGCACTGCGACAACGACATAAAGCGCCGTCCTTGAGCCACCAGCTCCATCAAACCGCCGCGGCTCAGTTGCAGTTGCCCCCAGACATGACTGTGCATGGGCGTCAGCGTATCGGGTGAAAATTGCTGGTAGTAGAAGAATACCTGCAAACCGTCACCGGGATGCTGTTCAGGTGGATGATAGATATTGGCCATATGCAAATGTCCGAAGGCGGGTTGACTTTGTCTGATAACAGATATGTATATCACATAAGACGTGGAATTATCTGCCCCGTATTATCCAACCCAGGTTTGTCTGTTGAGCCTTGCTCGTAGTTCTGAGGAGCCCTGTTTTGTATCTGTTTCCCTTGTTGGCCGTAGCCATCTGGGCCGGCAATAGTCTGGTCAATAAACTTTCCGCCGGTGTCATAGCGCCGGAAGCCATCTCTTTCTACCGTTGGGCTTTTGCACTTTTGCTCTTGACCCCAGTGCTGCTCCCTGGGGTTTGGCGCCGCCGCGCCATGATCCGTCCCCATCTTGGCAAACTCGCCGTGCTGGCAAGCCTGGGAATGGTGCTGAACCAAAGCCTGGCGTATTTTGCCGCCGCGACCACCAGCGCCACTAATATGGCATTGATCACTTCTCTGGTGCCGGTTCTCAGCCTGCTACTGGCGGTGCCTTTGCTCGGAGTGAGACTTTCCAAATTGGCACTGCTTGGCGCCTTTATCTCTTTCAGCGGTTTGCTGTTTATGCTCAGCCAAGGCGACTTGGCCCGGCTGTCAACCTCTGTGGTACCCGGCGATCTCTTGTTGTTGCTGGCCGCCGTGGTCTACGCCCTCTATGGCGTGCTGTTAAAACGCTGGTCGCTGCAACTGCCGACCTGGGACCTGCTGTATATGCAGATACTGTTCGCCGTGTTCATGCTGTCACCCCTGCTGCTCTTTGCCAGCAGTATCAGCATCACCCAGGCTTCACTGCCCTTGATAGCCTATGCCGCTATCTGTGCCTCGATTCTGGCGCCCTGGGCCTGGATCAAGGCGATTGCCCTGCTGGGCACAGAGAGAACCGCCATCTTTATGAACCTGATGCCAATCTTCACCGCCGTGCTGGCATCCACGTTACTGGGTGAGCAGTTGGGGGTCCCTCACTATGTCGGCGGTGCCTTGGTGCTGACCGGGGTCAGTCTGGTGCAGTATCGTGCCAGACGCCCAAGAGCCATGCTCAAGGCGGAAGCACTTTAAAGAAGGGTTGTAGCAGCGACTGATTTGCCCAGGCTTTCACTCACTCTCTCACACAATCTTTCGCACGGCCCTGGCCACTTTGTAGTGAAATACTCTTGGGAAATTCTCGCAAAGGGCCAGGGCTATTGGCTGCGAACCGCGCCTTGCGTCCAGGTATGCAAGCCGACACAGAGCACAGATAAAACTTGTTCGCGCTCCTTAGTCAAATACCATCTCAAAAACAAAAACTTATTCTCAAATATTCTATTGAAGCCGACAGCAGTATTTCGGCAACAGGCGTAAAATATCCGAGTCGGCCCAGGCCGACCAACTGGTTGAATCACGCCGGTGTCTGACTGACCGGTATGCCAGCTGTAAGTGGATCTTAAATTGCAGGAAGCGGGGAGATAAACCCCAGCCAGGCTTCCGCTATCAATGGAATAAACACCATGAAAGAGCACAGAAACAGCAAAGAGCAAAAGAAGAAACCCATGCACTCTGCCAAGGAGAAGCGGGCCGCCAAAATAGCCAAGAAACAGGCCAAACTCAATCCTGTGGAGAATATCAAACAAGGCAAATGACCCTCTCCCTTCACAGCCCCTGTTTGGCAATAGATAAAACGAAAGGCGCTCAATCGAGCGCCTTTCCCTTGTGCAGTGGAGCGTCAGCCGGAGCAGCAATCCCGCCGCAGCCAACGCCTGGGGATCTTGTCGTAAATCACCTTGGCCATCAGCAGCGCCAGAATAATCCCCGACCAGTTGACCACAGCCTGTGGCAGTAACTGGTGCTCTTCCCCTATCTGCGGCATCACTTCAAAACCAAAGTTCGCCACCAGCAAGTTCACCAGCATTCCGGCCAGCAGTGCCACCCCGAGTACCCCGCCAAGATAGCCGTAAAGCGCCCGTTTACCCATCTCTTTGGCGACTACGCCTAGGGAGGCTATGTTGGTGGCAGGTCCCGCCAGCATAAACACCAATACGGCGCCCGGGGAAACCCCGGCCAGCAACAAGCCGGCGGCTATCGGCGTCGAAGCTGTGGCACAGATATACATGGGGATGGAGATGAGAACCATCACCAACATGGCCAGAATACCGCCGCCCCATTGGGCCAGGAAGTCTCCCGGCACATAGGTCTGTACCAGTGCGGCAAAGAACAACCCCACCAGCAACCAGATGGCGGTGTCACGCACCAGATCCGTGGCAGCATACTTGAGACCGGCCAGCACTCTATGCAAGACAGACTTCGACTTGAGTTCAGCTGCCATATCGTCACTGTCGCAGCAGTTCGAGGCCGATTGCGATGATGAACAACATGAAGCCGCCTCTACCTTAGGTTGAGAGCAGCAGGACTGAGTGGCTTCTTCCTTGAGCGAAGAGCAACAAGACCCGCCGACGGTGCTGGCCTTAGCGGTACTGATCTTAACCGTACTGCAGCAGTCTGCCTCTTGCACCTTGGCCGGGGCATAGCAGGAACTCTGAGCTTGTGTCGGCGTGGCCTTGAGAGAACTGTAGGTCTCGGCGGCTGCCGGCTTGAACTGAGCCACTGTTTTGGCTTGAGCCTTCTCCGGCTCGCTCTTCTTCACTACCTCAGAGGGCAAAACCGGCTCATCATCGCGGCCAACCAGCAAACCCGCCACTATGGCACTGCATACCGCGGCAATAGGTCTGACAATCGCCATAAAGGGGCCGAGCAGAACATAGGACACAGTGACCGAATCGACACCGGTTTCAGGGGTCGATACCAGAAAAGAGGTGGTGGCCGCCTTGGAGGCGCCACTGCGTCTCAGGCCAACGGCGGCCGGGATAACGCCGCAGGAACACAGCGGCAAAGGCGCGCCCAGCAGGGCCGCCTTGACAGTGGTCTTGAGGCCATGGCCCCCCAATTGTTTTTGCATCCAGCTCATGGGAACAAAAACCTTTAGCAGCCCCGCCAGCACCAGCCCCAATAGCAGCCAGGGGGCCGACTCGAGAAACAGCTCAATAAAATTATCCATCAACATGATTTTGCGCCCCTACTTACACGGCTATTGGCATGACTGTGCTTGTGACCCTTGCCGGTTTCGACTCTGGGGGACAGCTCATCGTCACAGGACTCCAACGCCTCCAAAATCGAACAATGCTCGGCACTTTCAGGGCCGCCACAGCAGGTATCAGACAGTAACTGCAAAGACTGGCGGAACTGATTAAGCTCGGCAATTTTCTGCTGCACCTTATCCAACTTGTCGTCCACCATGCCTTTGACATCGCTGCAGGCACGGTTGGACTTATCCAGTTCAATGGACAAAAGCTCGGCTATCTCCCCCAGGGTAAAACCTACCGCCTTGGCCCTGAGAATAAACTTCAGCCGCTCGGCATCCCTGTCGCTGTAGACCCGGTAACCGGATTCGGTGCGCATAGAGGGTGCCAGCAGGCCGTGTTTCTCGTAAAACCTCAGGGTATCGGCCTTGATATCAAAGCGCTTGGCCAGTTCACCTATCCTGTACATATGCAGTTCCTGCTAATAATTCCTATTCAAGTATAAAGCTTAGAGCTTAATCCAAGGTCAAGTGTTTTTTATCCCGCTTCGGGGTTTTGGCTTGTTCGCAGAGCAATATTGTGAAACGCGTAGAAAAAACACCGCGGCAAATCGTTTTACGTTAAAATACGGCGCGCCTTGAGGGTTCCCGGACCATTCGAGGGACTTTTGGAAAACAATGCAAATCAGCACTGCCTGGTTTTCCGAAAGATCCTTGAATATAAAAAAGTGGAATACTGTACCCAAATGAATAATGCCAGACCCATACGTCGCGCGCTCTTGAGCGTATCTGATAAGACCGGAATCCTGGAGTTCGCCAAGGCGCTGCATGCCCAGGGCGTTGAACTGCTGTCCACCGGAGGCACCGCCCGCTTGCTGGCGGATAACGCTGTACCTGTCATTGAAGTTTCAGACTACACAGGTCACCCAGAGATCATGGATGGCCGGGTCAAGACACTGCATCCCAAAGTGCATGGCGGTATTCTCGCCCGTCGTGGCCAGGACGAAGCCGTCATGGAAGCCAACGGCATAGGTCCAATTGACCTGGTGGCCGTTAACCTCTACCCCTTCGCCGAAACCGTTGCCAAGCCGGGTTGTACCCTGGAAGACGCCATCGAGAATATCGATATCGGCGGCCCGACCATGGTGCGCGCCGCGGCCAAGAACCATAAAGACGTCACCATAGTAGTTAACGCCTCTGACTATCAACGCGTACTGGCAGAAATGGCGGCCCACCAGGGTTCAACCACTCTGGCGACCCGTTTTGATCTGGCCATTGCCGCCTTTGAACATACGGCCGCCTATGATGGCATGATAGCCAACTACTTCGGCACTCAGGTTCCGGCCCACAGCAAGGACGAGTGTCACCAGGATTCCAAGTTCCCGCGCACCTTCAACACTCAGTTGCTGAAGAAGCAAGATCTGCGTTACGGCGAGAACAGCCACCAGAGTGCCGCCTTCTATGTTGACCTCAACACAGACGAAGCCTCGGTCGCCACTGCCGTGCAACTGCAGGGTAAGGCGCTGTCTTACAACAATATCGCCGACACCGACGCCGCGCTGGAATGCGTCAAGGAATTTGAGCAACCCGCCTGCGTTATCGTCAAGCACGCCAACCCCTGTGGTGTCGCCCTGGGCAGCGATCTACTGGACGCTTACAACCGCGCCTTCAAGACAGACCCTACCTCAGCCTTCGGCGGCATCATCGCCTTCAACCGTGAGCTGGACGGCGCCACCGCGGCGGCCATTGTCGAGCGTCAGTTTGTTGAAGTGATCATCGCTCCTAAAGTCAGCGAGCAAGCCCGCGAGCTGGTTGCCAAGAAAGCCAATGTCCGTCTGCTTGAATGTGGTCAGTGGCAAGGCCGCACCAAGGGCCTGGATTACAAGCGGGTCAACGGTGGTCTGCTGATCCAGGACAGAGATCAGGGCATGGTGACCGAAGCCGACCTCAAGGTGGTCAGCAAGCGTCAACCTACTGCCGAAGAAATCAAAGATCTGCTGTTCTGTTGGAAGGTCGCCAAATTCGTTAAGTCCAACGCCATTGTTTATGCCAAAGACGGCATGACCATAGGGGTGGGCGCAGGTCAAATGAGCCGGGTCTACAGCGCCAAAATCGCCGGTATCAAGGCCGCCGATGAAGGCTTGGTCGTGGAAGGTTCAGTGATGGCATCCGATGCCTTCTTCCCCTTCCGTGACGGTATCGATGCCGCTGCTGCTGCCGGTATCAGCTGCATCATTCAACCCGGTGGCTCCATCCGCGATGAAGAGGTGATTGCCGCTGCAGACGAGCATGGAATGGCCATGGTATTTACCAATATGCGCCACTTCCGTCACTGATAGTCAGCAGGCCCAAACCGGCCTGCACTGATGCAATGAACTTATCGCCGGAATAACCTCCGGCGATTCGCCGTAACAAAGCCCTGCCCGGCCTGAACCTGCCCGCAAGGCGTTAAGCGAAAAAGGATAAGAAGATGCAAGTACTCGTGATTGGTGGTGGTGGTCGTGAACATGCCCTGGCCTGGAAGGCAGCGCAATCTCCCGCCGTGGAAACCGTATTTGTTGCTCCGGGGAATGCCGGCACGGCGCTGGAGCCCAAGCTGGAAAACCTGGCGATAGAAGCCACGGATATCCCGGCGCTACTGGCCTTTGCCAAGCAACAACAGATAGCCCTTACCATAGTCGGCCCAGAGGCCCCTCTGGTACTGGGAGTGGTCGATGCCTTCCGCGCCGAAGGCCTGAATATCTTTGGCCCCACCGAAGCGGCAGCGCAACTGGAAGGCTCCAAGGCCTTTACCAAAGACTTTCTTGCCCGCCACCGGATCCCAACCGCCGACTACCAGAACTTTACTGAAATTGCCCCGGCCAAGGCCTATGTTACCGAGCTTGCCGGTCGCACAGGTTTCCCTGTGGTGATCAAGGCCGATGGTCTGGCCGCAGGTAAAGGGGTGATCATCGCCCAGGATCAAACCGAGGCCGATGCCGCCATCGACGATATGCTGGCAGGCAACAAGTTCGGCGAAGCCGGCTCCAGAGTGGTCGTTGAGGAGTTTCTCCGCGGCGAAGAAGCCAGCTTTATCGTGATGGTCGACGGCAACAATATTCTGCCTATGGCCACCAGCCAGGATCACAAGGCCCGTGACAACGCCGACAACGGCCCCAACACAGGCGGCATGGGTGCTTACTCCCCGGCGCCGGTCGTCACCCAAACAGTGCATGATTGGGTCATGGCCAATGTTATCCGGCCAACGGTTGACGGCATGGCCGCCGAAGGCAATGTCTACACCGGCTTCCTCTATGCCGGCTTGATGGTTGCCGCCGATGGCAGCGCCAAGGTGCTGGAATACAACTGCCGCTTTGGCGACCCCGAGACTCAACCTATCATGATGCGCCTCAAGTCGGATCTGGTGGAGCTCTGCCTAGCCGCCTGCCGTGGTGAGCTGGACAAGGTCAGCGCCGAATATGATCAGCGTGCCGCCGTCGGTGTGGTCATGGCCGCCGGGGGCTATCCGGATGATTACCGCAAGGGTGATGTTATCGAAGGGCTGTCACTCGGCAATAATGAAGCCAAGGTGTTCCACGCCGGTACCAAGATGGTCGATGGCCATGTAGTCACCAATGGCGGCCGGGTATTGTGCGCCACGGCTTTGGGCAACACAGTGACCGAGGCCCAGCAGGCCGCTTATGCCTTGGTGGATGAAGTCCATTGGGACGATGTCTATTTCAGAACCGACATAGGCTATCGCGCCATCGCCCGCGAGCAGGCATAACGGCTTTCACTCAGTTAGCCAGACTCAACAGTCAACAAAAAAGCCCGGAATTTTCCGGGCTTTTCTGTTTGAACCTCAGCTTAGCTCTTTAAGGGCTTAGTTCTCTGAAGGCATATTTCTCTGAAGGCTTAGTCACTTTAAAGCAAGGTACTGGCCATCTTGCGGCGCAGGTAGGCTATCTGCTGCATATGGGGCAAGTCTTTAGGACAATTATCCTGACATCCCAGCAGGGTCATACAACCGAATACCCCATCCTGATTGCCTATCACATGGTAGAAGTCCTCGGCGCTGCGGGCATCACGGCTATCCAGCTCGAAGCGGGCGATTTTCATCATGCCGACGGCGCCAACAAAGGTGTCGCGCATCTGCTTGGTGGCGCAGGCCGAGACACAGACACCGCACTCTACACAGCGCTCCAGTTCATAGAGTCTGGCGGCTTCCTCCGGGTCCATTGGGGCTTCCAGATGGTGGATATCCTGCTGTTCCGGCTTGGGGTGCAGCCACAGCTTGAGCCTTTCAGCCAGCTCACGCATAAACTTGCCTGTATTGACCGACAGATCCCCTATCAGCTCAAAGCCTGGCAGCGGCATCAGGGTGATCAGTCCATCTGGATATTTGGCGGTCAAGGTGCGGCAAGCCAAGGTAGGAAAGCCGTTGATCACCATGGCGCAGCTGCCGCAAATCCCGGCGCGACAGACAAAGTCGAACTGCAGCGATGGGTCCTGCTCCTCCCTGAGGCGATTGAGGGCGATAAATACCGTCATCCCCGGGGTTTCTTGCAGCTGATAGTCCACCATTTGTGGCTTGTCTCCCGCTTGCTGTGGGTCGTAACGGAAGATCCTGAAGGTTAAAGTGCGGCCACTCATGCGTTGTCATCTCCGGCAGGGTTAGGCTGAGAAGGGGTTGAAGTCTGTGGGCAAGCCAGACGGTCGCTCAGGCGCTCGTTGCCGGGGCGCAGGCTTTCCGGCAGTTCGAACGGCATCAGTGCCCGCTGCTTGTCTTCAGCGCCGGCATCCGGCCCCAAAGTCGCGAGAATGGCGGCAATCTCCTGCTCGCGTTTGGCGGTATCCGGATGGGCAATGGCATTGTCGGCACCATAGCCGCGATAACCGGGCGGCAGTTCCATCTGCATCACATCCAGCGCCTCGTAGCTGAGCACAGGCTCCAGCGCATCGGCGTCCGGCCAGCTGGCCAGGGTACGGCTGAGCCAGTCTTTGTCGTTACGCTGCGGGTAATCCTCGCGGGCATGGGCGCCACGACTCTCGGTACGCGCCAGGGCGCCGCAGGCCACAGTCAGCGCCACCTTAAGCATACGCCTGACCCGTAGGGCCTCGACCAACTCGGGGTTGGCGTGGCGCTTCTTGCAGGTGACCACAATATTGCGCGAGCGAGCCAGCAAATCCTTGAGTTCGGCCACCGCCTTTTCCAGCTCTGGGCCGTTACGGAAGATGCCGACATAGTCCATCATCACTCTTTGCATCAGGCGCTTGAGCTCAAACGGGCTCTCGCCCTGCTCCCGAGCCAGCAGCTCGTCTATCTCCTGGTTGAGCTCATCACGGAAACGCTGCACCAGCGCCGTATCCAGCACCAGCTCCTCCTGCTCGCAGAAGTCGGCCACATATTTACCTATGATCATGCCGCCGACCACGGTTTCCGCCAGCGAATTCCCGCCCAGACGGTTAAAGCCATGCATGTCCCAACAGGCTGCCTCACCGACACTGAACAGCCCCTTGAGCTGCTGGCTCTCTCCTGTGTGATTGGTGCGAATACCGCCCATGGAATAGTGTTGGGTCGGCCGCACCGGGATCCACTCTTCGGCCGGATCTATGCCGAGGAAGTTCTCGCAGATCTCTTTGACTTCCCGCAGGTTGGTTTCCACATGCTTGCGCCCCAGCAGGGTGATATCCAGCCACAGGTGAGGGCCATAGGGGCTATCGACTCCCTTGCCCTTACGCATATGTTCTGTCATACGCCGTGATACCACGTCACGCGAGGCCAGCTCTTTCTTTTCCGGCTCATAGTCGGGCATAAAGCGGTAGCCGTCTTTATCCCGCAGCAAGCCACCGTCTCCGCGGCAGCCCTCTGTGGTCAGAATGCCCACGGGCACTATGGCCGTGGGGTGGAACTGTACGGCTTCCATATTGCCAAGGGTCGCGACCCCGGTTTCCAGCGCCAGCGCCTGGCCGATACCCTCACAGATCACCGCATTGGTGGACACCTCATAGATACGGCCATAGCCGCCTGTGGCTATGGTGGTGGCCCGGGCGATATAGGCCCTGAGTTCACCTGTGATCAAACAGCGGGCAATGACCCCATGGCAGCGGCTGCCGTCGTGAATGAGTTTCAGCGCCTCGACCCGCTCATGCACTGGGATCTCCATGGAGATCGCCTTATTGTCCACCGCATACAGCAGCGAGTGGCCGGTACCATCGGCGGTGTAACAGGTGCGCCATTTCTTGGTGCCGCCAAAGTCGCGGGCGTTGATCAGCCCGTGAGCCTCGGCGGCTTCTTCCAGAGTTACTTTTTCGGCATTGACCACTACTTGACGCGGCCCGGCAGTCACCCTGGTCCAGGGTACGCCCCAGTTGGCCAGCTCACGCACCGCCTTGGGAGCACAGTGGGCGAACATTCGTGCCACCTGCTGATCGCAGCCCCAGTCTGAGCCTTTGACCGTGTCCTGAAAATGCACATCTTCGCTGTCGCCCATGCCCTTGACGGTATTGCCGAGACTGGCCTGCATGCCGCCCTGGGCCGCGGCCGAGTGGGAACGCTTGGCAGGGATCAGCGACAGTACCAGGGTATCCAGGCCACGCTCTTTGGAAGCGATGGCTACCCGCAGACCCGCCAATCCGGCGCCGACAACCAACGAATCCGTATAGATGAGTTTCACGCACACTCCTTATGGGACGGCCCAATGCCGTTTGCCCTAAAGCTATTTGTTTGGGTTATCGATACTCAGCTCGCGTGGGGCCAAAAA
Source organism: Shewanella sp. BJSY2023SW005 (assembly GCF_047314585.1). NCBI lineage: Bacteria > Pseudomonadati > Pseudomonadota > Gammaproteobacteria > Alteromonadales > Shewanellaceae > Shewanella > Shewanella sp. BJSY2023SW005. The sequence continues at coordinate 26,751 of NZ_JBKORJ010000010.1, forward strand.
GCCAGCAAGGACGCCAGACCTACGGCGACAAACGCCACACTGAGTATGGTTTTAATTTTTCTAAGGCGCGCCCGGCTGTTGAGATCCCGCGCCGCGCCCCATTTCAATGCCACCCGGTACAGTCCTATGGCGGCATGTAACTCCACTGTCAGCAGCAGTGGCAGGTACAAGGCCCAGGCATACTGGTTCCAAATCCTGTCGGCCGAGCCCTGTGGCCCTATGGTTTCCGGGGCCGAACCCACCAACCAAAGATGCACAGGAAGCAACAGCAAAATCACCACTCCGGTAGCAGCCTGCCACACCCACAAGCGGGTATCGCCATGATCAATTTGCACTAGTTGCTGTTTCAGAGCCTTTTGCTGCCTGAGCGACAGAGGCAACTTGTGCAAGGCCACCAACACATGCAACAACGCCAACCCGGCAACGGCTATGGCTATCAGGCTCACCACCCAGGGATAGCCGTTGCCATCGTCACTGAGAAAACTCAGCTCCATGTTGCAGGCCACCCATTCCATTGCCGGCGCCCCCAGCAATATTGAAGACACCAGCAACAGGTGAGTCCACAAAAACAGCGCCAACAACACGCCTGAAGCACTCTGCCCCAGATCCAACCAGCCGCCCCAGCGCTCACTCAGTCGTATCATCCGTATTCTCCCTGTCATCCAATGGCTTAACCGCTTAAAGATAGTAAAACCAATGTGGATCACAAAGGGCGAACGAACCCTGAGGCAGATCAAATTTCTGCCGGTTAATTTACCTTTAACTGATATTGAGTTAACCGGGAACGAACGGCTGCAGCGGCAGGCTCAGCTCATTACCTAGCAGCATATAGGTCACCAAACTGCCCAAACCAAGCAAAATAAGGTATACAATCAATAGCTTGGCTATTTTTCTCAGGCCAGTGCGGTTAAAGCTGAGGCCCCATTTCACCGCCACCCGATACAGGCCTATCATGGCGTGGATCACCACCGCAGGCAGCAGCAGGATATACAGCAGCCAGGTGTTGTCGTGCCAGACTCGGTAGGCCGACATATTGGGGCCGATTTCCGGATTGGCTATCATGGTGACCAGGTGCATGGGCACCAGGAAGAATAGGATAAAGCCGGTAGCCAACTGCCAGAACCAGGCGTGGCTGTCGCGGTGTTTGATCAGATGCAGATGGCTGCGCAGCGCCCGCCATTGGCCGAGCTGCGCCGGAAAGCGCCTGAGCGCCATGGCGGCATGCAGTATCACCACCAGCAGAATAAACACAGAGAAGAGTTGCGTCAGCAGTGGGTAACCGTGGCCACTGGCACTGAACCAACCGCCTTCCAGCACCTGCACTACCTTATAGAAAGCCTCTTTACCCAGCATGATGCTGGATTCGAAGTGAAGATGCGCCAACAGAAACATGCCCAGCAAAATGCCGCTGGCACTCTGCAGGCGATCGGCTCTGGCCGACCAGTGGTGGCTGTTGGCATGACCGAGCCAGCGCTCGGGGATGTGATATTTTGTCAGCATGTTTTTTGGGTACAGATCCTTGGGATCTACAACATAACTCACAGCCAAACTGCGCCAATGCCCAAGGAGTCTGAATGTGACCTGCCTCAATCGAAAGTGGGGGATTATCTGATCACGCTCACAAATAAACCACTTTCAGCAAAACAGAGGTAATACCAATTATCCACTACAAATCAAACGTTTATTTGAAACTTTAAAACAAAAAAGACAGCAAATTACCGTAAATCCAACCGCTGACCGAACAAACCTGAAACCGGGTTTCACTCCGCCCTCTTTACCCCGGTGTGCTGGCAAGGCCGGCAGCCTATGGCTTACAATAGCGCTTTATTGTCCCCCACGAGAGAAGATTCCATGCCCTGGATCCAGTTACGTATCCACAGCAGCAGCGAGCACGCCGAGACACTCAGCGACCTGTTGCTGGAGGAAGGCAGCGTGTCCATCACCTTTGAAGATGGTAAAGATACGCCGATTTTTGAGCCCAAACTGGGAGAAACCCCACTTTGGGCCGACACTGTGGTGGTCGCTCTGTTCGATGCCGGCACAGATCTGACTCCCACAGTCGAGATGCTCAAGCAACTGCCCTTCCTCGAAGGCAAGCTGAACTACAAGATAGAGCAGATAGAAGATAAAGACTGGGTACGCGAATGGATGGACAGCTTCCACCCCATTCAGTTCGGCAAGCGTCTGTGGATCTGTCCCAGCTGGCGTGAAATCCCGGAGCCTGAAGCTGTCAACGTGATCCTGGATCCCGGCCTGGCCTTTGGCACAGGCACTCATCCCACAACGGCCCTGTGCCTGGAGTGGCTCGATGGCCTGGATCTGCAAGGTAAACAGCTGGTCGACTTCGGCTGCGGTTCCGGCATTCTGGCGGTCGCTGGTCTCAAGCTGGGCGCAACCAACGCCATAGGCATAGACATAGACTACCAGGCGATAGACGCCTCCCGCGACAATGCCAAGCGCAACGGCGTGGATGACAGACTCAGCCTCTATCTGCCTGAAGATCAACCCAAAGGTATTCAGGCCGATGTGTTGGTTGCCAATATTCTGGCCGGACCGCTACGGGAACTGGCCCCCCTGATCGCCGAGTTGGTTCGTCCGGGTGGCAAACTGGCGCTGTCCGGCTTATTACAGGAACAAGCCGAAGAGATCCGCGAATTTTACGCTCAATGGTTCGAGATGGACGAAGCCGTTCACAAAGAAGATTGGAGCCGCTTGACAGGAGTACGCAAATAGCGGTAAAGGCGGCGCCAGAGCGCACTGGCGCTGACTTCCCACCAATCAAAAGTCAAGTAAAAAAGTTTTGCTCAGGTCATTTATTGACCTTTTCACCGCTGCCAAAAAGGCGTACTATAGCGCCCCTTTGAAGAGCAAGGTGAAACAGCAAAATGCAGATTGGACCCTATCAACTGAAGAATCAGCTGATCGTGGCACCAATGGCAGGTGTCACCGATCAGGCCTTCCGCAATCTCTGTATCCGTTATGGTGCTGCCATGGCAGTGTCAGAGATGCTTTCGTCCAATCCCGACCTTTGGGACACGGACAAGAGCCGCCAGAGAATGACGCACTCGGGTGAAGAAGGCATACGCTCAGTACAAATCGCCGGGGCTGACCCCGATAATATGGCTTGGGCCGCCCGCTACAATGTGGAGCAAGGCGCCCAAATCATAGATATCAACATGGGTTGTCCGGCAAAAAAAGTGAATAAAAAGCTCGCGGGTTCTGCCCTGCTGCAATCGCCGGAACTGGTAAAGAAAATACTGGATGCCGTGGTTGCCGCAGTGGATGTGCCGGTAACGCTGAAGATTCGCACGGGCTGGGCCCCAGAACACAGAAATGGTGTTCAAATCGCCCGGATTGCCGAAGAGAGTGGCATTACGGCGCTCGCGGTTCATGGCCGCACCCGCCAATGCATGTACAAGGGTCATGCCGAGTACGACACCATCAAGGCAATCAAACAGAATGTCTCGATTCCTGTTGTCGCCAACGGGGACATCGATAGTCCGGAGAAGGCGCGTTTCGTGCTGGATTACACAGGTGTCGATGCCCTGATGATAGGACGGGGTGCCCAGGGAAGGCCTTGGATTTTCAGAGAGATCCAGCATTACCTGGACACAGGTAGCAAGCTAGCGCCCATAGGGATGGCAGAGCAGCGTCAAGTGATGCTGGAACACCTAACCAAACTGTATGATTTATATGGGGAAGTAAAGGGCGTCCGCTTCGCCAGAAAACATATGGGATGGTACCTGGACCAGGAAGAACAGCGCCAGTTCCGTGCCGACTTTAACCGGCTGGAAACCGCTGCAGAACAATGTTCCATGGTGGAACGTTTTTTTGATGAATGTGTACTAGATAAATAAAGAGCAGAATACGAATGTTTGATCAGACAACTCACACAGAAGCTCATCAGCTTACCGTAGGCAAAATCGAAACCGCTAACGGCACCATCAAGCCCCAGTTACTACGCGACGCTGTAAAGCGCGCTGTCAGCAACTTCTTCGCTCAGTTGGACGGTCAAGAAGCTCAGGAAGTTTATGAAATGGTGCTATGCGAAGTTGAAGCACCTCTGCTTGATATCATTATGCAGCACACTCGTGGCAACCAGACCCGCGCCGCCAACATGCTGGGCATCAACCGCGGCACACTGCGCAAGAAGCTGAAAAAATACGGCATGAACTGATAACCAGTTCGCTAGATGCTGTAACTAAAAAGGTTTACCCATAAAACGGTAAGCCTTTTTTGTTTTACCCTCCATAAAGACACTATATTGTTGATCGCCACCGACTTATCAAAGTAACACGGATAAAAATCAGCCCGATTGTTGTACCATGGAGTCTCAGTTGCAGAGGCGATATCGAATAAGGCATCACAGCATCGGCCCGGTCTGATTGACATCGGCGACTGACATCTTTAAAACGTCACCCAACTTGGCGATAGCGCTACGAGACACAGCAAGGACATGGACTGATGAGACAGCTTATAGGAAATTTCTTCTCGGTAGTTTGGCGAGTTCTCGCTGCCGTTTTTGGTCACTGGCAGGCTCCGCCCTGGATGCATTGGTGCATAAAGCATCCCTTTAAAGCCTTGGGAAGTTTACTGCTGCTATCTGTATTGACTGTGCTTTGCTGGGGCGGCTGGTATTGGTATCAGCATTTACCCAAGCCCTATACCCTGCACTATACGCTCAAGGCGCCGCGGCTGACCGATTACCACCAGGCCAAACCTCAGGTCGCTCCCTTGACCCTGACCTTCAGTGGTTCGGTCGCACCTTTGGATGTCATAGGCAAACCAGTCTCCAAAGGCGTCAGCCTCAGCCCCCAACTCGCCGGGCAGTGGCGCTGGGCCAGTGACAAGCATCTGCAATTTACTCCGGATAACGACTGGCCGATTGCGGAAAAGTTCGCAGTCAGCCTGGATAAGAAACAGCTGCTGGCAGACCATATCTTACTGGATAAATACCAGAGCGAATTCAGCACAGCCGCCTTCACGGCCACCATCTCTGAGGGGCGCCTGTACCAGGATCCGGCCCAGCCGAGTATTCAAAAGCTGGTCGCCACCCTGGCCTTCAGCCACCCGGTGGATACGGCCTCGGTAAAACCCCAACTGGCGATATTGCTGAGCCCCGGCTTGACCTACAGCGGCAATGGCGATACCGAAGTCACCTTCGATGACAAGCATCTGTTCGCTTACATACATTCTCCTGCGCTCGCCACACCACTGGAGCAGAGCACTGTAACCCTGGAAGTCAGCAAAGGGATCCAGGCGGCCAGCGGCGGCAACAAGGCAGGCAAGAGCCAATGGCAAGTAGAGGTTCCCGGCCGTTATCAGCTGAGCTTTAAACAGGCTCAGGTCAACTTCGCCTACAACGACAAGGATGAACCCGAGCCGGTGCTGACGATGGAAAGCTCACGTCCGGTCAACGACGAAGCGCTTCAAGGCAAGGTACATGCCTGGTTGCTGCCGGTGAAAAATCCCAAGGGAAGCCGACACTGGTATCAGGAAAATGTCACCGAACAGGTACTGGCCAAGGCCGACAAACTGACCTTGACCCAGATCCCCGGTGCCGAAGGCCTCAACCAATTACACAGCTTCAAGCTGAAAGCTCCGGTCGATCGCTACTTGGCGGTAATGGTGGATAAGGAAGTCGAAGGCCAAGGGGGTTATCTGTCCCGCGATGCCGTGCTGACTGTGCTGCGAATGCCGCAATACCCCAAGGCGCTCAACTTCCTCGGCGAAGGCTCCTTGCTGACTCTGGACGAAGATCAACGCCTCGGCTATCTGGCCCGTGGTGTGCAAAAGGTGCAAATTGAGGTCGCCCAGCTACTGCCGGACCAGCTTAATGCCCTGATAGATCAAAGCTCGGGCAGCTTTGCCGAGCCCTACCTCAACAACACAGATTTCGACCGTTTGGTCACTCGTCAGGTGTTCAAGCAACAGCTTGCCGGGCGCGATCCCAGCAAGACGCTCTACGGCAGCGTCGACCTCAAGCCCTTCTTCAAGGACAAGCGCGGCATCTTTGTGGTCAAGCTGACTCCGGCCGATGAAAGAGACAGCCAAACCTTCGACTATTACCAAACCGAAGCCCACGATCTGCGCTTTGTGGTCGTAACAGATCTGGGCATACTCGCCAAACGTAGCCGTGATGGCAGCCAGGATCTGTTCGTGCAATCCCTCGGCAAGGGGACTCCGGTGGCCGGCGCCCGGGTGGCCGTCATCGGCCGCAACGGTTTGCCGGTAGCCGAGGCTTTGACCGATGAACGCGGTCATGCAAGCTTTGCCAAGCTTGGCGATCTGCGCCGGGAAAAGACCCCGCTCTACTATCGGGTCGAAAAGGATGGCGATCTCTCCTTCTTGCCGCTGGCTGATTGGCGTCGCCAGCTCAATCTGTCCCGTTTCGATACCGGCGGCAGCTACGAGAGCGACGATCCCGGCGCCCTGAGAGCCTACCTCTTCACCGACCGCGGGCTGTATCGCCCCGGTGAGACGGCCCATATCGCCAGTTTGGTGCGGGGTCAGGACTGGAGTACCGCCCTGGGTGGCCTGCCGGTGAAAATGCAGATCACCGACCCCCGCGGTGTAACCGTGCTGGATCGCACCTTCAAACTCGATGGCAGCGGCTTTGACAGCCTGGACTTCAGCGCCGGCGAAACCGCGGTTGCCGGTGACTATCTCGCCACTTTGTCCCTCATCAAAGACAGATACCGCCTCACGCGTCTTGGTGATGTCACCTTCAAGGTGCGCGACTTCGAGCCGGATCGCATTAAGGTGCGAGTCTATTTGGGCACCGACTTGGGCACCGACAAGCAGTTTGAAGGCTGGCGCAAGCCGCAGCAACTCAAGGCCGAGGTCTTGGCCGAGCAACTCTTCGGCGGCCCGGCGAGCGATCGCCGAGTTAGCGGCGAAATGGTGCTGTCACCAACCGATATCAGCTTCAAAGCCTGGCCCGGCTATCGCTTTGGGGTATTGGGCAAGCTCAAGGAATCGTTCCGCGAAGACTTGAGCGAAACCACCACAGACGGCGAAGGCAAGGCCAGCCTGGACTTGGCGCTGGACCGCTTTGCCGGCAGCACTTACAAGCTGCACTTGCTGGCTCGGGTATTTGAAGCCGGCTCAGGCCACGGTGTCAGCGCCCAAAACCAGCTACTGGTATCCGATGCCGACTGGTTACTGGGCTACAAGAGCGATGGCGATCTGGACTTCATCAACAAAGACGGCAAGCGTGTGCTGAACCTGCAAGCCGTTGGCCAGGACCTTCAAGGTGTGGCTACTGAGCTCAAAGTCGAGCGTATCGCCCGGCGCTGGGTGTCTGTGTTGGTGAAGCAGAATGACGGCACCTACCGCTATGAATCGCGCCGCAAAGACAAACTGCTGGGCAGTACAGCCCTGAGTCTGGCCGCAAGCGGTGGCCAATTGGAACTCGACACCAGGGAGCCGGGTGACTACCGCCTGCGACTGCTGGATGAAAACGGCCGCCAGTTGAACCAAATAGATTACAGCGTTGCCGGCAGCGGCAACGCCAGTCGCACGCTGGAGCGCAACGCCGAGCTGGAACTGACGCTAAACAAGGCAGAATATCTGCCGGGTGAAAGCATTCAGGTGGCGATTCAGGCCCCTTACAGCGGCGCCGGACTCATCACCATAGAGAGAGACAAGGTCTACGCCTTCAAATGGTTCAAGGCCGACAGCACCCGTTCGTTGCAGAGCATTACCCTGCCGCAAGGCATTGAGGGCAATGCCTATATCAATGTGCAGTTCCTGCGGGCACCGGACTCGGAAGAAGTCTTTATGAGCCCGCTGTCCTATGCCGTGAAACCCTTTAAGGTGGATCTCGGTGAGCGGCGTCAGGCCATCGCCATGAGCCTGCCGGAAAAGGTAAAACCCGGGACGCAGCTGGATATCGACCTCAAGCTGCCAAGCAAAGCCAGAGTCGTGGTATTCGGGGTTGATGCCGGTATTTTGCAGGTGGCCCGCTATGAAGCGCCGGATCCACTGGCGCACTTCTTCGACAAGAAGGCTCTCAGCGTAGATTCGAGCCAAATTCTCGACCTGCTGCTGCCGGATCTCAAGGTGCTGATGCGCCAGGCCGCCCCCGGAGGTGACGCCGCCGCGCTGCTGGCAGCTAACCTCAACCCCTTCAAGCGCAAACGCGCCAAGCCTGTGGTCTACTGGTCGGGTATTCGTGAGTTGGCCGCCGGAGAGCAGCGGCTGCAATATACTGTGCCCGACAGCTTCAACGGCAGTATCCGCTTCTTTGCCGTCAGTGCCACCGAAAGCGGCATAGGCACCAGCGAGGCCAGTGTCGCGGTCAAGGCGCCTGTGGTGATGAGCCCCAATGTGCCGGCTTTCCTGGCACCCGGCGACAGCGCCGATGTGACTGTGGGACTCTATAACACAGAAGCCGAGGCGCAGGATGTTACCCTGACCCTCAGCCTGAGCGGCGCCCTTCGCAGCGACTTGCAACCGCAGCAATTCCATATCGAACCGGGCCGTGAAGCCACGGCGCACTTTGCCGTCAAGGCAGGCGAGAATCTGGGTCAAGGGGAGCTCCACTGGAAGCTGGACACCAGCGAAGGCGAGCTCAAGATCAGCGAGAGCATCTCGGTACGGCCGTTAACGCCCCACCGTTTAACCCTTGCCACGGCTGTGCTCGACCGCGCCGAAGCCAAGCTCAAGCTTGACCGTCAGCTGTTTACGCCGTTCAGCAAGGTGGAAGCGGCCCTCGGCAACAGTCCGCTGGTGTGGGCTCAGGGGCTGAGCCACTATCTGGACAACTATCCTCACGCCTGTACCGAGCAGTTGGTATCCAAAGCCGTACCGGCACTGCTGCTGGGCAAGCCCCAGGATAATCTCAATGACTTTAACCAACTCATTGGCCAGTTGCGTAGCCGCCAGAACAGCAGCGGCGGCTTCGGTCTCTGGGCCGCCAACCCGATAGTCGAGCCTATGGTGGCCTTGTATGTGGTAGACATGCTGCTGGACGCCAAGGCCCAGGGTTACCCCGTGCCCCAGGATCTACTGGACAAGGCCAACAGCTATCTGTCGAGCGTGAGCTCCGGCCCCAGCAGCGGCCTGGATGAGCTGCGCGAGCGTGCCTATGGCGCGTATCTGCTGGCCCGCCAGGGCGTGCAGGTGAGCGGTGCCCTGGCCGACATCCGCGAGCGTTTGCAGCGCTACTATCCCAAGGATTGGCAAGCGGACATCGCCAGTGCCTGGCTGGCCGCCAGCTTTACCCTGATGCAGCAGCAACAGTTGGCCGAGCCGCTGTGGCAGGCGCAGAAGTGGCAGCTGCTTGAGGATAAGCCCCAGCGCCTCGGCCTCTACCTTGATCCCATGGTGCACGATGCCCAGCTGCTGACACTCATCGCCCGTCAGGCGCCACAGCGCCTGGATGACCTGCCGGAACAGTTGCTGCCGCGCATGGGCCAATGGCTCAGCGAGCAGCGTTACAGCTCGCTGTCTGCCGGAACTCTGGTGCGGGCGCTGACCGCTCTGGATAACTCCCGCGGTGATCAGGGGCTGGCCATGCAAGCCCTGGTCGATAAGGCCTGGCAGGCACTGAGTCTACCCAAGGCTAAGCTGCCCCTCGGCAGTGAAGAGGTGAAATACCAGAAAACCGGTAGCAACCCTGCCTTCTATCTTCTCAGTCAGCAGGGATTTGACCAAAGCCCGGCCAAGCCTTTCAGCCAGGGGCTGGAGGTGAGCCGCGACTATCTGACCCTGGAGCAGCAACCTCTTGGCAAGGTCAAGGTCGGGGATGAATTCCTGGTCAGGCTGCGGCTGCGCGCCACAGATATGGACAATTTGCGGCAGGTGGTCGTAATAGATCTGCTGCCCGGCGGCGTGGAGCCGGTTTATCGTGACAAGGATGACAGCTTCGACGGCTGGCAGCCGCCTGTGGGTATGGCTCAGCACAGCGACTGGTCGCCACAGTGGCTCAATGTACGCGAAGACCGCCTGGTGCTCTACGGTACCGCCTGGCGCGATGCCAAAACCTTTGTCTACAAGGTTAGGGCCACCAATGTCGGCCAGTTCCAGGTGCCGCCCGCCTACGCCGAGGGGCTGTATGATCCCCTGGTTCAGGCTCAGGGCCCAAGTGGTGAGTTGGTGATCGAAGCGCCATGAAACGCCGCTATTTGTGCCTGCTGGCCCTGGCAGCCTTGCTGCTGGGGCTGAGACTCTGGCCGGCACAACCTTTTTCAAAGCTGGCGCCCAGTTCCCGCATGGTGTTGGCCGCCGATGGCAGTCTGCTGCGGCTGACGCTGGCCAGTGATGGCCAGTATCGGCTCTGGCAACCCCTGGAAGGGGTTTCAGACAACATGGTGCAAACCATCTTGCTCAAGGAAGACCGCTATTTTTACTTCCACCCCGGCATCAACCCGGCGGCCACCGCCAGGGCGATAGTCGCTACCTATCTTAAGGATGATCGCCAGGGCGCTTCGACCCTGACCATGCAGCTGGCCCGGCGGGTTTACAACATCAACAGCCGCCAGGTTGCCGGGAAATTGCAGCAGATGCTGGCGGCGCTCTGGCTGGAGCTGCGTTACTCCAAGCATGATATTCTCGAGGCCTATCTCAATCTGGCGCCCATGGGCGGCAATATTGAAGGTGTTGGCGCTGCCAGCCGCATCTACTTTCATAAAGACGCCGGTCAACTTTCACTCAGTGAAGCCCTCAGCCTGGCGGTCATGCCGCAAAGCCCGGCGCGCCGCGCCCGTTTCGGTGCCGACTTTCAGGATGCCCGCGACCGTCTGGCGTTGCTCTGGCAGCAAAGCTATCGCGACGATCCCCGCAACAACGGCCTGTTGACCCTCACCGCCATCGGCCATGATCGCACTGAGCTGCCATTTCTGGCGCCGCACTTCAGCCGCCGCCTGCTGCGGGATAATAGTGACACCCAAATTCACAGCACCCTGGACGTCGGCTTGCAGAGCTTGCTGGAGCGGCGCCTTGGGCTGTATATCGAAAGCCAGCGCCATCTGGGGGTCAAGAATGCCGCCGCAATCCTGGTGGACAGCCGCGATCAGAGCATCAAAGCCTGGATAGGCTCGGCAGACTTCTTCGATACCGATATCCAAGGCCAGGTGGACGGCGTCACCGCCCGCCGCTCGCCGGGTTCAACCCTGAAGCCATTTCTGTTTGGCCTGGGCATAGATCAGGGGCTCATACATCCGCTGAGCATACTCAAGGATGCGCCCACCGCCTTTGGCAGTTTCCAACCGGAGAACTTTGACCACAGATTTACCGGCCCCATCAGCGCCCACGACGCCCTGGTCAAGAGCCGCAATCTGCCGGCCGTGTGGCTAGCAGGACAAGTGAACCAACCCAATCTCTACGGCTTCCTGCGCCAGGCCGGTATTCAGGGGCTCAGGGGTGAAAGTCATTATGGTTTATCCCTGGCGCTGGGCGGCGGTGAGCTGACCATGGCGGAGCTGGCGCGGCTGTACCTGATGCTGGCGAGCCAGGGCCATGACTACCCGCTGCGGGATCAACAAAGCCAGCCCATCAACCCGCAAGGAAAGAGGTTGCTGAGCCCGGCCGCTGCCTTTATGGTGCGGGACATACTCAAGGACAACCCCCGCGCCGACGGCCTGCCCGGCAGCAACTGGACAGTGGCCTGGAAAACAGGCACCTCCTGGGGATATCGCGATGCCTGGAGCGCCGGTATCACAGGCCCCTATGTGTTGGTGGTCTGGGTGGGCAACTTCGACGCCACCCCCAACCCGGCCTTTGTCGGCGTCCGTACCGCCGGGCCATTGTTCTTCGCCCTCAGCGATGCCTTGCAGGGCGCGCTGCCCGGCACGGCCGACATGGCCAACACGCCGCCGGATACGGTGAAAAAGGTGGCCTTCTGCGCCGCCTCCGGCGAGCTGCCCAACCCTTGGTGCCCCAAATTGGTCGATGGCTGGTATATCCCGGGAGTTTCCCCCATCAAGGTCTCCAACTTGCATCGCCCCGTGTGGCTGGATAACAAAACCGGCGCCGCCGTCTGCCCGCCCTACGATCCGGCAATTCACCACCAGGAGGTGTTTGCCTTCTGGCCGTCAGACTTGGCGGCCCTGTTCGAGCAGGCAGGTTTACCCCGCAGGAGGCCGCCGGAGCTTCCGGCCGCCTGCAGCCAAAGAGTCGCGGTTAGCTACACTGCCCCGCTTATCCGCTCCCCCTTGAAAGGCGTCACCTACAGCCTGCGCCAAAGCATGGCCAATGAACACATCGCCCTCAAGGCCGACGCCGCCTCCGACAGCCAAATACTCTACTGGTTTGCCGGTAACAGCCTGCTCGGCCAGAGCCTGCCGGGCCAAACCCTGGAGTGGCGCCCGCCCAGAGCCGGACGCTTCCAGTTATCGGTCAGCGACGACAAAGGCCGCAGCGCCAGCAGACTACTTCGAGTAGATATGCTGCCTTGAGGCGGGCCGCTATTTAGATCTCCTCAGTTTCGGCCTCTTCAGCCCCACAAATGCAGGACGTTCGGATTTTGCTGGGGTTGTACAGTAAAGAAATACACTTTATCCCCGTGGGTGCGGGGAACACAGGAACCAACATTCCTCGGCTTTCCTAAAAGTCGGTTTATCCCCGTGGGTGTGGGGAACTCATAAAACCCTGCTCTGAACTCTTCTTCGGTAACGGTTTATCCCCGTGGGTGCGGGGAACACAGCACACCTACAGCAGTGTTACGGCCGTAATACGGTTTATCCCCGTGGGTGCGGGGAACACTCGTAATCAAATTCCACGTTGTTACTCTCCGTCGGTTTATCCCCGTGGGTGCGGGGAACTCCATAACCACGAAACTCATTTATTCTGTCAACGCGGTTTATCCCCGTAGGTGCGGGGAACTCTTCCAAACAGATGAAGCGAGAGAGCTGGCCGACGGTTTATCCCCGTAGGTGCGGGGAACTCCCAATATAACCACCATCATTCAACAATCTAACCGGTTTATCCCCGTAGGTGCGGGGAACTCTTGCGACAACATCCTCAAATGGTTCGCTATTCCGATTTATCCCCGTAGGTGCGGGGAACTCGGCAGCGAGTCGTCAATGTCGATGTGGATAAACGGTTTATCCCCGTAGGTGCGGGGAACTCAGTATGGCGTGTTCATGGATAGAGCTGAGGCGCGGTTTATCCCCGTGGGTGCGGGGAACTCAGCTGCATGTTACCTACCACGGTATCGAAAAACGGTTTATCCCCGTGGGTGCGGGGAACTCGAGTGTCTGCACTCACCCGAAAAGCCAATGAGCGGTTTATCCCCGTGGGTGCGGGGAACTCTGCAGGCCATTTATTAGGTGGAACATATGAATCGGTTTATCCCCGTGGGTGCGGGGAACTCATCACATTGTCGGCCGAGTTGGTGAGGCGCAGCGGTTTATCCCCGTGGGTGCGGGGAACTCATCGCCTAGCTTGGCGTTGTAGTCCACCATGGCGGTTTATCCCCGTGGGTGCGGGGAACTCTTCAGCCAGGGCGCTGGCATGGTGGATAGCGGCGGTTTATCCCCGTGGGTGCGGGGAACTCCATTCAATCAACGTGCTACCTAAAACGTAAACCGGTTTATCCCCGTGGGTGCGGGGAACACCTGTATGCCGTTATTGCGCAGGGCAAACACGGCGGTTTATCCCCGTGGGTGCGGGGAACACTCACAAGACCCTCGCTTTAATCCTACCAGGGGCGGTTTATCCCCGTGGGTGCGGGGAACACATTTTGGATGAATAAAAGCCGGAGAAGCAGCACGGTTTATCCCCGTGGGTACGGGGAACACGCCAGAAAATACTGAGTCTCCGGAGGTATAGCGCGGTTTATCCCCGTGGGTGCGGGGAACACCACTTGAAATAACCGAGAGGACAAGTAGGAAACGGTTTATCCCCGTGGGTGCGGGGAACACCTTAGTCAGGATTTCATAGCCCACTGTATACGCGGTTTATCCCCGTGGGTGCGGGGAACACCTGAATGGATAGCGGAACTCTACACCACCGGCCGGTTTATCCCCGTGGGTGCGGGGAACACAACAGGCGCGCTAAACTGACTGAACCAATCTGCGGTTTATCCCCGTGGGTGCGGGGAACACGGCTGGATTGTTACCTGGTTTGATTTGATACGCGGTTTATCCCCGTGGGTGCGGGGAACACTTCCGTATTGTACTCGGTGCGTTGGGTGGTGTCGGTTTATCCCCGTGGGTGCGGGGAACACCCACCCCGAAAAGTGTCACTGAATATATGAGTCGGTTTATCCCCGTGGGTGCGGGGAACACCTCTTTGCCTGTTATCGAATACTGTTTATCTCCGGTTTATCCCCGTGGGTGCGGGGAACACAACAGCAAAAAAACACCCCATAAAAATACTAACGGTTTATCCCCGTGGGTGCGGGGAACACTCTAACCAGGCAAGCATATTGCTATCATTTCACGGTTTATCCCCGTGGGTGCGGGGAACACCTGCACGGTTAGTTGATGCCTGGAGGCCCGTTCGGTTTATCCCCGTGGGTGCGGGGAACACGTCATATCTGATGGCCGTCTCTCGTGCGCTCTCGGTTTATCCCCGTGGGTGCGGGGAACACCGCTTTAATGCGTTGACCAATCAATTCTTTATCGGTTTATCCCCGTGGGTGCGGGGAACTCGCGAGTCGAATCATAGCAAGCAAACGATTTTTGCGGTTTATCCCCGTGGGTGCGGGGAACTCCCTGTGAGCTTTCAGCGGTGTCAGTTGTACCACGGTTTATCCCCGTGGGTGCGGGGAACTCATAGACAATCTCCTCGTCTGTTCTCTACATACCGGTTTATCCCCGTGGGTGCGGGGAACTCCAGATTGGCAGCGGAAACTGGGTCAACATTTCCGGTTTATCCCCGTGGGTGCGGGGAACTCTTGGTAAATACTATTGTTTTTTAAGCGATTTTTCACTTAAAAATATTCACCAACTTTTTAGGCTATTATTCCAAGTTGTTAAAGAGCAATATTTTGTTATTTTTCAGTTGGATAAAATGAGACCAGTCGCAGACCATCCAAATCCACCGGCATACGACGATTCTCACCCAAGGTTTGAAATTCAAATCCTGATTCTGTATTGGTGGCCCAGGCCATCACCACATTGCCTTCCTCTGCCAATTCACTGATTTGATACCAAATCATTTCCCTCACCTTGCGGGAGGTGTCTCCCACATAAACCCCGGCACGCACCTCCAGTAACCAGATGGCCAAACGACCACGTAAGCGAGGCGGTACATTTTCGGTCACCACAACCAACAGACTCATAGTTACTGGCTCCTGTGTCCTTGTTCTCCCAACGGTTTCGGCTCTGGTATAGCAATGGGCTGGGCATCCTTTGGAGTTGGAGGCGGCTCAATTTCACCGGCTGCCAGTACCTCCTCGATAAGGGGGATCAAACGGTTAAGCACCTTATCGTTACGAAAAATTTCCCGGCAGGCGATGCGCACCTGCCGCTCTGGCTCGCGCGGATTTTGCTTGGCAATGGCAAAGGCTTTAGGCACTACGCTGTCAAACTTGATGATATCGGCTATGTCGTAAACAAATGAAAGTGGTTTACCACTGTGAATAAATCCGATTGCCGGTGCATATCCAGCCGCCAAAATCGCGGCCTCGGTAATACCATACAGGCAGGAGGTTGCTGCACTGATACATTGATTGACCTTATCACCGCGGTTCCAGTCTTTAGGATCATAACGGCGGCCGTGCCAAGGTACACCATACTGTTGCGCCAGCATTTTATAGGTAGCCTTTACCCGCCCGCCCTCAATACCGCGCAACTGTTCCACTGAGCGGCGGCTGGGTGCCGGTTCGCCAAAACGCAGTTCAAACATCTTGCGTACCACTTTTAAACGTAACTCTTCATCCAGGGCCAATTTGGCCTGATAAAGCAGCTTATCGGAACGCGCTCCTCCGGGTTGGCCACTGGCGTATAGCCTGACACCGGCTTCGCCCACCCACACCAACAGAGTGCCTACCGCAGCAGCAAGCTTAGCAGCCGCATGAGAAACGCGGGTGCCCGGCTCCAGCATGATGCAAGCCACTGAGCCCACTGGGATATGGGTACGAATGCCGTTTTTATCCACCAGCACAAAAGCACCATCAATTACATCAATCTGCCCATATTGCAAAAAGATCATCGAGACTCTGTCTTTCATGGGGATGGGCTGCAGTGGAATAAACGGCATAACGTCTCCTTGTTATGAGTTATGAGATGACAGGTTTAATTAACATAAGCCCACATCCAAAGCCCTTGGCGGGGCCTATGCCTTGCGCCAGCAATTGCAAGAATTGTTGTGGCTCGTGCACAATTAACTCGCCTTGCAGATCAACACTGCGAAATTGCGCTTGCTTACCTTTTTCAGGAATAGGATGCGCCTGATAGGCTTGCCATTGAAACTGGCTAGCTTCAACCAGCTCATCGCTTTGTTCATCTTCCACCGGGTAGGACACCAGCGACATAATGCCTTGGCGGGACGGATTATCCGTAAGCCAATGCTGCAGACGGACTGAGACAGCCTCTTGCAGCGCCAGCGTCAGCAACGACTCGCAGGCCAAACCTCTCACTGCGGCAAAGTAACGAGTTTGGCTCAAATAGCTCAAGAGCCAATCATTTAACTGTGGTCGTATGGCTGCTGGTTTTAGCTGTTGCAACAACGCCCCTTTACTCGCCGCAGGTGTTAAGCCCAGTTCCTTGGCGATACGCTGATAAAAAGCAATTTGCTCATCCATCACCAAGTCGTGCCGTTTGCCTTTTTGGGTCACCACGGGATTGGCCCGCAGCCGAAAAGCCAAGCGCGTGCCCTCTACCAAAGTAGGTGCAAAGGGTTTGCTCACCACTGAAAAGAGTGGTGAGTCCAGTTTAGGTTGGGTTTGCGACAGGATAAAAAACAGCGGCCCATCTTCCAACGCCATATCTGGGCTATTTTGCTGCTTGGCGAGTTCCGTCCGATACAGAAAATCCCGTTGGGATTGCTCAAAGAGATCCCAAAGCAACTGGTGATAACCATAGCTGTTGCCAGCCAATACCTTCACCAACTGCGAATTATGTAAAATATCCGGACGGAAAGTCACTTTAGATAAGAACATCAGCTCTCCTCCGATAGATGTAGGTGATACACGCAGCGCGGTTCAAACTGCCAGCGTTGACGACAGCGCAACTGATCGTGCAATACCAATTGCATCACTTGAGACTCCCAGTCGCCCTCGGCGGCATAGTCCTGCAGCTTACCTTCCCAAAAGTAATCTCTAGCGTGAGTGTCACGAGGCAAATTCAATGCAACCAGGGGCTGATACTGACGAAATGCGTCGGCAAAACCCTTTGCTTGAATGAGCTGAGGCTCCATAGGCGCCGCAAGCACACAGGCTTTACGCCCAAGATAAGGCACAAATACCGGCCGAGTAATGGCATCCATCAGTTGTTGCAGGCTATAGGGTGCATTGTCATTAGCTTTGAGTGCCACTAACGCACAGGCATCGGTACGATATTCCCTTGTTGAAAGCACTGTGCCCAGCCTGTCTCTCCCCAAGATTAACTCGTCGCGGCGGGTTCGATATTGAAACTTCCCCACCTTATCCGGTGCCTGCACTGTATGATAATCCCGCAACAGCTGACCAGCCTGCACCTCTGTCGCCAGTTGGTAACCACGATTCAGGGCTAAGTGTTGCGCTTCCTGCTCCCGCTTGAGCCCCAATGTTGCAGCCACCAACCCCATTATTGCCGCCTTGGTTGGGCCATAGTGGCTGTGACGGGATTCGCCGATGGCAATATCCCCCCAACTGGCCATTGGCCCATAGAGGCGCATGACTAAATATTCCATGCCGCCTCCGTTACTTATCTGCCCCGGCAACAAATGCGAGCAACTCGGCGAATGTGCCCTGTTCGGCATTCACATTCAGCTCGTAGCGCTTGGCGGCACAGGCTCCATAGGCTTTGTCAAACAGTTGATATTGGGTTTGAATGCGTGAAGTGGCCTCTTCGAGATAGTCAGCATCTTTCCACCCCCTTATCTCTATGGGCTTGAGAAAGGCACTGGCTAAAGATCTCGGCTGCTGCTCGCCGATTTCGGTTAACACATAGCTGGCGTAGCTCTGCTGGGCAAAGCTGTTTTGTTTACCGGAAGGAGCCACTTTTACGGCAGCTTCTATCAATGCCGCCACCGCCTTATCAGCAAGCGCAGCATCACCGCCAAGGTTGTCGGCCAGCTGTTCACGATTAATGCAGATATAGCTGTAAAACAATCCAGCGGCAAAACCGGTTTCACCTATATGGGATGAACCCGAATCTTCGCGGCCATCGTTGAGGTCGTCCACCGCGGTGAAGTAATCATCTTCAATCACCACAGGGTGAACGCTTAAGGCATGGGCCACCTGACAAGCGGCTTCAATATTAAACTCGGGTTTAGACGCCAACATGCGGCCAAACATAGCGATATCCACAGCACTGGTATTATGACGCAGCAATGCCAGTTCTTCTTTGAGCGGCGCACGTTGCTCGGCAATCAAAGTTTCCACCAAGGCATCTATCGCTGCCAACTCGTCACCGCTGACATGCACCAGCTGTTCAATTTCCAGTTCTATCAATGGCTTGTCTTTATTGGCCTTTTTCAATTTGCCAAACACTTCGGCAATAGCGCAGCTCCATTCGATAGCACTTTTTTCTTTCACGCCAGCAGCCAGCAACTTATCAAAAACCTTGGCGCCCAGCATTTTGGTGCGAACCCCAAGATGCCCCGCCAGGGCACTCTGGAATAACTCTGAGGTACGCCAGTGGCGCTTCAAACTCTGGGACGACACTCGTAAACGCTCGACCCCACCCATTTTGGCGGTCTTGGGTCTGCCTTGGTCATCACGATTTAAGTTAGCGGGTGGATAGCTGGTCAACATGTGTACCTGAATAAAACGACTCATCATTTTTTCCTTAAAATTCACCATAAAATTGAAGGTTAAGCGGCGTAATAATCCCGCGCCCATTTAACGGCCAAACGATTAACCGGGTTACGTTCAGGCCCCTGATAAAACTCCCTATACCACTGCAAAATATCCGCTGTCAGCGACAATAAATTCACCTTGCCATCGAGCAGACGAACAGCGCGCAGCAAGCGCCGATAAAACTCCTCGGGAGTACGGCTTTTCAGCAACTGTTTGAAGCGCATTTCACTCATAAGCGGGCGTTCTTCGTGGCCTTTCAGTTGGCGGGCAAAACTGCGGCCAACGTCATCTGTTTTAACCCAAGGCAGAATGGCAGCAACCAGAGCACTCGCCATCAGCTGTTGCTCTGTGCGCCAGGAGGCCGGTACTCGTTGCAAAAAGTGGGCGAAAGCCTCTGTCATCAACACTTCTTCCGGTTTATCGACTCGGCGCAATTGCGCCCGCATGCCACGTTGTTCATCGAGAGAGGTATGCCAGCGCCTAAGCGCCGTGCCATCCGCCCCTTGTAACCCATGTTCCTGCAACCCATAGTTTTCGCTCATCAGACGGCCTCCTTGGTTGTGGATTTGCTCGGTTTAATGACTTTAATTTGCTTATTGGTATTAAAACTTTTAAAGAGGGATGCCCTCGCCTGCATAACCCGTTTCAGGTCGAGATCTTCCGGGGTGGCATTCAAGGTAAATTGATCAAACACCCTTGCCAGCGTGCGCTGCAGCTGTTGATGCCAGACATGAAAAATCTCGGAGCGTTGAAGACTTTGCCCCTGAACCGCAACGAGGCAATCATTCAACAAGTTGTAAAAGTGAGCGGATGTGCTGTGATAAAACTCGGCATCGATAAAGCTAATGTCACCGGATACATCCTGGGGACGCCGATACCAGGCTTGCTTAACATGATGACGTAACAGCTTGGCAGATTCGCGGGCAGCATTGACCAGGTATTGCACCAACTCCTGCATCTGAGTGGTGTGCTCGCTCGCCAACTGCAATACCGGCATCGTCTGTTCGTACCAACAGCGGGCTTTCATGTTGTCCATATCATAGCCAAAGCACCACAGTTGCAGTTGCTGCTTGCTACTCAGGGCATAGGTTTTGTGTTCATAGAAGTCCTGCACCACTTTGGCTGCCTGATCGCCGTTGTCACTGTCGGCCAGCGTCAGCCCCAGCCAGTGGCGATAACCCAAGCCCCCTTTTTGCCCCTTTAATGATAAGGGGATTTTTTCCTTCTTGGGGTCGACTCGATAGGGCGTCAATGGATGCATCCAAGCCCCATCATAGTTCACCCCATAGTTACGGGTGATAAACTGAGTGACACCAATCTGGCTATTCTGGCCACAAAGATCGCACTGGCAGGCCATCTCGGTTGGTCGCAGGCGAATACGACGCGGCATGCCCCAATACATTTGCAAGGCGTGCACGTCCTGCGGAAAAGTCGCCGTGCCGCCCTTGTCCGAAAGCCGGGTTGGCCCCAACCAAGGGAAAATATCGGCGGATAACGGCTCAAGCGGCGGCTTAAACCCGGTTGAAGTATCCAGCACATTCAACCATAGCTTTTGCCACAGACTCGATGGCCCAACCGGACGCAGCAGCGTAGTCAATGGCCCGCCGCCCCGCAACCCAACCCTATGGCCAACCCCGCCGGAAGGGGCATTGGTTTGCAGGGTAAACAATGCCTGGGCCGCACAGGCAGGACAAAGCTGCTTGATTAGGCCGCCTTTAACAAAGAAGTCGAGATTGTCTTTAATGGTTTTACCGCCCGGAGCCTCGATTAACAGCCCGGCAATCTCCTTCGCTTCGCCTTCTGCCAGACCCAAGTCCTGCAAGAAGGCCGCTTGAGCGGTTTCACTGAAAAGCTCAAACGCCGGCGCCAGCTGACTAAAACGAGCCTTTAACTGCTCAGCATCCGGCGCACCTTCGTACCTATCACTCCAGTCTTCCGCATCTTGCGGGGCCACCACTGTCTGCAGCAAACCAATCAAGAATTGATAGAGTGCGCCTTGAAAATCTGGCCGCACTGCGGCGAGTTCCACCACGGGATTATCCGTTTCGGCTAGCTGCCAAGGTGCAATTTGGCAGGTTGAGCCATCGGCCCGAATCGCCGGGATCCAGGCGTCATTGATTAGATTCATATAGCTTCTCCTTTTTGCCCCACCCAGCCCAGCTTGGCGGAATAAAATGTTTGCCACTGCTGAGCCAGCGGGAACAACTGATGCCACTTCAAGGCCGGGGTTGCGGCCTGCAGGGCTTGCAGTTGCGCCTTAATATCAGCCGAGAGGGCCGCATCGGCTTCGACCCATTGCTTTTCTCTCAGGGTTAATTGACTAAGATCCCAAGCAAATTCATGCTCTTGAGCATACGGTTGCCATTGGCCCTGCTCATCTTTGCCCACTAATACCACTGATAGGGTCTTATCGCTGAGGCGGGTGGGCACATTGAGCTCTTCCCCCCAACCTGTCTCGTTACTCGACTGACTGTACCCTTGCTCTATGTTCAACAAGTTGGCATTGGCAATGCTGATGGCAGCCTTATGCTCCCCCAAGGCTTGATAACTACTGTCGAGTAAGGCTTCTGGAGCATCGAGAGGGGTATCCATGTCATAGGCGGTCTCAATCAAGTCACGGGCATCTTCAGGCATGCAATAAGCCGGTTTGCCAAACAGCAAATAAGCAGAACGCCACAACAAAGCCAAATCTTGGTATACGGCGCGACTGCCGCTGCGCTTGGGCAGCCAATCCGCTTCGGCATCCAGAGTCGGCTCCGGGCTGACCACGTAGAGGCAAGGTGTACCACGCCGATCAGCAGAGGCATCTGTAATGGGGTCGCCATTGGCAAGGCGACGATGCCGATGTAAGCGCCCGGCTCGCTGCAGCATTAAATCGATTGGAGCCAGGTCGGATATCATCAGATCAAAATCCAGATCCAGGCTCTGCTCAACCACCTGAGTGGCGATTAACACTCGTCCGGCTCGAGTCGCCGCATTGCTTTCCTTGCCAAAGGCGGCGAGTACTTGCTGTTCAATCCTTTGCCTGTCCACCATGGCAAAGCGACTATGAAATAAAGTCAGCCGTTCCGCGTCAAAGCCGCAGTTGTGCAACATTTCATAAGCCGCGCGGGCTTCATCTACGGTATTACGCACCCAGCAGACACACTCTTGCCTGGCACAACTTTGTTTTATCAGTGTCAATGCCTGCTGATCATCTGCCAACCTGGAGACATTCACGGTGCGGCACACTTGGGCACGAGTAGCCAAGGGGTATTCATGGCAGGAAACGGCTGGAAACTGGGTCGCAAGAGGATAGTCACTGCACGTTAACTCCAGAGACGGTTGCGCCAAACCTTCGGCATAAGCCTTGAGCAAGGTGGTTTTCATCGCCTGGGGCAAGGTTGCCGATAATAAGATTGCGCTGCCCCCCTGGCTGGCATGCAGTTTTAGGAGTCTTGCCAGCAAGGTTTGCATATAGGCATCGTAAGCATGGACTTCATCCACCAACAACACCTTGCCGGACAGTCCCAGTAAACGCAGTGACTGATGACGGGCGGGTAAGACACTCATCAATGCTTGATCCAGCGTGCCCACCCCAACATTGGCCAACAAGGCCTTCTTGCGGCTATCGGCCAACCACTGGTTGCAATAGGCCGATGCCGAGAGTTCCTGGTTTTGGTAACTGAGGTCCTTGGGCTGTTCCGGTAACATAACCGATTGACGAAACAGGCTCGATAGGTGACGGGCCCCATGGGACAGCACCAGCGAAGGGCGACTATCGGGATTAAACAACGCCTGATAGCAAGCCGCCAACCTTTGATACAAGGCATTGGCAGTCGCCATAGTCGGTAAACCAACGTACAAGCCAGATGCCAAACCTTGGGTCAACATTCTGTGTACCAAGGTGAGCGCAGCTTCTGTCTTACCGGCACCGGTGACATCTTCCAGGATGAACAGCTGCGGGGAATCACTGAGCGCTTGGTCGACAGCATATTGCTGCAAGGGAGTGGGAGTTTGAATAAAGGGGAACAGTTGCTGAATCGAATTGAATGGATTGGCAGCCAGGGGCGCTAACTGCGCCTGTGCTATTGCTTCAGCAGCCTGCTTTCGGGCCTGTTGGTAATAGTCACTCAGGGAGATAACACGACTCTGATAAGGAAAGAAATGCTGATTTGACCCCTGCCAGTCTGCCAAAACGGCCAGTCCCGCCAATTGCCAGGAACACTGCTGCAACCGAGCGCGCAATCCCTTATCAAACAGCAGCCCGACCTCGTCCGGAGTAAGCCAAAAGGCCAGCATCTCTTTTACAAAACTAGCGGCGGCGGCAATATCATCTGTGCTAAAAAACTGCGGCAGTGATTTAGGCCGCGCTTTCGGTGGCTGTCCATGGTGACCCATCACTATCTGCAACCAACAGCTGAATGTAGTGCTAATAGCTACTTTTCGCGCCGGGAGTTCGGCTTGATTGGCAAATGCCTCAATAATGTCATCAGCGCCTCTTACCAACCAAAAGCCCAAGGAATCATGCCGCTCTGTATACTGATAATCGAATAGCGACTCGGTTAACTGTTCAGACAGATGGGGAACCAGGTTTTGAAAAGCCCGGGCGAATTTACCGAGATCATGAATACTAAGTAAAAAAGCAAACAAGCGTTGTAACTGTTGCTGAGATATTTGCAACTGCTTTGCGAGGCGTTTGCCAAAGTCATATTTTTCAGACATCAGGCACCAACCACAAGCGGCTACATCCAAGGCGTGATAAGCCAACAAATGGTACTCATCTCCGGAGCGATCGACACCTTTTTGTGCCTTGCCCCAATAACGGTAATAGTATTCTGTCATGCCATTCGTGTCCGTTCCCTACTCTTGGGCTTAGCTTTGACTAAACCCAACACACTGACAATCCTGTAAATTCTTACAGGTTAACTGAGTTTACCTTGGCTCAAACCATGCCGGTCCTAGCTATTGAATAACCACTGCTTGATGTCATTTCGGTTTACCAGCACCAACTGCTGAGCCTCAGGAGTGCCATCCAGATACTTGGTATTGACCTGCATCTCCCTGAGCAGGTAATCCACCAAGGCTGCCCGGCACTGAATAATGAGTTGTCCCCCTTCCATCTGATAATCCTTGGCCAGCACTTGTTGTTGCTGTGCTGTCAGGCGGGGATCCGGAGCCAGAATTACCGCCAGCATGGTCTGCCAGGCAGAGTCTTCTTTTACAGTTTGATGGGCGATGCCCTCCACAACAGGAATTCCCCGAAAGCGGCTCAGAACAAGATCGCGGAAAGCCGCTGACTTTTCGCAGTAGCCCCGAACATGGTAGCGGCTGCCGGCTTTGACTAAGGTGTGAGGGGTAAAAATTCGGCCTTCATCTTCGGGATTGGACAGAGAGACATATTCCACCTCAAGCCTGAGGTTTTGCTCGATGGCATTAATCAAACCGGCGAGGACATGGCGGCAAATGTTGCGTTCCGGCAATGCCATTCGGGTGGCACAGGAGCCATTCAAGGGGCGGGGCTGAGCAAAGTAACCTGTCTCGTACCAGAGGAAAAAATCATCTAGGGAAGCAGATGAGTAGCTGAGACTGGCGTGCTCCGCAAACCCGAAGCAGGCCTTATCAAGCTTTATCAGGGCGCCGGGGTGCAGTTCCCGATATTTGGCCAAATCTTTGTGGGCTTGCTGACGGGTAATGGTAAATTGGTGTTCTATATCTTTATTGCGGACTCTCCCTTTCCAAAAGGCCAACATCTCGAGAAAAGCAAATCGCTCTATCGGCAACTTACAATTGCTCACCTTCCCCTCCATGGACATTTAGCTGTCGTCACCTGAACATAAATTCAGTCTGCCATAGCCCCATGTCAACGAGTAGACCTGATGGCGAAATATTCGACACACCTCATACATATAATTCGACAACAGGTAGCCATGACAAATAGCCACAAGATATTGTTTAGTAAAAACAAGACGGCCGACTGGCCGTCTTGTTAGATACCTCGGCTCTTGGGTATTAAACCTCTGCCGGCTCCAACATAAAGATCTTCTTATGCTGTCCCAAGAGTTGTTGCAGCAACTGATTGGTCTGTTCCAGCGTCAGCTTATTCAGCGTGTTATCAGTCTCGGCCAGCTCCTGAAGTCGCCCTTCATCGGCCATGGTCTGTGCCAGAGCGGCGCTCCAAAAGGCGGCGCTTTGGCGCTGTTGACGCTGCAACACGGCCAGGGTTTGTTTGGCCTGTTTGAACTCGGCCACACTCATGCCTTCGCGCACCAGATGCTGCACTACGGCATCGGCGTCTGCGGCCAGCGCCTCGGCCCGCTCAGGTGCCGCGGTGAAGTTGAGCCGTCCCAGATAATAAGCTGCCGGGTCACGCGCCAATAGCTGCGACATCTGGATCACATAGACACCGGAAGCCTCGATGCGCAGTTTCTGCCGCAGCCTTTGGTTCAGCACCTGTTCTATCAGTTGCATCGCCATACTGTTTGCCGCACTCCACTTCGCATCCTGGCTGTATTGGATCTGCACCATGGTTTTCGGGCTGCGGCTCCAGGGGTAACGGCGCTCCATGGACTCGGCCTTGGGGCGAATGTTGCGATCAGCCCAGCTCTGCGCCATTTTGCCATCCTGTTTGGCAAGATGACCGAGCCAGAGGTTGGCCTGCTCGCCCAATTGCTTGAGCGGCAGATTGCCGCTGATGCTCAGCACCATGGCGCCCGGATCACCCAGCAGTTGCCTATCTAATTGCTCAAGCCTTGCCAGCTCTGATGCAGGTTCACTGCCCTGCATCAAGAGCAGCTCTCCGTTCTCGAATGCGGCTTGTGTGATGGCGTCCATAAAGCGCCGCTCGGCGGGCATATGATTCCGCTGTTGCTGAATGGCCTCAAGCTGCCTGCTCAAGGCCTCCTGGCAATACTTTGGCTGAGTCAAACGCAGGGCAAATAGCTTGAGCAGCGGCGCCAGGGTATCGGCGGATGCTTGACCACGCAGGCCATGATGCAGCAGGAGGATGGCAGGTAAAGCGCTTGGCTGACATAGCCCTTGGTGTTGTGGTTCTCCAGAGAGCGGCCACCGGGAAGGCGTAGATCCAGCTGAATGTTATCGGTCAGCATAGGATCGCTGTGCAGCAGCAAGGTCAGGCCATTGGCCAGTTGCCAGCGCTCGCTGCGAACCTTGGGCAAGGCGCCAAGCGCCGGCAGTGATGCTCTATCCACGACCTTATTCATCGCAGGCGGCGTTAAGTCCAGTATCAGTTGCCTGGGTTTGAGCGCAAAGGCGCCAGGCGTGCTCGCCAGCCCCTGTTGCCAGGCGGTCAGCAGGCTATTTTTATTGAGCTTTTCGGCGTCTGTGTCCGGCCCTATGAGGGCAATTTTGACCTCGGCCTGTTGCAGCAAAGACTGTACCGCCGCCTGCAGATGCTCGGGCGTGACCTCGGCGAGGAAGGTCTGGGTCATCTGCCACTCTTGCTGTTTGTTCAGCATAGGCATTTGAAAACTGACGGCATTGGTCAATTGCTCGAGCAGATAACCGCTGTCATAGCGCGACTCGCTCAGCGCCTGCTGTTGCAAGCGCGCCAGCAAGGGCGCCTTGACGGCATCCAGCTCGGCTTGGCTCACCCCTTGGCTCGCCAAACGTTTAAGCTCGGTGGCAAAGCGCTGCAACGCTGTGCCATAGTCGGCATCGAGCGGGTGCAGAATCGCCAGATGCTGAATTCGCGAGGGCGACAACACCGCACTCTGATCGCCGAGCTGCGCCTTGGCAAACAGCTGTTCATCCACCATCAGGCCAAGCCGACGGTTCAGTACCGCCTGCCAGAGCCTGTCGAGCAGATCCCGCCATTGACCGTTGACACTATTGAGCGGCGCGGGCAAGGGCTGTTGCAGCATGAGTTGGATAAAACGCTGCGATTGCTCGGGATCCAACACAGTTTGCAGTTGCACCTCGGCAGCAGAGGAATCGAAACGGCCCCAGTCGGCGGAGACTTTGCTGTCGCCCTTCGCCATAGGCCCGAAGAAGTGCTCGATATGCTGCCGAGCGTCTTCGACATCGAACTCACCGGCCATCATCAGCACCATATTCTGCGGTTGATACCAGTCCTGATAATACTGCTTGGCCAGGGTCACAGGCGCATTGCGGATCACCTCTGGCAGACCTATGGGATTACGCTCGGCCAGTTCGCTGCCTTGATAACGCAGTTGCTCCAGGGCGCTGTTGATCCTCTGCCCTAGCCCCTGACACAGACGCCACTCTTCGATGATCACTTCCCGCTCGCGCTCAAACGCCTGGGGATCGAATGTCAGCTTATGACCCCACTGGGATAAGATTTTCAGCCCCAATGCCACTTGCTGCTCATCGGCGGCGGGTAAAGACAACTTATAGACGGTGGAAGCAAAGCTGGTGACCGCATTGACATGGCTGCCAAGGCTGATCCCCTGCTGCTCCAATTGTTTAAAGCTTTGCTGATCCGCAAACGCCTCTGTGCCCTTGAACGCCATGTGTTCAACGAAATGGGCCAAGCCCTGCTGGGCGTCGGTTTCCTGCAGCGAGCCGGCTTTGACCAGCAGCCTGAGTTCCACATTTTGCCGCGGATCTTTCCTGGGCAGCAGCATCACCTGCAAACCGTTTTCCAAGGTATAAGTTTGCAGATCCGGCCTCAGTGGCAAGCTGCCCTCGGCGAGTGGTTGCTGTGACGTTGAATGTTGTTGTGACTCTGGTTTCGGCTCAGTAGTGCTTTGGCAAGCCAGCAGCAACCCGGCCAGCAAACATACTATCAAGGGTTTCATTTCAGGCCTCCATAAGGCGGGTGATGTTGGCAGGTTGACATTGTTCATCCTGCTCCAGGGAAATAATCTCATCGGCCAGCTGATGCAGTGGCAATTGATGGCTGACCAACACTATGCAGGCCTTGGGCAACTCGGCGCGCAAGAGTTGCAGCAGCGAAGTGGCGGCGGCTATGTCCAGTGCCGAGGTGGTTTCATCCAGCAGGATCAGCTCAGGGGCGTTGAGCAGCAACCGGGCAAACATCACTCTTTGCTGCTCGCCGCCCGATAGCCGCTGCAGCCAGTTGTCTGTGTGTTCGAGCATGCTCTGCAGCTCCCCTAACCCCACCTGCTGCAACACTTGGCAGCAACGCTCATCACTAAACCTCTGGGTGGCAGCCGGATAACAGATGAGCGACTTGAGTGAACCCTCCGGCAGATAAAGGCGCTGGGATATCCAGCAGGGGCTGACCCGAGTCGCCAGCTCCCCGCAATAGCCATCCCAGAAGCCTGCCAGGGTTCGCAGTAAACTGGTTTTACCGATACCGGAGCGGCCGTGCAGTACCAGCAGCTTTCCCGGTGTGAGTGAAAGGCGCAGTCTTTGCAGCAGCGGCCGACCATCCGGCAACAAGAGATCCAGACTGGCCTGCAACAGCGGCACTGCCTGAGGTTCAAGCACATTGACACTTTTATCTGGGACACTATCGGTTGCAGCTGAGGGCTTGGCGGCGACTGCCGCCTCGGGCCGCGGCGTATCGGCAAACAGACTGGCTTCAAAATGACTCAGACGCTCGACCGTAGCGCTCCAGCGCGCCAGGTCTTTATAGGCGTAGATAAACCAGCTGAGGGCACTGGCCACCTGGGTGAAGGCCATCTTTATCTGCATCAAACCGCCGAGCTGAATTGCCCCGGCAAGAAACTTGGGCAGAGCAAAGAATATCGGCGCCAGCATGGTGACCTGGCTGTAACCTGTTGTGAAGAAGGCCAGATTACGCTCCTTGGACATCAAGGCGTACCAGTTACCGGCTACCCGGGAGAAGCTTTGTGCCAGAGCCTGCTGCTCGCAGTCCTCACCTCGCTGACCGGCAATGGCTTCACTGTGGTTACGGCGCTGCACCAGGGCGATACGGAAATCCGCCTCACGCTTTTGCTGCTGAAAGTTAAGCCGATGCAATGGCTTACCCACCTTGTGGGTGATCAGGGTGCCTATCAGGGTGTAGAGCAGGCAGACCCACACCATGTAGCCGGGTATCGTCAACTCGGCATCGCCCAAGGGAATGCTGATCTCGCCGGACAGCGTCCAGAGGATCACCACAAAAGAACCTATGGTGAGTACAGAACGCAAGAAGGACAACAGCAGATCCAGCGAAGTGTCCACCAGCAGGAAAACGTCCTCGGCAATACGTTGATCCGGGTTGTCAGGCTCCTGCTGCCCAAGCTGGATTCGGTAATGGCGACTGTCCGGCGACAGCCAGCGGCTACAGAGATCCCGGGTCATCCATTCACGCCACTGTATGATGAGCTTTTTCTTTAGGTAGTCGGCGTACACCAACACCAGCACCAAGGCGACTATGATCAGCATAAACTGCTGCAACAGGGGATAAATCAGGCTGCCATCCAACTGCTGCAGCGCGTTGAAGAAGTCGCCGTTCCACTGGTTGAGCTGCACGCTGAACCAGACCGAAGAGAGGCTTAAGGTCAACACCACCAGCAGCAATGCCAACGCCGGCAGCCGTTGCCGATTACACCAAAAGGGTTTTATCAAATGCCAGAACATGGCCAGATGTTTCATATCGGAAAATCCATCAATAGCAACGGGCGGCCGCTGGGCCGCCCGCCGAAGAGTCAGCTTAGTATTCGTAGTTCAACTGCAACCAGAACTGACGTCCCGGCTCATAGTTGAAATAGAGCTGATCCTGGTAAACAAAGGAGTCGTTGGCATTTTTGCGGTTGAGCAGGTTGTAGATCTCCACCGACACAGAAGCGCCCTTGGCAAACTCGGGCTGCCATTGCAACTTGGTATCCCAACGGAAGGTCGAGGCGTAGTCTACTTTGGCATACTTAACCAGATCCTTGCCGGTCTCGGGATCGCGGAAATAACCGTTCTGATCGCGACTGGCCTGCTCACGGCTGGAGGTCCAATGCAGCAGGTTATACCAGGTAAGGCCGTAGTCATCGAACTCGTGGGTCAGCTCCAGATCTATCTTCCAGGGCGCATTGAAGTCAGTGGCCGGTAAATCGGCCGCAGCAATGACCTTGCCGTCATACCAAACCTTGTCGGCATCCACATTGAGACCGGATTCGAAATAGCTGTAACCCTGATCTTTTGGGGTGTTGCTCTTGGTTTCCTGCCAGGCGACCGAGAATTTGGCCTGGTGGTTTGCGCCCAAGAATTGAAGGGTTTCCCGATTCATCAGAGTGAAGATCACGCTGTCATGGCTGGTGCTGCCGCTGTTATCGAAGGTTCGAATGGCGCGCTGCTCATAGTCATCAGTGCCGGGATACTTGTAACGACTGCGCACTTCATCACGGCCGTTGCGGTGCACATAGTTCAGCTTCCAGATGCTGTTGCCCCAAATCTGTTGAACACCGGCAGTAAACTCGTCGTTATAGGGCGTTTGCAGGTCTTCCATCCCCTCATAATCCCGGGTCGGCATCCAGTCGTTGTCGGCAGAGTTGGGTTTACAGTCAAAGTAGCAATGCACCAGGCCACCGTTTTGGCCGCTGTAGAGAGCATAAGTCAACATGGAGCGACCATAGTAACGGTTGGCCCCGGCGGTCAGCAGGGTGTTGCCGTCGCCAAACAGGTTCCAGCTGCTGCTGAGTCTCGGAGCCAGATTATTGCGATTGACAAAGCCGTCGTGATCCAGCCGCAGACCAGGCCTGAAGCTGAAATCGCCCCAGTTGATCACATCTTCAACATAGAGGGCGTACTGGCTGTGAGTGCTCTTGTATCGGCCTTCAAGGAAGGCATCGAGACGCAGTTGTGACCAGCCCATCATCTCCAGGCTGCCGTCGTAGTTGTTGCGGTAGTAAGTCTTGTCCCGGTTGAATGCAGCGTCGGTGTAACTGGCTTCGCCCCCCAGGGTAAAGGTGTGGCTCATACCGGCCCATTTGAGGGGATCCCATTTCCACTTCAACTTGGCGGTACTGGTTTCCTGGGTCGAGTCCAGATCGCCCGGGCCTCCGGAGGAGTAGGAACGATTGCTCTGCCAGTCCATCAATTGCACCCAGTAAGTCTGCTCGCCGGCACGCTTGTCTGTCATGCGGTTATAGTTGAGCGACAACTCCAGTGTAGAAGCGTCAAAGCCGTGCTCTATCTCCAGGGTAGAACTGTAGCCCTTGTGTTCATCGCGGTAGTCTGAATTAGCCACCCCGTTGAAGAACATGTCCGCTTCATAGGCCGAATAGGCCAGCGACAGATGCGCCGTGGTGCGTGGTGAAGCGTACCAGGTAAACTTGCTGAACAGATTGTCTGAGGTGCGCCGTTGATGCTTGAGGCCGCCGCCTGTCTTGAAGGCCACCAGCTCACCGTTGGCATCCAGTCCCACTGCGGTAGCAGGTACATTCATCATGGGGATTTTCGACTCACGCCGGGAAACCGAAGCCACAAAACCCAAGTCGTCGGTAATGCCGGTTTCAAAGCTCAGGCCATAGTTGCGCTTGCTGTAATCTGTCTGGAATCTGGCCGGTTGTGACAGGTCATTATTGGCCGAATCAAACTGCAATTTGTCATCTATATGCACCTTGTTCCAACTGGCATCCGTTTGGCGGAAATAGACGCTGGCGGCAGTTTCTCCTTGCCAACTGCGGGTTGTGGCATCCACTACCCCGCCGGTAAAGCCACCGAATTCCACCGGAATATTGGCATCATAAAGGGTCACGCTGTCTATCAGGCGGCTGTCGACATACAAGCCCTGCTCGTCGCTGGACAGACGGGCATTGGTGACCACGCTGCCATCGACCGGATCCAGGTCGTTGTTGATGCTCATGCCATCGAGCAGGAAGGCATTTTGATAGGCATTGCTGCCGTGAATGGAAATGTCGGCGGGTTTGATCTCCCCCTGATTCAGACTGCTGTTGGCGCTGTTGGAAAACTGCACCGCCGGATTGGACCTGAGCAAGTCGGTCAGATTACCGTCACCGGTTGGGCGTTTTTTGATATCTTCCCGGGTCAGGGTTTCATGTTGGGTCAGGCCATTGTCGGCCTGCTCTCTGACGATTATCTCCTGTTGATCAGCCACATCAACCTGTTGCGCCTGAGCTACCGGCATCAATGCCAGACCACAGACTACAGCCGCGTGTTTCTTCATCCTCAATCCCTTTATTGTTAAAAAACAGCGATGCCGGAGTTGAACCCGCACCACTAAAGTGTGAGGTTGGCCAAAATAACTTGATCAAATACAAATGACAATTGTTATCATTACTATTTACTGATAATGTCTCAAATCATGTCAACATTCTGGTGATGATGTGCGCAAAACCACAGCATTCCAGACAAAAAATATTTTCATTCAGATGTTTACTAAAACAGCAGTATCTGTCTTGGCCGCCTGGGTATTACAGGTGGCGGCCACGCCGAGTGACCTCAACGAGATCCACAGGGCCGACCGTCAGGGATTAAAGGCCAGCCAACAAGCCCAGCAAGCCATAGAAAAACTCGATGATGAGCAGCAATCCCTGATCCAGGAAAGCCGCCAACTCAAGCATGAAATCCAACTGGCCAGCCATTACCAAAAGCAGTTGCAACAGCAGATAGGGCAGCTGCAATCTTCTCTGGAGGAGCTGAGCGAGCAGCGCCGGCAACTGCGCCAGACCCGGATGCAGCTGGCCCCGATGATGGACGAAATGCTGCTGTCGCTCACGCAACTGGTGCGGGCCGATCTGCCATTTCAGCAGCAGGAACGGCAGCAGCGTCTCGATAACTTGCAACTCTTGCTGCAAAGCGCCGAATTGAACCAGGGCGAGAAGCTGACCCGGCTGTTGGATGCCTACCAGGTGGAGCTCAGCTACGGCTACAGCGTGGAGAGCTGGCAGGGCAAACTCGGCGACGGTCGGCTGGTGAATTTTCTGCGCGCCGGGCGCCTGGGGTACTTTTTCCTCACCCTGGATGGCAAGGCCGGTGGCTGCTGGCAGGGAGATAATTGGCAGGCGCTGGCGCCTGAGCAGCTTGGCAATGTCGCCGCTGCCATCCGAGTCGCCTCCGGAGAAGGCATACCGGCACTGTTGCAACTGCCTCTGATTACGGAGGCATCATGAGCTTTTTGTCTTCCCTCACTCGCCAGACCATGATGCGTCCCGCATTACTGTGGTCGCTATCGCTGTTGTCGCTCTCATTGTCCCTCCCCTGCCAGGCCGAGAGTCTGCAACAGGTGTTGGAACAGGTTCGCAGTGGCAGTCGCCAGGAACAAGCGGCCGCCGAGCGGCAAGAGAACCTGAGTCGTCAGAGCCTGGAACAGGTGCGCAGCAACCATAAGAAACTGCAGCAGCAACTCACCCGGACTCAGGCAAATAACCTGGAACTTGAAGACCATCTGCTGGCACTGCAGCAAAGCCTCAAGGACAAACAGGCCCAGCTCAACGCCGAGAAAGCCAGTCTCGACGGGGTGTTTCGCGCCATCCAGGAACATGAGCAGTTGCTGCTCACCACAGTGGCGCCCCACAGCCTCTGGCGCCACGACAACAGCGGCCTCGCTGAGATACCCACTGACCAACTTGGCCTGCAGCGACTGCAGGCGCTTTGGACCGCATTGACAGAACAAAGCGTATTGGCAGCCAAACCCATAGTGCAAAGCAGCGAAGGCCTCAATGCCGATGGCACCCCAGTGCTATTGAATGTCACCGAATATGGGCCTTTCAATGCCCTCAGCGATAAAGGCTGGGTACGCTACTTGCCGGCGCAGCAAAGCTGGCAACTGCTGGCTGAGCAGCCAAAGCTATCGCCCACCCAGGGGAGTGTCTGGCTCGACCCCTCGTTTGGCAAGTTGCTGCAACAGGCGGCAAACGGTAACGGCTGGTTCGACAAGCTCAAACCGGCAGGAATAGTCGGCGTCTTTATCGGCCTGATAGCCCTGATAGCCTCAGGCATAGCCCTGAACCGCCTGTGGATACTGCGCCGCGAAAAACGGCGGCTGACCCAACAGCAGGCCAGCCAGCAAGTGCAGAGTGACAATGCCCTCGGACGGGTGATGTTGGCGGCAACCAACTGCTCCGAAGAGCAACTCGAAGCGCGGCTCAACGCCGCCGTACTCAGCGAAGTCCCCCGCCTGACCCGTGGTACTGGCACCCTGGCGGTATTGGCGGGGATCCCGCCGCTGCTGGGGCTTCTGGGTACGGTTGGCGGCATGATTGAAACTTTCGATGTGATCACCCGTTTCGGCAGCAACAACACAGAGCTGCTCTCGGGTGGCATTGCCGAGGCACTGCTGACCACCCAGCTGGGACTGATGACAGCCATTCCGCTGCTGTTGCTGCACTGCGCGGTCAAGAGCCAGAGTCGGCAACTGACCCAGATGCTTGAGCAGGAAGCGGCCGCCCTGGTGGTATTGCAGCGCTTTGGTGACACAGGTAACCCCGGGCAATGAGCACTTTCTATGACTTTATGCTGCAGGCCGGCGTCATTGTTTGGCTGATACTGCTGCTCTCTTGCCTGATGTGGTATCTGCTGCTTAAGGGCTTTAGCCGTATTCGCCGGCTGAGCCCCTGCTGGCTGGATGATGCCCGCCACTTGAATCCCAAGCTAGCGCGCTATGACCTCTGGCAAAAGGCGCAGCTGCAACAGGCCTTTATCAGCCGCGCCGCCCTGAATTTAAGCGGCGGACTCGACTGGATAGATTCACTGATAAAGATACTGCCGCTGCTGGGGCTCTTGGGCACTGTCGATGGGATGATCAGCAGTTTTGCCGAGCTTGGGCAACTCGATGTCCAAAAACAGCTGTCATCCGGGATCAGCTCGGCACTGCTGACCACATTGGCCGGTTTGGTGACCTCCCTGTCCGGGCTCTATCTGGCCTACCAGCTCAAGCAGAGCAATCAGCGGTTGCTGGCGGAGCTACGCCGGACATTTTCGGAGTAAAAGATGCAATTCAAACACACAGATGATCAGGGCACAGAAGCCAATGTCGATCTCACTCCCTTGATTGACGTGGTATTTATCCTGTTGATCTTCTTTATTTTATCGGCGTCATTTCAGAAAACCCAGTCGCTGGAGCTGGAACGCCCCACAGCTCAGGTACAAGACAATCAGGATAAGCGCGCCATCTTAATCAGCATAGACAAACACAATGTGATCTGGCTGGAACAGCAAGCCGTCAAGGCGGTTGAACTACCCGCCCGGCTGAAACACACGCTGGCAAGTTCAGAACAGAGTTCGGCCATTATCGAAGTGGATAAGCATGTCACCAGCGGCAAGCTTATCGAAGTAGTCGACAAAGTACGCATCGCAGGAGTCAATAATGTGGCCGTCGCAACCCAAGACCCCAGCTAGCCAAACAGGACTGATTTTCACCAGTGCCATACTGATCAATTTGGCGTTGGCCAGCCTGATCTATGCCCTGACTCTGAGCCAAAGCACAGCACAGGTTAAACGGGTCACATTGGGCGGAATCTACTTTCCCGAGCGGCAGGATAGCAAACCGCAAGAGCCCTTGCCTGAGGTGCGCCTCAGCTCGGCGCCGCTGACTTCCTCGCCACCACCTCCGCCCATGACACTGGATCTCAGCGCGCTGGATGCCAACACAGGTATTCCTGTGCCAGATCCCCTGTGGCCGACGCCGGATGATATTCAGCAAATCCAGCCACCTACGCTGAATTTCAGTCAAAGCGGCAGCGCTCCCGGCAGTACCATGCAGGCCAGTATCGCCATGGCGCAGGTGGTATTTCAAATGCCGCCCGAATACCCGCTGCAGGCCAAACAGCGGGGCATTGAAGGACAGGTGACCCTGGATTTGGCGATCAACCCAGACGGCAGAGTGGAAGATATCAAGTTGGTGGATGAAACCCCCAGCGGCGTGTTTTACCGCTCGGCTTCCAGAGCCGTGCTCAGGTGGCGCTTTGCGGCGCCCAAGCAGACCCAATGGCAACGGATAGTGATCAGATATGAACTTGAAAAATAGCTTGTTGTTTTGCTGCATTCTGTTCAGCGCGCCGCTGCTGGCGAGCAATGCACTGCAACGTTACCAACAACTGCAGTTTCAATTGCAGCGGGATCCTGCTGCGGCGCTCAAGGCGATTGAAAGCTTTCAGCGTCAGTATGCCGAAGGCAGCGACAGTGAGCAGCAGATGGCGGCCTACCTGCATCTGCAGGCCTGCATCAGTCTCAAGGACTATCAGTGCGCCGCGCAGCAAACCCGGCTGTTGCTGGCTTTACCCGTCACGGCATTGCAGCAACGGGATCTCTATAAGCTGGGTGCCCAGTTGAACTATCAGCAAAGCGAATACCGCCAAAGCCTGGAATACAGTAAGCAGTGGCTGCAACTGGCGGCCAATCTCCAAGAGCAACAACAGGAACAAGAACTTAAACCCGGCGCCACTGAATTTGCCACCATGCACTCGCTGGCCTCCTACGCCGAATTTCAGTTGCAGCACCTGCCAAAGGCCACTGAGCAGATGCGTCTGGCACTGGATTGGGAAGTCACCGAAACCCGGCAACACTTTCTGCAGTCCCTGTATCAAAGGCAGCAGCGTTTGGCGGAAGAAGAGCAACTGTTGAGGCAGATGATCGCCGCCTATCCGGATCGCCCCCTCTATTGGGAACGCCTGGGCCATAACCTGCAGCAACAGGGGCAAGAGCAGGAATCGCTCAATGTCCTCAGCTCGGCCTACAAGGCCGGGCAGTTGCCCACTCGCAGCATTCCACTGCTGGCACAGTTATTGATGCTGCATCAGGCCCCCGGCCGAGCGGCAGATCTGCTGAAGCAACACAGCGAGGCACTGGCACAACACTCCAGCTATAAGCCGCTGTTATCTCAGGCTTATCTGTTGTCGCGTCAAAGAAACAAGGCGCTGAGCCTGCTGCAGAAATCAAGCCAAACCCAAGGACAAAAATCCCTGCCGCTGCGGGCACAATTGGCTTACAGCCTGGGGCAATGGCCACTGGCACAACAACTGTTGTCACAGCTACGGCAGCAAGATGTAGATAACCGCTACTGGCAGCTGTTGCTGGCCCTGAGCCACTACGAAGCCGGGCAGTTACAACAAGCCAAAACCTTGCTTAAAGAGATCAACCAGGGAGAGTACCAGACGACGGCGGCTCAGTGGCTGAATCAGATAAACTACCTCACGGACGACCCCTGAGGCTCTATCAGGTTTGCTGCAAAATGTGATTAACCAAGCAAAAGAGTCAAGTTTTATTGGCCTAAGCTTGGCCAAAATTAAAGATGCCTTTATTATACATGTAAATTGATAATACAGAGAGCATCCTATGTCAGCGCAAATCTCCCTCGAACGCAGAGTCGGCGAACTGGTCGCCGAAGACTTTCGTAACGCCCATGTTTTCAGCCGTTTTGGTATCGACTTTTGCTGTGGCGGTGGCCGTTCACTGGCATCGGCCTGCGAGCGAGCCGGCGCCGAGCCCACCGAGGTGTTGCACGCCCTGAGCCAACTGGCCGCAGAGGGCACGCCGGACGATGCCTTGGCCAAATTGCCACTTGGTGAGCTTATCGACCATATTGAAGCGACCCACCACAAGTACATACGCGATACCGCACCGCTGCTGCTGGAATATGCCCAGAAGATGGTGCGGGCCCACGGTGAGCATTATGAAGAGATCAAACCCTTGGCCGGTTGGATCCGCGCCCTGATGGATGACCTCTTGCCCCACCTGCAAAAAGAGGAACAGATACTGTTTCCGGCCATTCGTGCCCTGAGTCAAGGTCAAGAGTTCAACGCCTGTTTCGGCCATATAGGTAATCCTATCCGGGCAATGGAATATGAGCATGATGAGGCGGGGCAAATTCTGGCCAAGCTGCAGCAGTTGACCAATCACTACCAGGCCCCTGAGCATGCCTGCACTACCTGGCGGGTATGTTATGCCACCCTGGCCGAGTTTGAAGCCGATCTGCACCGCCACATCCACCTGGAAAATAACCTCTTGTTTCCCAAGGCCCTGGCACTGGTGAACTGAGGGCTGTTCAAATCCCGGCTGACTTGCTACAACTGCAGTAACAGCAGTAAACAAGGAGTCAGCCATGCCGGCTACAGGTTTCATTCTGGACGATATTGAAAATCTGCGTGAGTCCGCCGCGGTGGAGTTCAAGCTCGCCGCCGGACGCCATGGCAAGGGTGCGCTGCCGCTGGCACTGTGGGAAAGCTACAGCGCCTTTGCCAATACCAATGGCGGCGAGATCATTCTTGGTGTCAGGGAGGAAAAGGGTGAGTTTTTTATCGAAGGAATAGCCGAACCCAGGCCCCTTATCGATGAAGCCTGGAAGATACTCAACAATTCACAAAAGATCAGCGCCAATATTCTTGGCCCGGCCGACATTCAGCTGATAGAACTGGCCGGTAAGCAGTTGATCCGCTTTCGGGTTCCCCAAGCCGACTACAGTCAGCAGCCCGTCTATCTGGGGACAGAAGCGATTGGTGGCACCTATATCAGGGTCGGAGATGCCGATATGCGCGCCAGTCCGGCGCAGGTGAAACGCATGCTAAGACGCAAACAGAGACACAGTGTTCAAGCCAGCCAGAGTTCCAGAGTCAAATAGCTTCCCACCAGGGCGATAGCCGAGCCCATGAGTTGCACCACACGTTTGCGCTTGCCATCCGGGTTTATCAAACTGCCGATGATCACCCCGGCAACATGAATGGCCGCCGTTCCCAACAAAAAGCCCATGGCATAAATGCTTGGCCTGGCCAACTCAGGCATTTCAACGCCGTGAGCATGACCGTGAAACAAGGCAAAGACGCCGACAAAAGCCATGGCAAAAGAGATGGGCATCTCACGGTTGAGCGCAATGGCAAGCCCCAGCAGCAATACCGACAGGGCAATACCCGATTCAACAAAAGGGAGCGGCATGAGTGACATACCGGCAACCGCGCCCAGGGTCATGAAAAACAGAAATGCCAAAGGTACAGACCAGATGGCACTGCGCCCCAACTGGGTACTGAGAATACCGACACTGAGCATGGCCAACAGATGATCGAACCCCAATACAGGGTGATTGAAACCATCCCAGAAACCACCATCCGCATGCAGCTCGTGTGCTGAGACCGGCAGGCTCAACAGCAACAACAACAGCATGATTATTGGGGATGGCATAGGTTAAACCTCAGAGCACAACGGCAAGGAGCTATACACTAGCACCAAGTCGATGTTAAAAAAATGATAAGAAACTAAAAAAGCGCGCTTTGATGCACGCTTTAATGGTGAGAAATTGTTTCAGGGAGCCAGAGTCAGTGGCTGTGCCCAGGAAACACGCGCCTGTTTCTGTTGGATCAATTGATTGATCAGTTCACGGATCTTAGGTTCGGCATCAATGAACTTGTTCATATTGGCTCCACCCATCCGAGCATCATAGATAGCCTGACCATCGAGTCTACCCTGGTGATACACCTTAATCTCGGCGTATACCATATAAAGCGCCAAGTCCCATGCCCAATTCGCACTGTAGGTTGCAGTCCAATCACATTGATCGGCGGCGTTTAACTCTTGAACCAGTCGATAGCGTATCTGTTTTTCACGCAGCACCTTCTCCACTTCCTGCAAGAAACCTTCCCTGACCTGTGGGTTTTCCAGAATACAGAGGCCTGCATCTTGATGCAGTGCCACAGGATCGACCTGTTGTTTGATGGAGCAAGCACTGAGCCCCAAAAAAGATATAAGCAATAGTATGGCGAGTCGTTTTGTCATTTTCTTCTTATCCATAGAGATGGTTACAGCCCGGCCGGGCGCAGCCAATCTACTCAGAAAACACAAAAACGCAACAAAATCACAATAGAAGTGCCAATTCACTCAGAGAATGGAGCCGAATGTGAGGCAGCAGGGTGTTGGCTGCTCTGCAGTTATCACCGGCAAACGCCGGATTGAGCCAGGCAGCCTGACAGCCGGCCTTACGGGCACCTTCGACATCTGTCAGCGGGTGGTCGCCGACATGCAGCAGCGCCTCAGAGGGTAAAGCCAGGCGCTCGGCGGCCAACTGGAACATATCCCCCCAGGGTTTACGTCTGATACCATTGCCCGGATGCAGCACAAACTCAAACATCTCTCCCAGGCCAATTTTGTCGGCATCCACATTGCCATTGGTGATCCCGACCAGGCGAAAACGCTCAGCCAATTGCGAAAGTAAGGCGAGCACTTCCTGTGACACCTTAAAGTCACTGCGCCGCTCAAGGAACAAGGCCAGACCCGCTTTCGCGCCAAGCTTTGCCTTGTGCTTATCATATCCGAGCATCTCCAACCCGGTTTGCAGCAGCATCAATCTCGCGGCACTGGTGTCATGAGTCAGCTCGGCTTGCTGCAACAAGAGCTGGCGCTTCAACGCCCGCCAGTCTGCGGCCTGCCAGTTGCCGCTCAGTGGGTATTCTTTGGCCAGCCACTCGAGCAATGCGCCTTCGGCAGCGGCGATAATTGGCCGGTTATCATAGAGGGTATCGTCGAGATCAAAACTGATGGCTTTAATAGCGCCGGGGCGAAGAAACACCTGCATCACTTGTCCTTTTTAGCTCTGGGGTGAGCGCCGTCATACACCTTGGCCAGATGTTGAAAGTCCAGACTGGTATATATTTGGGTGGTCGCCAGATTGGCGTGTCCCAGCAGCTCCTGTACCGCCCGCAAGTCGCCGCTGGATTCCAGCATATGAGTCGCGAAGGAATGCCTGAGCTTGTGGGGATGCACCCTGGCGGATAACACCTGCTCCTGCCCCCAGCGCGCCATGCGCGCCTGAATACTGCGATGTGCCAAACGCTTGCCCTTGGCGGTCACGAACAGCGCCTGATCTTCACAGGGAATATCCCGGCGGTAATCCAGCCATTGTTGCAATGCGGCAATGGCGACCGAGCCCACAGGCAGCAGCCGTTCCTTGCCACCTTTACCCATCACCTTGATTTGCTGCTGGGCGAAATCCAGTTGCGGCACATCCAACGAGGCCAACTCGGCCAGACGCAGCCCGGAGGAGTAACACAGCTCCATCATCGCCTTGTCACGGGCACTGAGGGGATCTGTCACCTCAATATCCAGCAGATGACTGATGCTATCGGCGTCGAGATTCTTGGGCAGCGGCTTATTCTGTTTTGGGGCGCTCAGTTGCCGGGCGGGATTACTCTTGACCAGCTCTTCGAGCAGCAGAAATTCGTAGAACTGCTTGACTGCCGACAGGCACAGAGACAAAGAGCGGGGGCTGAGCCCCTGACGATGTAACTTGGCCAACACAGCACTCAACTGGGGATCGGTTACCTGCTCCCAATCAATATCCTGCGGCAGCAGCCCGGCAACCCGTTGCAGTTCGCGCAGATAGTTGCGGGCTGTGTAAGGAGACAGTTGCCGCTCGGCACTGAGATGGCGCTCGAAGCGGCCAAGCCAGGGAGAATCCTGTTTAACGGCCATCAGAGCTTGGGCAGCAGATGGTCCAACAGCTGCCGCAACTGATCCAGCAGCATATTGTCCATCTCCGGATGGAAGTGAGTCACATCGGCACTGGCAATGGCAAAGATCACCTGGCCATTTTGTTCCGACAGTCGTGCCAGGGACACTGAGCCGACTTCAGAGCCGAACAAACGCTTGGACTCCTCCTTGGTCAAGCGACCAAAGTAATAGCCGTGCTGCAGGCGCTTACGCCAGATGGCCGAGAGCTCTGAGTCGATATCATGCACGGTAATCAGGCGGACATGGCTGAAGTTAAAGGCCTCTTTAAGCTCGGCGCACAGCACCTGTCTGAGCTCGCCCATATCTTCGCAATCGAGTAACTTCAATGAAAGCTGAGTGTTGAAGCGGAAGATTTTCTCATTGCGGCTGGCCATGCCAAGCAGCGCGGTGATCTCCTCTTCCAGCTGCTGTACCCGGCTGCGCAGCAGCTCCTGCCGCCGCTCTACCAGAGAAACAGTGCCACGCTCGCCGTGGGGCAGACGCATAGCCAACAGCAGCTCGGGGTGACGGCAGAAAAACTCCGGGTTATCCAACAGATATTCACGGATGATCTGCTCATCAAAAGGTGGATTGAGCTTAGCTTTGGCGTCTGTCATATCTGTATCTGTCCGTCGTATACCTGTTCGGCCGGGCCTGTCATCCACAGCGGCTTGCCCTCACCTTCCCATTTGATTGTCAGGGTGCCGCCGGGCAGGTCGACCTGCACAGTGTTGCCCAGCTTGCCCTGCAATTGGCCAACCACTGCAGCCGCACAGGCACCACTACCACAGGCCAGGGTTTCAGCGGCGCCGCGCTCATAAACCCTGAGCTTGATATGGCCCTTGTTAAGCACCTGCATAAAGCCGACATTGACCCCTTTGGGGAAGCGTTCGTGGTTGGTCAGCTGCGCGCCGATAACATCGACATCTGTGGCAGCCACATCCTCGACTTCCAGCACGCAGTGGGGGTTACCCATGGAAACAGCACCGCAGAGGAAGGTTTGCCCTTCGGTAGGCAAAAGGTAGGTCTTTTCGGCCTTTTTGGCCTTGAAGGGGATCCGCGCCGGATCCAAGATAGGTACGCCCATATTGACGGTGACATTGCCATCGCGCTCCAGTCGCAGGGTCATCTTGCCGGATGAGGTGCTGACCTTGATCTTGTATTTCTGGGTCAGGCCCTTGTTGCGAACAAAGCGGGCAAAGCAGCGGGCGCCGTTGCCACACTGTTCGACCTCGCTGCCATCGGCATTGAAGATACGATAATGAAAGTCCAGATCCGGATCATAGGGCGGCTCGACCAGCAGCAGTTGATCGAAACCGATACCGAAGTTGCGGTCGGCCAGGCGCCGGATCTGCTCCGGCGAAAAGTACACATTCTGAGTCACGCCATCGACGACCATAAAGTCGTTGCCCAGACCATGCATCTTAGTGAAGTGGATCAAGATTACTCCTAGGTTCCAACGCCTACAGCGGGAAAGTACTCACACTAGTTTACGGCAGCAAGTGCTCACCTTGCCACAGTTGTTCCAGC
Organism: Shewanella sp. BJSY2023SW005; assembly: GCF_047314585.1. Taxonomy (NCBI): domain Bacteria; kingdom Pseudomonadati; phylum Pseudomonadota; class Gammaproteobacteria; order Alteromonadales; family Shewanellaceae; genus Shewanella; species Shewanella sp. BJSY2023SW005. The sequence goes on from NZ_JBKORJ010000010.1 coordinate 69,469, forward strand.
TTTTCCCGTTCACGCACCAGATAATGTTCACTGCCATCGACCATGACTTCAGCCGCTCGCGGACGGGTGTTGTAGTTGGAGGACATCACAAAGCCATAAGCACCGCTGGAACGCACCGCCAGCAGGTCGTGGGCTTGCAGCGCCAAGGCGCGCGATTTACCCAGAAAATCCCCGGTTTCACACACTGGGCCGACTATGTCGTATTCCCGGCTTTCACCCTCTCTTGGCTGCACCGGGATAATCTGCTGCCAGGCACTGTAGAGTGACGGGCGGATAAGGTCATTCATGGCACCGTCCACTATCGCAAAATGCTTGCCGGCATTCTCTTTCTGGAACAATACCTGGGTGACAAAGATCCCGGCATTGGCGGCAATGGCCCTGCCCGGTTCGAAAATTAGCTTCAGTGGTCGTTCACCCAGACGCTCGAGCAATGCGGCGGCATACTTGTCCGGTTGTGGCGGGGTTTCTTCATCATAGGTAACCCCCAGGCCGCCGCCCACGTCAAGATGCTCAATCACTATGCCTTTTTCTGCCAGCCTATCGATCAATGCCAGCATTCTGTCCATGGCATCAAGAAACGGCCTGAGTTCAGTAAGCTGTGAGCCGATATGGCAGTCGGCGCCCTTGATGGTCAGGTGCGGCAAGGATTGCACCTGCAGGAAGGCTTCCTCGGCTTCATCCATGGCGATACCGAACTTGTTTTCTTTCAGGCCGGTAGAGATATAGGGGTGAGTACCGGCATCCACATCCGGGTTGATCCGCAAGGAAACCGGCGCCTGTTTACCCAAAGAGCCAGCCACTTCGTTGAGCAGTTCAAGCTCGGCGCGGGATTCAACATTGAAGCAATATATCCCAAGCTCCAGTGCCAGTTTCATTTCCGCCGCTGTCTTGCCAACACCGGAAAACACCACCTTGGCCGGATCGCCACCTGCGGTGATTACCCGGGTCAGTTCTCCGCCTGAGACAATATCAAAGCCACTGCCAAGGCGCGCCAACACATTGAGCACCGCCAGATTGGAGTTGGCCTTGACCGCATAGCAGATAAGGTGCGGATGAGAGGCCACGGCTCTGTCAAAGGCATGCCAATGGCGCTCCAATGTTGCCCGCGAATAGACATACAAAGGCGTACCATATTGAGCCGCCAAATCGGCAACGGCACAGTCTTCGGCATACAGAGCCTGAGCTTGATACTGAAAATGATCCAATTAGTTTTCCTCTGTCGATTGCTGGGGTTGCTCGGTTTGTTCCGCCTGGGATTGGTTGTCCGGCAGATCCGGGCTCTTGTATAGCGCGCCTTTTTGACCACAACCAAGCAGCAACAGGCTAGCAAGCATCAGGGATAAAAACAGTCTCATTTTACTCAACATCTGGGCAGCAGGATTACATTAGCCTTATAATCGCATTCATCTTGATGAAAGCAAAGGACAGATATTCCATGGCAATGACAGATACCGAATATCATCAGCTCGCCGATGAAATGTTCGACCGGATAGAAACCGCAATTGAGAATGCAATCGATGAGCAGGATGCCGATGTTGATATCGACGCTTCAGGCAACGTGCTGCAACTCGAGTTCGCCGACAGCTCCAAAATCGTGATCAACAAGCAGGAGCCGCTGCACCAGATCTGGGTAGCAACCCGTTTCGGTGGTTATCACTTTGGCTATGTCGACGGTAAATGGATAGATGAGCGCAATGGCGGCGAGTTTATGCCCTTCGTCAGAGAGTCCATCAGCCGCCAGGGCGGAATAGAGCTGTCGTTCTGATGATTTAGGGGCGGTCAGAACTCTGTCTGCGCCGCCCTTGCCGTGACCCCGAAAGGCACCACATCCAGATTACCGCTCTGGCGCACCAGGCGGAAAAACTGCGGAAAGTTGAAGTGATTTTTAAGGCTCAGGACTTCGCCAAAGGCGTAATGCTGGGTAACAGTATTCACCAATTCACTGACATCCGGATTGCTGTGCACATAGTGGCTCAAGCCATTTCCTTCATCCAGTACGAACACATCCAACTCGTCTTCCCGGCTGCGCAGAAAATACTGTATCACCCCTTTCACCGCATAATTTTGGATAACCTCAGGCACCTTGACCCAAGGGTCACCGGCAAGCTCGGGTCTTGGCAAACTCTGTAACTCGCCCCTGGCCAACTGACGATAGAGGGACTTCACATCGCTGAGATCCCGGTAACTCATGCCCTTGGCATCGAAAAACAGGCCATATTTCTTTTCACCCAGTTGCAGTGGCTGCACCAAGGTCTTTGACGGACAGGCATCTTTTATCAGTCGGTGCACCTGCTTGAGAATATCCACGACAGTTTGTTCCAGCTGGGACTGCAGCTTTTGCGAAGCACTGACGACATCGAAGGCCACCTGTTGTGGCGCTCTTCTCATACCTGGAGTGGCAAAGGCGATGGCCTCCAATAGCGCCTGCTCACCGACAAAGCTGTGACAATGCCATTCCCCCCAGGAGTTGAGGCTCATCAGTTGCACCGACCCCAGCAAACTGGCTGCCGGTTTTCCTGTCGCCAGCAGGTTGCTGCCCATGAGTTCCAGCATCAAGGTCTGGCCCTGCCAATGCTCGCTGGGGTCCTGCTCCAGATTGAGGATCCACACCAACTTGCGATAGTGCCAAGGCTGGCACAGATCCAGTTTCGACACCCGCCACTTCTTGTCTTCGGTATAAGGCAGTAGCCGTTCGGCCACCTGGTTAAGACGCCGGCACCGCAGACGACCCGCGCCGTATTCAAACCAGCGGCTATTGACAGTGGCCACCCCATTGAGACAAGCCCAAATCATCAAGGAGGCGGCATTATCTGCCTGATAGATGGCCACTTCGCCCATAAACTGCCGCGGCTCAGGTGACAGACGATACAGATGACAGCGACCATCCTGCTCGCTGCGGACTATAGTCAGATTCGGCTCTGCCAGCGACTGACTCCAAAGCCGGTTGAGCCGCAGGATCTGCTGCTTGTCCTCACTGAAATAGGTGTGCAGCTTACGGGTCAGCAGCCCCAAATCTTCCACTTTAAAGTACTCGCTCAGCCTGTGGGTCGAAGCGAAATGCAGCAGGGTCTGGTAGCTGGCCAACATCAACTCGTTGAGCTGGGCGTTGAACCACTGCAACTGGCCACTGTGCCAGTGTTCACAATCATCCAGGGTGGTCAGCAGGCTCTGGGGCCATTCCCACTGTTCAACCAACTGCTTGAGCTTGTGGTAGCGCCAATCGTGACACTGCTCGACATCACTGAGCCTGATACCACATTTGAGGTAAAAGCAGCGGCGCACTATCTCCAGCCGACGCTCGTCTCCCACTTTAAGCAGATAAGATTCGATATATTGATACAGGAGCAGATAGGCATCGTTGGCGTTGGAAAAGTCACCGGCCAGAGTTCTCAACCACACCCATTCGCTGACCAGATTGGTTTGTGGATAATTACTGGCATAGGCTTCCAGCAGCAGCACCTTGAGCAGGGCCTTGTGCGGCTTGTCCAGACCTTTATAGAGCTGCCATAAAGAGGCACCAAAATACTCATTGGCCGGCAGTTGGTGCACATCACCAAGGAACAGAAAGTCATTACAGGGTTGGGCATTGGGCCACCAGGCGACTGTCTTGCCGGCCAGGCGGATATGGCTGCGATAGAACTCTTCCAACAGCAACCAATGCTGGGCGCTGCCGCTGTGTTCATGCCCCAATAGCTCCCATTCGGCGTCCTGATAGCAAGTGTCATCACGGCAAAACTGCCGCGGGTGTACCAGATAAAAGTTCACCTCGAATTGAAAGCCGGCAAACCAGCGGGTGAGTTTTAGGCTCTTCTCCCGCAGCAGTTCCACTTCCTCCTGGGTTAGCCCGGCGTCATAGACCAACCAGACATCTACATCACTCTTGGGGTTCTGGCCAAAACTGGCGGTGCTGCCCATTACGTAAACCCCTTCCAGTACAGGACTGGCATGCTGTGAGTCTTCGAGCAGTGGCAACTTGAGAGTAGCGAGCGATTCTTTGAGCTCGACTGAGTGTTGGAACCCCTTGATACCGCAGGGCGTCATGGGGCCGTTGTATCCAGGCAAACGGTTGTGATGCTGATGCAACAACAGAGGGATCAGGTTAAACAGATGCCTTTGCAGTGGGGAAAACAGCGCCTGAGCACGGGCCAAACGCACTCGATTGAGGCGCTCGGCGTATTCGGCGTATTGTCGCTGACGCTCGATCATCCGAATTTCACTATCCCTGAACCAGTTAGATGATCATGCTAACACTTTTAAGGTAGCAGGCAAGTAATGAGATCAAGATCACACTATTTGGCGAAAATTTAACGTGCCCACTTCAAAGATTGAGCAGCGTTCGGTGCCATTCTCCAATAGGCAATGTTAGCATTGGCGCATTTAACGTACTCTCACGGAAAAGATTGGCATGTCAGAAAATCGCATTCGCATAGCAACACGTAAAAGCCCTCTCGCCATGTGGCAGGCAGAATTTGTCAAAGCCGAGCTGGAACGCATTCACCCCGGGCTGACAGTAGAACTGCTGCCAATGAGCACCAAGGGTGATGTCATCCTGGATACTCCTCTGGCCAAAGTGGGCGGCAAGGGGCTGTTCGTTAAAGAGCTGGAAGTCGCCATGCTGGAAGACCAGGCGGATATCGCCGTGCATTCCATGAAAGATGTGCCGGTTGAGTTTCCCGAAGGGCTGGGGCTGGAAGTGATCTGCGAACGTGAAGATCCCCGTGATGCCTTCGTTTCCAACAGCTACAAGAGTATAGATGAACTGCCTCAAGGCGCGGTTGTGGGTACTTCAAGTCTGCGTCGTCAGTGTCAGCTCAGAGCCCGTCGCCCGGACCTTATCATCAAAGATCTGCGCGGCAACGTGGGAACCCGTCTGGGTAAACTGGATGCCGGTGAATATGATGCCATCATTCTGGCTGCTGCCGGGCTTATTCGCTTGAAATTATCAGAGCGTATCGCCAGCTTTATCAGCGCCGAAGAATCATTGCCGGCCAACGGCCAAGGCGCTGTGGGCATCGAATGTCGCACCGACGATGAGCGGGTAAAAGCCTTGTTGGCACCGCTTGAGCATAAAGAAACCCGCTATCGCGTACTGGCAGAACGGGCAATGAACACACGTTTGGAAGGGGGTTGCCAGGTCCCCATTGGTGCCTATGCCGAAATCCAGGGCGAACAGCTGAGCCTCAGAGGCTTGGTAGGTAATCCGGATGGCTCCGAGGTGATCACAGGTCAAGTCAGCGGTCACCAAGACGAGGCCGTAGCCCTGGGTAACGCCCTGGCAGAAGAACTGCTGAGCAAAGGCGCCAAAACCATATTGGATGCCGTTTACGGCAAATAACAAGGCGGCACCATGAGAGTGTTGTTGACGCGCCCCGAGGGGCGCAATCACGCCATGGAACAGGCGCTGACAGAAAGGGGCATACCTTTTATGGTGACCCCTCTCTTGGCTGTTGAGGCCATGGAGGATAAAGGTATTTCCCCTGCCGAGGTCCTTGATGCCGACATTATTGTGTTTGTCAGCACCAATGCGGTGCATTTCGGTACTCAGGCACTCAATGCTCCCTGGCCGTCACATATTCAATATTTTGCCGTCGGCGAAGCCACTTTCGAGGCCTTTGCACAGTATGGCATCCGGGGCCATAAAGCGCCGGATGACAATCAACAGACTGAAGGCCTGTTAACCCTGCCGGGTTTGCAACCCGAAGCGGTAAAACACAAGAAAGTGGTCATTATTCGCGGCAACGGTGGCCGGGAAGTACTGGGACAAACACTCCAGCAATATGGGGCGTCGGTTCAATTCTGGGAAGTCTACCGCCGCACTTGTCCTGCCTATGATGCAGTACAACTGGTCAAGGAATGGCAAGACTTCGGAATAGACACCATAGTACTCAGCAGCGCCGAGAGCCTGATGAACCTTATCCGACTGCTGCCAAAAGAGTATTTTGCTTGGCTGCAAGCATGTCATATTATAGTTCCCAGTATTCGGGTGGTAGATAAGGCCGTGGTCGCCGGATTAACTCAAGTGACCGATGCCACGGCAGCCAACAGTAAAGCCGTACTCAAGGCATTAAGGCTCTAGTTTTCCCCCCTCCCGATTTCCAGCCCTATTGTCGCGTTAAAGGACTGCATTAATGGATAACAGTAAGCCAGAAGTCGGGAGCGATACCCCCGCACTGCCTACCCAACCCTTGGGTACCACAGAGCAAGAAACCCCAGCGGCGACAGCCAAGCGCAGCTCATGGCCCCTGAGACTGACGCTGCTATTGAGCCTGTTGCTGGCACTGCTGGCCTGCGCCATAGGTGCTTATCTCTTTTGGCAACTGCAGCAACAGCAAGCCGCCAATGCGCAACTGGCAACCACTCTAGAACAAGTCAAACAAGCTCCAGAGGCCAGATTGCAGGCACTGGAACAGCAACTGAGAAGCGACCGGCAGCAAAATCAACAGCAGCAAGGTGCCATAGAACAACTGAGCGATGCCCAGCAGCAGATGCAAACCCGCATCGCCACTCTGGCACAGCGTAACCCCAACCATTGGATGGCGGCAGAAGCCGAATATCTGGTGCGGATGGCGGGACGTAAACTGTGGCTGGAGAAAGATCCGCAAACGGCAACCGGCCTGTTACAGGCTGCCGATGAGCGAATTGCTGCCATGCAGGAGCCTTCACTCATGCCTCTGCGTCGTGCCCTCGCCAACGATATGGCGGCGGTCAGCGCCATCAAGAATACCGATATCGCAGGTACAGTGTTCACCCTCGATGGCATTATCACCAAGTTGGACAAGTTGCCACTCAATCGTGTCGGCAGCCAGCAAATGGAGCCAGAAGCAGAAAACAAGATGTCTGACTCCATAGGTGATTGGCAGAGCAACCTGTCCAAGACCTGGAGCGCACTGAAGGAAGATTTCTTCACTATTCGCAAGATAAGCTCAGATATCACTCCGCTGCTGTCTCCCCAGCAGGAATGGTATTTATTCGAGAATATCCGCAATAAGCTGCTGCAGTCGCAACTGGCCCTCTATCAATATGATGAGCTCAACTACCGCCAGTCATTGGCCATGGCCCGCAAGTGGATCCAGCAATATTTCGATCTCGACGATCCACGCACTGAAGAAGTACTGACTGCAATCAATGCTTTGTCCAGTCTGCAACTGGATCCCATCAATCTGACAAAATTTGAATCCAGCGCTCAACTCAAACAGTTGGTCACCTATGGCGAACTCATGCCGGGGGCTGAACTATGATAAGAGTACTCATCTATCTGGTGATTATTCTGGCTGGTGCCTGTCTGAGTCCGCTTTTTGCCGGCAAAACAGGCTATGTCTATATCGCCTTTCTGGACTGGCAGCTGGAAACCAATCTGCTGTTTGCCGTTATGGCACTCATCATCTTCTTTGCTCTACTGCAGTTACTGGAATGGCTACTGGTCACTGTGCTGAATCTGGTATTAAGCAGTCGTTACCTGCCGCGGCGCTGGCGCCGCAATGCCGCCCGCAAGTACACGCTCACCGGCGCACTGGCGTTGGCAGAAGAGGATTGGCCAGCGGCCGAAAAAGCGATGCAAAAAGGCGCCGAAGCCGGTGAACTGCCGGCTCTCAATTATCTGGCTGCCGCCAGAGCGGCCCAAAGACAGTTCAAGAATGAAGAGCGGGACGACTACCTGAATAAGGCCGCCCTGTTGCCACTGGCGACCCAGGCGGTAACCACCACCAGAGTGCGCTACTACATGCAGCAAGGCGAGCTGGAAAAGGCCCGCGAGCAGCTGGACAAACTGCAACCCAGCAGCAAGAGCAAGGCTCCGGTACTGCAACTGGCACTGGAGCTTTACCAGAGCCAGCTTGACTGGCAGGCTCTGAAACTGTTACTGCCGGCGCTGCGCAAAAAGCAGATCCTGGATAATGAGGAATACGAGCTCCTGAACCAGAGGGTAAATAATGCTTTGTTGGCCCAGGCAGCCCTTCGCAGCGAGCAGGAACTGGAAAAGTGTTGGCACTGGCTTAGTCGCCAGGAACGCAGCCAACAAGCCAATATGGCACAATATGCCTTGGGGCTTGCCGGCTTCAACCGCCGTGACGAAGCCCTGAAACTACTGAACAAGGCGCTAAAGAAGGAACCTTGCGCCTCTGTACTTGAAGTTTTGCCGAAGATTTTTGAAGCCCAGGACAGTGAAACCCTGAAACTGCTGAAGAACTTGGAACCCAAGCTAGAGAACCATGCCGACTACCAACACTGCATGGCCCAAATTCATGAACTCTGCCGTGAATTCAGTCTGGCCCGAGCCGCATGGGAACGCTTGTGTCACTTACTGCCCCGTAAGGAATACTGGTTGGCCTTGGCCAGACTTCAAGAGCAGTTGGCCGATCATCAAGGGGCTTTCAATAGCTACAAGCAAGCCGCCAAGAGCGACTAATCGCTAGACCTTTTCGTAATAAAAAAGCCACTTATTTAGTGGCTTTTTTATTAGCCATCACAAGATTATCTGCACGCATACCGTAACCGCATGAATGCGAGATAGATTCTCCAAAGCGGACAAATTGTCTCTCAACAACATTCCAACCGCGATCAGTGTCACACATTTGACAGCCTCAGTTTCAACCTCAGACTTAATAATTAATACCTTTAGCTGACGCTCGTGGGCACAGAGTGACCTTGCCGTCAGTATTTGCGTGCAAAGGAGTATGAGTTATGGGCGTCGCAATCAGTAAGCAAGACGCGGTTGTCACCAATTTGGTTGGGCAACTCAAGGCCAAGGACGAAAATGGCAATATCCGCGATTTGAGTATCGGGGATCTCATCCGCAATGGTGAAGAGATCATCTTCACCGCAAACGATACCTTCACTATCGAATATGCCGATGGTACAAGGCTGACAGAGCAAAATGCACAGCCCAGCGCTCAACCTCAGCCGGATAGCGCGGCCGCAGATGTCGCCCAATTCGCCAACAGTGGAGTCGATGCCGAGATAGCCGCACTGCAGGCTCAGATACTTGCTGGTGACGACCCTACCGCAAATCTGCCTGCTACCGCAGCCGGGGCCGGAACAGCCGGTAACCAAGGTGATTTCGGCTATGTTGCCGTAGACAGAGACGGATCTGAGTTATTGGCCAGCGCAGGCTACGACACCAGTGGCTTTGACCAAACCGCCATTACCACTCAAGAAGAAATACTGCTTGAGGACCTTCCCCTGACAGGCCCCACGCTCAATAGCGGCGCTGCCACACTCTCAGATGCCAACCTGCCAACAGGAACCACTCCATCACCCACAGCCTTGACCCAAACCGGTAACTTGAGCTTTAGTGCCGCGGCCGGCGTGGCAAGCTTGACCCTGGATGGGGTTTCCATTGTCTCAGGCGGAGTTTTTAATGGCCCTGTCAGTATCAATACCGAATACGGCGTGCTCACCATCAACGCCGTTGACCTGATAAACGGCAATATCAGCTACAGCTTTACCCTCAATTCCGCGGTTGACCACAGTTCAAGTGATGACTTCTCCCGGCTTTCAACCTGATATTGACCGATCTAGAAGGAAACAGTGTCGGTAATACCCTTACCATCTCGGTACTGGATGACGCTCCAAGCGGTCAGGACGACATCAACAGTGTAGATGAAGACTCACTACTGGCCATTAGCGGCAATCTGCTCGACAACGATGTTCAGGGCGGCGATACCGCACAGGTAACAGCCGCTGGCAGTGGCGGCAACCTTGATAATGCCGTATCCAATCAAAGCCAGGTTTCAGGCAGCTACGGCCTGCTGACCCTCAATGCCGATGGCAGTTACAACTATCAAATCAATTCTGCAGCACAAGCTGTTCAGGCGCTCGCTCAGGGAGAATCCCTGACGGAAGTCTTCTCTTATCTGCTGACCGATGCCGATGGTGATACCAGCGTCCAGACCTTGACTATCACTATCACTGGCACCAACGATGTGCCCGTGATCAGCACACCCCAGCCGGGTGAGGCCGATGGTGCTGTGCGAGAAGCCGGCCAGTTCGATGACGGCAGCATAGACCCAGGTACCCCGGGTGTCAGTGGCCAACTCAGCGCCAGCGATGTGGACAACGGTGCCGTGCTTATTTGGTCCGGCAGTGCCGACAGCCCACTTGGCAGCTTCAGCATAGATGCCGCCACCGGCGCCTGGAATTATCAGCTCGATAACGCTGCAGCCGAAGGCCTGCTGGAAGGCGAAATTCGCACCGAAACCTTCTCTGTTACTGTAACTGATGAGTTTGGCGCCAGCGCCGAGCAACTGGTCACTATTACCATCATAGGCACCAATGACGCCCCTATTCTCAGCGCTGACGCAAGTGGCGCCGTCATTGAAGATCTTGATGTCATCAATGGTATGCTCAGCGACAGCGGCTGCCTGAGCTTCACCGATGTCGACATCAACGACAGCCACAGTGTCAGCAGCAGCTACAATGGCGATGCGAGCTGGAGCGGCGGTGCCCTGGAGCAAGCCACCCAGGATGCGCTGGTGGCCGGCTTTAGCGCCGACAACTCCGGCTGGAGCTATGACATCGCCAACAGCCTGGTGCAGTTCCTCGCCGTCGGCGAAACCATCACCTTGAGCTTCACACTAACAGTCACCGATGCCTTTGGCGCCAGTGATTCACAACCCGTCACTCTGACCATCACCGGCACCAATGATGCGCCAGTGCTGAGCATCGATATGAGCGGCGCGGTCACCGAGGATGTTGATGTTATCAACGGCATGCTCAGCGACAGCGGCGATTTGAGCTTCACCGATGTTGACATCAACGACAGCCACAGCGTCGGCAGCAGCTATAACGGCGATGTACTCTGGAGCGGCGGCGCCCTGGATCAAGCCACCCAGGATGCGCTGGC